>CAYOUR010000131.1:0-11897 GCA_964407145.1 uncultured Lentisphaeraceae bacterium | reverse complement strand
GCCAGCGGTTTGCCGACGGAATGGAGGCAGGGGATGAAGTCCCCGTCGGCGCCCAGGATGTCAAGGACCCTGGTCGACACCCGGGTCATGATGTGCATGTTGACAACCACGTAGGGCGAGTCGGTGATTTCGATGCCGATCTTGGCGATCGGGGAGCCGATCGGCCCCATGGAGAACGGGATCACGAACATGGTGCGGCCCTTCATGCAGCCGTTGTACAGCGCCCGCATGGTTTTCTTCAGCTCAACCGGGTCAATCCAGTTGTTGGTCGGGCCGGCGTCCTCTTTCTTGACGGTGGCAATGTAGGTGCGGCCTTCGACGCGGGCGACGTCGGACGGGTCGGAGTTGAAGGCGAAGGAGTTCGGGCGTTTTTCCTCATTCAGTTTGATGGCCGCCCCGGACTCGACCATCTGCGCCATGAGGCGATCATACTCCGCCTTGGAGCCGTCGCAGAGCACCACCTGGTCCGGCTGGCACATGGCCCTGATTTCCTCAATCCAGTCATTCAGTTTCTTGTTTTTGGTGAGACTCATCGTTTTTTGTTCTCCTTGGTGTTGGTGGTGTTCGATGTGTCCGCCGGCGGCACGAAGACGTTCGGGCAGCGGCCGGCGGATTGCCTGGGGATTATTGATTGGCGACCCAGCCCTGCTGTTGCAGCTGCAGGTCGTCGTCGGCGATTTTGGCGGCCATGCCGGCGCGGAAGGCCTCGAGCTTTTGGTAGAGCTCGTCGTCCCTGGTGGCCAGGATGGCAGCGGCCAGGAGGCCGGCGTTACGGGCGCCGGCCTTGCCGATGGCCGTGGTGGCGACGGGAATTCCCGGCGGCATTTGCACGGTCGAGAGCAGGGAATCCATCCCGCCGAGGTCCGAAGTCATCATGGGCACGCCGATCACCGGGAGGCAGGTGAGCGAGGCGACCACCCCGGCCAGATGGGCCGATTTGCCGGCCCCGGCGATCAGGACGCGGATTCCCCTGGCGTGCGCGCCGGCGACGAAATCGTGCACGCGGTCCGGGGTGCGGTGGGCTGACATCACGTGGGCCTCGAAGGGGATGCCGAGTTCCGACAGGGCCTTTCCGGCTTCGGACATGACTTCCTGGTCGGAAGCGCTGCCCATGAGGATGGCGACCGAGACTTTCCGATTCATGCGACAACTCCTTGTGGTGTTTCCGGTTGGTGGTGGAAGGCGTTCAATTTCCAGGTGGTTGCGGCGGCGGCCGCGGCGGCGGCCACGACGCAGATGACGATGGCCGCCTGATAGTTGCCGGTGTGATCGGCCAGAGTTCCGCCCAGCCATGGGCCGGTCACCCCGGCAATGCCATAGGCCATGAAGCAGACCGGGTAGAGACGCGGGAACTCATGCACGCCATAATGCCGGGAAATGGCCGAGGCGTAGACCACGAAGTTGGCGCCGAAGCAGAAGCCGGCCAGGACGACCGAAGCCAGGAGCATCCCGGCGGGCAGCGGCAGCAGCAGGAACCCCGCCGCCAAGGCGAACGCGCCCAGTGACCACGGGATGCATGGGTAATGCCATTGATCAAAGAGCTTTCCCCAGACCATGCGGCCGGCGCCGTTGCCGACGGCGAAGAGGGACACGGCCAGGGCTGCCTGTACTTCGGTCAGGCCGGCCTGGAGAACGATCGGCGTCAAATTTCCGATGATCAGCAGTCCCGCGAACGTTCCGGCAAACATGCCGAGCAGGCTCAGGGTGAAGGGGCCGTTGAGGCGTGCCGTGCGTCCGCCGGTTTCCGGATGGCTGCCCTGAGCCCCGGGCGGTTCGCGCAAGAGCAGGGCGGCTGTCAGGAGAATGAGTCCGGCGCCGATGCCGTACCAGCGGAAGAAGACGAGGACGCCCACGCCTTTCAGCAGGACGTGTTCGGCGGCCACGGCGAGCAGGATGGCGCCGGCGCCGAAACCGGATACGGTGACGCCGGTCACCAGGCCTTTTTTGTCGGGGAACCATTTCATGCCGATGGTGAGCGGGCAGACGTAGCCGAACCCGACGCCGCCGCCGGCGACGCATCCCAGGGCCAGGAGCATCCAGCCGAAGCTTCCCGCTGACCAGGAGGCCAGCAGGTACCCCAGGGTGAACAGCCCCGCCGCGATCATCGCCGTGAAGCGTGGTCCCTTTTGCGTCAGCACGCGACCGGCCAGGATCATGGTTGAGGTGAAGGTCAGGATGGCCAGGCCGAAGATGAGGCCGCACTGCCCGGAGCTCAGCCCGTAGTCTTTGGACAGATACGGCACGAACGTGCTCCAGGCATAGATGCCGCCCAGGATGGTCTGGATGAGGCAGCCTGCGGCCAGGATTAGCCAGCGGTTATTCATGGTTCCTTGGGTTGGTGGTTGCCGCTTTGACGAGTCGGTTGTTGATGGCCAGGCCGAGGCCTTGGGAAGGCGCGAATTCGGCGATGATTTCCCGCAGGCCCAAGGCATCGAGCCGGCGCAGGGCGGCAAAGAAGTTGGCGGCGGCCTCATCGGCGTCGCCTGATTGGCTGAGCACTTCCACGGCGCCGGCAAAGGTCCGCGGCGATGGTTTGAAAAGCAGCAGGCCAATGTCCTGCCGCCTGCTGCAGGACCAGGGAATTTCCTGGACGGCGACCAGTCTGGTTGCGGGGGCGTAGTGGCGGGGCATCATCCCCGGGCTTTCCGGCGCCTGGGCCTGAGCCGGGGATGAGGAGCGCGTCTCCACCGGGCCGAGCAGGTCCTCGATTTTCTCCCGCGGGACCCCGCCAGGACGGAGCATAACCGGTGTCGGTCCGGTGAGCGACAGGACGGTCGACTCCAGGCCGACCCGGCAGGCGCCGCCGTTGATGACGATTGGGCAGCGGTCCCCCAGCTGGTCCTGCACGTGCCGGGCGGTGGTGGGGCTGACGTCGGTGAACCGGTTGGCGCTGGGGGCGGCCAGGGGGCTGCCGCATTGTCTGATCAGATCAAGGGCGATGGGATTCGCGGGCATGCGCACGGCCACCGTGTCGTGGCCGGCGGTCACGATGCCGGGAACCTCGGCGCGCTTCGGGAGGACGATGGTCAGCGGCCCCGGCCAAAACTTTTCCGCCAGGCGTCGCGCGGTTTCCGGAACCTTGGCTGCGAGCAGTTCCAGCTGAGCGGCAGCGGAAATATGGACGATCAGGGGATTGTTGTGCGGCCGGCCCTTGATTCTGAAGATCTGTTCCACGGCCAGCGGCTGAAAGGCATCCGCCCCCAGGCCGTAAACGGTTTCGGTCGGGAAGGCGGCCACTCCGCCGCGGCGAATGGTTTCCGCGGCTCTGCCGACTTGTCTGTTCAGGTCGGCCAGGTTGCCAGGATGGCTGAGAATCCATTCGGCGGCATCAGAAATCCGGTGGAAAACCAGTTGGTCCGCGGCCAATTCGTGCCGATGCCTGCCGCCATGTCCCGTCAGCAGATACAGGCCAAAAACGCCCAGGTCGTTGGCGGTCAGGGCGTCGTGGGGGTGGTCGCCGATCACAAACGACCTGGTCAGGTCAAGCCCGTGTTTTCTTTGCGCCTGCAGCACCAGTTCCGGTTTTGGCTTGATGCAGGCGCAGTTGTCTTCCCGGCGATGCGGGCAGACATACCAGTCCCGAATCGTGATGCCGTTGCGCCGCAGGTGTTCGTCCAGATGCGCGTGGACACGGCTGACCTGGTCGGCGGTGGCCTCGCCATTGGCGATGCAGCACTGGTTGGTGATCACGATCAGGACATAGTTCTCCTGCAACCGGCGCAGGGCTTTGATCGTGTCCGGGAACAACCGGATCTGCTCCGGTGAATGAAGGGTGCCGACATCTTCAATCAACGTCCCGTCGCGGTCGAGAAAGACCGCGGGAAGAGAAGCGGCAGAATCGGTTGGGCTCTGTTGGTCTGGCATTCGTTGGCTGTTCCCAGTCCGTTTCATGTGTTCAGGCCTCTGATGATCAACTGTCCAGGCCGTGGCGCTGGTGTTTCCGGCAGGCGGTGGCCACCGCTTGCCGGGCGCCCCGGTCGAAAACCGGCAAACGAGGCCCGCACCATCGTCAAAGTCGGTTTTCAATCAGCTGAATCAGGTCGGAGACCTGGCGGTGCGCCTCAATCGGATGACGCAAATTCTTCTCCGGATGCATCACATAGACATTGCACCGCCCGTCCCGCTTGACATCAATGAAGCCCGCCTCCGTCAGGTCGGTCACGATCCGGTGCACGGCCCGCTCCGTAATGCCGACAAAATCAGCAATGTCCCGCAGACGAAAGTCGGGATTCTTGGCTATGCACAGAAGCACATGGGCGTGGTTCGTCAGAAAAGTCCACTGCGCCGCCGGTTGCTCTGGATGACTCATCTTTCACCTCCTGGTTGATGACCCTTACTATAATCACTTCCTTTTCCTGATTCAAGTTTCCGGAAAGAAAAAACATGAAAAAATTGTCATAGGTTTCGGGCGCTCGTGTTGGCGGCGCCTCCGCCGGGCGTCATTGGCGCCACCCCTGCCGGTGGCAGACGACGCAAGATGAGCGATTTCGCCAAAGTGGGGGCGGGGCGCGGTAACCGGTCACCGATTGAGAATTATGGTCAAAGTGAGAAATGTGGTGGTAGGCGCTTGATTTCAGCCTGCCGTATGTAGTCCCGCCCTCCGGGCGGCCAAAGCAGAGGTGTCTCTTCCCCCGGGTTCCCTCGCCCTTCGGGCATCGGTCACCCGGGGTTATGTTTGTCTCGCCCTCCGGGCGGTCATATGCAGTCCCGCCCTCCGGGCGGTCATATGCAGTCCCGCCTTCAGGCTGCCGTAGGTTGTCGAGCCTCATTGGCCGGGCATCGTGCAAGGACGACGACACCATACCATGGCGCAATTCTCAACCGGTGACCGGTTACGGGGCGCGCCGGTATTTGCGTTGCCGACCGGGAAAAATGGTGAATTCGTGCTAAAGTATGCCATGGACTTGGCCGAATGAAACTGACAACTCACCTTGAACAAGGATGTTAACGGATGAAAAAGCAGGAACACGCCAGCCCGTCTCCGGCTGTTTCCAAACTGGGTTTTGGCTGCATGCGTCTGCCTCTGGCGGCGGGCAGCAAGGACATCGACGCGGCTGCCGCGACGGCGATGCTGGACTACGCGTATGAGCACGGCGTCAATTACTTTGACACGGCCTGGGGCTACCTGAGCGGCCAGTCCGAGCCGTTTGTCGGCGCCGCCCTGAAAAAGTACCCGCGGGACAGTTTTCACCTGGCCAGCAAGATGCCCGGTTGGCTGCTCAAGGACCTTGCCGGCGCCCGGAAGCTGTTCGCCGACCAGCTCGAACGCTGCCAGGTGGGCTACTTTGACTACTATCTCCTGCACTCGCTGTCAAGCCGCGAGGAGTTCGAGAGGCTCTATGTCAAGGAGAAGGTCCTGGATTACCTGTACGGGGAAAAACAGTCCGGCCGCATTCGCCAGTTCGGCTTTTCCTTCCATGGGCCGCTGTCGCTGATGCAGCAGCTGCTGGATGAATTCAGCTGGGACTTCGTGCAAATCCAGCTGAACTATCTCGATTGGGACCTGCAGAATGCCAAGGTCCTGTATGAGATGGCGCGGGCCAAGGGGCTTCCCTGCATCATCATGGAGCCGGTCCGGGGCGGCGCCCTGGCGACGCTGAACGACAAGGCCGCGGCCATCCTGCGCCAGGCCGCGCCGCAACGCAGCCTGGCCTCCTGGGCCATCCGCTATGCAGCCTCCCTGCCTGGCGTCCTGACGGTCCTCAGCGGGATGAGCACGCAGGAGCAGCTGTTGGATAACTTGGCCACCATGGCCGATTTTCAGCCCATCACCGAGTCGGAGAAAGCCCTTTTGCAGCAGGCGCTGGAGGCGTATCTGCAGGCGGCGCCGATTCCCTGCACGGCCTGCGCCTACTGCCTGCCGTGTCCGTTCGGGGTCGACATCCCCGGCAACTTCGGGCTTTACAACAAGGCCGTGGGCAAACGGCTGCTTTCCGATCTGGACGTGGCCGACGCCGAAACCGCCGCGCAGAAGCGCGCCGAACTGCTGAAGCTGTGGGAAGCCCTGGCGCCGGCCGCGCTGGCCGAACAATGCCGGTCCTGCGGCAAGTGCGTTCCCAAATGCCCGCAGCACATCGCCATCCCGCAGCGCCTCAAGGAAGTGGCGGACTTGCTCGCTGATGCTGGGAAGGAACGTCCGGCGGCGCCGTAAACCCTATCACCGTATCTCCAGGAGCGTGCTGTCGCATCGGCAGTTGCCGGGCAGGCTCTGCGTATGGCTTTCCGGGCGCCATCGCGGACCTCAAGCTGTACACTCGCGCCCCGACCCCGGTCGAAGTCATGGCCGATGTCAAGTCGCTGTGGCTGAGTGAATGACCGCGGAGACGCCTGCGCACCAGGGCGGCCAGGCTTCCAGGACTACCGCCGCGGTCTGGACGTCCGAGTGGCGCCGCCGGTCCGCGGCCGCAGGCATTGGGCAGAGTCGCTCGGCCGGGCCGGATACTCCGGTCGTGTCCCGCGGCCGGCCGGCCGCGGAGTCTCGGACGTCGTCCTTCGGACTTCCATTTTGTCACAAACAACATGCCGTGCGGGCCCTGACAAGGCCTGACAAGGCCTGAAGCCGGAAATCGGAATCATCATGCAGGGAACGGACAACACCACCCCGCGCAGCCTGGCGCTGTGGACGCTGCTGGCGTGCGGGACGGGGATGTATTTTTTTGCCAACATGCAGCGGGTCGCCATTCCGGGGGCGATTTTCAGCCAGTTGCAGGCGGAGTTCCAGGCTTCCGCGTCGGCGGTCACGGGCCTGGGGTCGTCCTTCATGTACATCTACGCGTTCAACCAGCTGATCATCGGCATGCTGATTGACCGCTATGGTGGCATCCGTGTCATTCTGTACGGCGGGCTGGTCTTCTGTCTGGGCTCCCTGGTGTTTCCGTTATCGCATTCCCTGCCGATGCTGTACATCGGCCGCGTTCTGACCGGTTTTGGCGCCAGCGCCCTTTATCTCAGCCTGATCAAGGAGATCATGCGCTGTTTTGACCGGAACTACCCGATCATGGTGTCGATCATGATCTTGTTCGGGTATGCCGGCGGCATTGCCGCCAATGCCCCGTTTGTCGCCGTGGCGGCGGAGATCGGCTACCGGTCCGTCCTGCTGGTCATGGCCATGCTGTCGCTGGTGCTGTATTTCGGCTTTGCCGGGGCGCGGCTGTCTTTGGTGCTGCCGGCCGTGAAGCGCGACGTGGCGCTCCGGCTGAGCAATTTTGCCGGCGTGCTCAAGCTGCGGCACAATCTCTGCCTGTTCATCTTCACCGGCATCAACTGGGGGCTGTATTATGTCATCCAGACGGTGTTAGGCAAGAAGTTCCTGGAGGATTTCGGCGGCCTGGCGCCGATGACGGCGGCGACGGTGCTGTCGTTTTTGGGGCTGATTTCCGCGTCCTGCGGCTTCCTCTTCGCCGTGCTGAGCCGGCTGCTGGGCAACCGCCGTCGGATTTTCTGCCGTCTGGCCGGCGTGGTCAGCATCGGGTCGTTCGGCGCCCTGACGGCGATGGTCTTCCTGGATTGGCGCACGCCCATGCTTTCCGTGCTGTTCTGCCTGCTGTCGCTGACCGGCAGCATGTCGTCCATCGCCATTCCGCTGCTGCGGGAGACCAACCCGGAAGAGCAGGTCGGTCTGGCCATCAGCTTCATGAACTTCGGCTTTTTCCTCGCGGTTGCCTTCTTCGGCAATCTGACCGGTCTGCTGATGGACGCCTTTGCCCCGGAGCTGGTCGAGGGCGTCCTGGTCTATGGCCGGGCCTCGTACCTGGCTGTGTTCGCCGTGCTGTTCTTCTTTTCCGGACTCGTTTTCGTCTGCTCTCTGCGCATGCGCGAGACGCACGGGCAAAAAATCACGGTGACGTGAGGATGCGCCCCGGGCTGGGCGGCGGCGCGGCGGCCGGGCTGGGCGGAAGCAGACCGTCCCGGCGCCGGGAGCGCCGCCATGGCCGGGGGCATCAGGGCTGAAGCGCGTCGATCGCCTCGCCTGTTTGCCGGCGCCACGTGTTGACCGCGGCCTGGGAATTGTCCTGCATCAGCTGGGCCGGCGTCTCCTTCAGCAGTTTTTCATACTTGGCCAGCTCGTCCTGGCCCAGGCGTCCCCGGGCCTGCTCGAGCGCTTGTTTCAGGAGGTGCATGTAGGCAACGTCTTCCAGGCCTTCACGCACGGCCTGCAGGCGCTTGGTCGGAATGGGCGTCTTCTTGATGCCACGCCAGGCGATGCCGTCGTCATACCCGTCGCGGTGGTCGAAGCCGTCGTCGCCCTTGGACGAATAGGCGGTCCAGAAGGCCACGCCATCCAGGTCGTTCAGGTAGGCGAACCAGGGGAAGAAGCGGTAGTATTCCAGCACGGGCAGCGTCTGCATGTTGCGGTTGCAGCGGTAAGGCCAGATGTCACAGCCGCGTTCCCGGAAATAGGCGATCGTCTCGGGGCCGCGTTGCGGGTCGGCCAGACGGCCCGAGATGATCGTCCAGTTCTTGTAGAAGTCGGTCAGGCGGGCGGCCTCGAGGTCTTCCAGGGTGGCGCCGCTGGGGGGCGGGGTGCTCAGGTAGACGGCCTGGAATTTCCAGCCGGGATTGGCTGCCAGGATGGCGTCGCGGAAGGCCTGGTTGGCCGGGATGTCGCTTTTCTTGAATTCATCCCGGATGCCGCCTTTGAAGATGTAGTCGTCCCTGGTGAAGCCCATTTTTTCCAGTCGTTCGTCCATGATCTGATGCCAGGCCAGGTCCGGGCCGGTTCCCCAGGCGAAGATGAATTTCATTTTCAGGCGTTTGGCCTCCTCGAAGAATTCCTGGTTGGCGGTGCGGGTCAGTTCTGGGTTGTAGAGCCTGCCTTCTGGCGGTGGCGGTCGTTTGCGGCGGTCGTTGATGAAGCCGCGGGTGTAGTTGATCGATTCGGTCATGGTCCAGTTGATGTGGTAGTCGTGCATGAGCCGGAGCAGGGCGGTTTCATCGAGCGGGATGAACTGGCCGGTCCAGAAGAAGCAGTCGAGGGGCCATTCATGCGTTTCCGGCAGGGTGAACTTCCAGATATTCAGCTCGACGGGGAGGCTTCGGTTGGGGATGCCGTACTGGTAGGACGGCTTCAGGTCTATCCTGGTTTCATAGTCACCGGGCGGGACGCCGCGGGAATTGAAGATCACCCAGACGCGCTGCGCCGAGCCGGGGGTCAGGGTGACGATGTTGCCTGGGGCCTGCACCAGCGGCGCGGTGATGGTGACGCCGTTGTGGTCCATGTACGGCTCGGTGAAAACCTCGAAATTGTCGCCGGAAATGAAGGGCCGGTTGCGGACATCATGGGCGATCGGCACGACCCGCAGATCAAGCCGGGCGCCGCAGAGCAGGCCGGACAGCACGAAGGTCACGGCCTCGCGCTCGTTTCCGCCCTGGTGGAAACTCAGCTTCAGGCGGTCGAAGTCGTAATCCATGGGCGGCAGCTCGTCAGGCGAGCCGTAATCCCAGGGATTGACCTCCCAGGCCAGGTAGCGGTAGTTGTCCTGGAAGTCCTGGAAGCCCTTGACCCAGGCGGCTGTTTCGGCGTAGCGTTCGGCGGGCACGACGCGCCGCGCCTGCCGCGCCTGCTCCAGTTCCGCCTGGAAGCCTTGCAGGACTTGGTCCAGCTGCTGTATCGCCTGGGCCGCGCCCTGGTAGACCGGGTGGCGCAGGGTCGACCGGCTGCCCAGGCCATGCTGCAGCTGGCGTAGAAGTTCAGCCTGGACCCGCAGGCCGGGGTCGACGAAGATGAACCCGCGCCGGAGGATTTCAGTCGCCAGGATGGCTCCCTGGTCATCGGTCAGGAGCAGGACGATGCGTTCGCAGGTGTCGTCAAGCACATCGATGCTGAAGTCATGGGTGACGGCGCCGCCGGCCGGCACGGTGACTTCGCCATCCTGTTCGGCCAGGCGGTGGTTGTTGGTGTCAAACTGGATGGCCTGCAGGAACAGGTTACGGTCGGTGGCGGTGCGGTTGGCCAATTCCAGGGAGAGTTGGTTGCAGCCGAGCTGGAATTCCGACCGCGGGCAGTGCAGGCGCCAGTCAGCCAGCTCGGCCCCGGAGCTGAAGCGGAGCAGGCCAAGGTAGGCGCGCTGGTTGTAGCCGCCGTCGGCGACTTGGGGAGCGGAACTGACTTCGCGCTTGCCGGCGCGGCGTTGTCGGCCAAAGCGCGCGCCCCAGTATTCGCCGGGCAGCGGCGCGGTCAGCCCGAAGGCCGCAAAGGGGATGCGCATCTCCACCCGCCAGCCCAGATCGTGGCGGACGCCTTTGGCTTCGATGCCATTGCCGTTCCAGTTGGAATCGCCGGTGCGGGCGTCGAACAGGCTGCCCAGGGCGTTGACCGCGAAGTGGTAGAACCGCTCCGACTCGCCGTCGATGTCGAGGAGGAATTCCATGCAGTCGTCATTGTAGATGGCCTGGTCGCGCTGGTCGTACATGGCCACCAGGTTGGCCATGTCATTCTCCTGCATTTCGGCGCTGATGTACAGGGCCTGGTCGGTGTAGAAGAGCCGGTAGGCAGTGCTGGCCTCGCAGGTTTCGCCGCGGCGGGTGACCAGGCCGGTGATCGGGCTGGCGGTCTGCCAGGGCGCCTCGTCCAGGGCGCCGTCGATGATGGCCTCCTGGCTGCTTTTGGCCACGGTGAAGCCGGCGTCATGCAGGCTGGCGGCAAAGCCGGCGGCGGTGGCGACAACGGTCTTGGGGGTCAGCTTCGGGACTGAAACCGCCGCCTGGCCGGGCAGGGGGAATTCACGGCCGGCGAGCAGGGCTTGGCAGTCCTGCCGGATTTCGTCTTCGGAGAGGACACGTCGCAGGATGCGCACTTCATCCAGGAAGGCCTGGGCATTCCAGGTCAGCGGGGCGCCCAGGATGAATTCGACCGCCGTTTCGGTCATGGGCAGGTATTTGCCTTCACCGACCTTTTCGCCGTTGATGTAGAAGGTGCGCTGTCCGGCTGCCTGGTCCCAGGTGACGGCGATCTGATGCCAAGCCTGGGTGCTGTAGGGGATGGCCCGGGTGATGCCGTCGCCGGCGTGCGAAAAAGCCAGTTCGTTCCGGCGCGGCAGCTTCTGGATGACAAACGAGTTTTCCGTTGAGGTCGACAGTCCCTCGCGCTTGCCGCCGGCGAACACCAG
Organism: uncultured Lentisphaeraceae bacterium; assembly: GCA_964407145.1. Classification (GTDB taxonomy): domain Bacteria; phylum Verrucomicrobiota; class Lentisphaeria; order Oligosphaerales; family Oligosphaeraceae; genus JAAZKI01. The sequence continues at coordinate 789 of CAYOUR010000131.1, read as the reverse complement.
CTTGAACAGCACGCAGTGGCCATAGCCATCCGACCCCCACTGTGGTTGGACCATGAACTGCAGGGTGCCCTGGCGGACGTCAAAGTTCCCGGCAACGGGAAAGACCAGATAGCGCCGGCCGCGGTGCACATTGAGCGCCTCGGGGCCGGGAACGCTGTCCAGAAAAGGATACCCCTTGAACCCGGCCGTGAGCTCGGCTCGGTTGATCATGCCCTCGCTGTTGCCCTTCTCAGGCGTCAGCGTGTGGTTGAAATGAGCCAGAAACAGCAGGTCGTCAGAGCCGACGGCAACCGGCTCCGCCGACCACGCCCACGAGACCATCGCAAACACTACTACAACGGCCCATGCGCGTGTGGCTGATTTCATGCTGTTTTTTCCTTGATCGGTTGGTCGGCTGCCCCGGTGGAACCGGGAGGTGATGTTTCGCACACGGGTGCGGATGCTCCGGTGAATGGCCAGACCCGGAAATTCTGGTATGATGAATTATACCATATAAAGGCGTGAAGTGCAAGTCGCCGCCGCGTTTTTGCCGGCAAACTGAATCGGTCGCGGTCCGTGGCGCCTAACCGTCGGCAGCACGACAACGGTTCGCTTGCGGACACCCGGCAAGGATGACAGACCCGTGCCAAGGCGTCGTTATCAATCGGTGGCCGGTTACGGATTGCGGTCATCGGTCACCGATTGAGAATAGGCGGTCAACGTGCGAAATGCGGTGGTACGCGCTTGATTTCAGGCTGCCGTAGGTAGTCCCGCCCTCCGGGCGGCCAAAGCAGAGGTGTCTCTTCCCCC
>CAYOUR010000130.1:0-11947 GCA_964407145.1 uncultured Lentisphaeraceae bacterium | reverse complement strand
GGCCTGAGGCGTTTCTTCATTAAAATAAATCGGTGTCCATCGGTGTCCATCGGTGTCCATCGGTGGTTCTTTTCAGCCGCGTTTTTCCAGGAATTCCTGCAGTCTCGCGAACGATTCACCTTGTTCACGGACGGCATCAAGCAATGGAATAAGGGCTTCGAGGATCAGAATCTGGCGTTCCCAGGCTTTGGCATATTCCGGGGGCATGACGGCCTTGAGTTCAGTCGGCGCCTCCGCGTCGCCAGCCTTGGCGCCTTGCATCGCCTGAGCCAGCGACGCCAGGTCCACGCGCTGATTCTGCAGGGCGTCAACCAAAGGCGCCAGGTCCACGCGCTGGTTCTGCAGGGCGTCAACCAAAGGCGCCAGGTCCACGCGCTGGTTCTGCAGGGCGTCAACCAAAGGCGCCAGGTCCACGCGCTGGTTCTGCAGGGCACTGACCAGGGGCGCCAGGTCGATTTTCACATGGTCCGCGCCCTGGTCTTTTGGCGGCTGTGCCGCCAGGACTTTGCCGAGGCGATCGGCTGCCTGGGCAAAACCATGGTCAAGCGAACTGCGGACCTGCCCCAGCCCGGCGCTGAAGGCCGACAGCTGCGCCATCAGGCGGCCAAAATCATTGGCGTCATCCAGACCGGAGAGATTCCGGCGCCGGGTGAATTCGGCCTTGATGTCTTCCCAACGCAGAGCCTCCGCATCCGTCTGGCACTGCATGATCTCCTTGAATTTGAGCAGATTGCTTTCGGTTCCGGTGGTCAAAGTCTGAGCCTCGTTCCGATAATGGTCGAGAATGACCTGGTCGACTTCCTCGTCGCTCATGACCGGGAAAATCTTTTCGGCCATGCGATTCATGTTCCGGTACGAGCCCTGCAGGCGGAACGGCGGTTCGGTCCGGTATTCGTCCTGCTGGGCCGCGGAATAGATGTACTGCCGGTTGACCTTGAGGACAATGTCGCGGACGCGCAGCAGGTGCCGCACCGTCTTGATGACATCGTCCAATTCGCCCGGGGCGTAGGTCTCGGCAAAGGAAATGCCGTCCAGGGTTCCGCGTTCGGCGGCCAGGGCGAAGTTGGCGACATCGGCCAGGTTCCCGCCTTGGTTGTTCCAGGCCGCCAGGACCGGGTTTGACGAAAGGGTATTTTCGAGGAAGCTGAGCGCAAAGACATCGGCCTGCGCGGCGCTGATGTCGCCGAGGTTATAGGTGTCGGCGCGATTGGCCAGCATGTCCGGCACCTTGAACACGCCGCCGCTTTCGGTGTAGGGGTTTCCGGCCATCACGACCGCAACCTTTTTGCCGCGCAGGTCATACGTCTTAGCCAGGCCGCCACGGACGCCTTCGATCTTGCGCTGGGCGTCGCACAGGGAAATGAACTTCTGCAGGAATTCCGGGTTCAGATGCTGGATGTCGTCCAGATAGATCATCACATTGTTGCCCATGGCCAGGGCGAGGTTGAGTTTCAGCAGCTCCTCGCGGGCGGTCGCGTTGGGCGCCTCGGCCGGGTCGAGGGACAGGACGCGGTTGCCGATGGCCGGACCGTTGACCTTCATGAAGGTCAGGCCCAGACGTTCGGCGACATATTCCATCAGGGTGGTCTTGCCGTATCCCGGCGGGGAAATCAGCAGCAGCAGCCCCATCTGCTGGCTGCGCCGGCGCGGCCCGGCCGCGCCCATCTGCTTGGCGAAGTTGGCGCCGACAAAATGCAGGTAGACCTCGCTGATCAGCCGGTTCCGCACAAAACCGCCCATGGTGCGGGCCTTGAATTCCGACAGCCGCAGGTCACGCCGGCGCGTCTCCAGCATCTCGCCGCGCAGGCGCTGGTATTCGCGGAAGCGCGGCGCCTGCCGTGACCGGAAGTCCTCCAGGCGCAGCAGGAAGGTATCCAGCTGCAAGGCCAGCTTGCCCGACTGCACCAGCGGGTGCGTGCCGCGCAGGCCGCCGACCACCGTGCTGACAGCGGCCGACATGCCGTCGGCGCGCAGGGTCTCCCCATCGGCGCCGACCAGCGTCGTCATCTCCCAGGCAAAATGCTTTTGCGAGGCATCGCCAGCGTGTTCCAGGAAGGCCGTCACCCAGTCATAAGCCAGGGCAATGCGGGCGCCGGGCGAGGACAGGCCGGCCAGCGTCCGGTCAAAACGCTCTTCAGCGTGGCGTTCCCGCATGGTCCGGCGCAGGTCTTCGGCCAGCTTCACCGCCTCCGCCGTCATGGTAAAGCGCAGCTCCTCCTGGTCCTGCAATTCAAAGAACAGATACTCGGCGGCCTGGTCCAGGGCGGCGGCCGGAAAGGGCAGCCGGGCCAGCTCGGCAAATTCCGTCAGCAGCTTTTTCAGGTCGGCGACATAGGTCGGGTGGATTTCCTGCTGATTGAACATGCCGGACATTTCGCCATAGCTGCGCAGGCGCTGCCGCCAGGCGTTTTTCCGGTCGGCATCGGGATGGAAGCACCAGCACAGGACGGCCCAGGACCGGCCGGCACTGGCATAGCGCAGCAGGCCGCAGCGGTCGTGGAGGGTGATCAAGTCGCGCAGAATAAGTGCCGCGTCGTAATCGTGGACACCGCGTTCATAGCCCTCGTCGTACCGCTGCGCCGCCTCGGCGCGCGTCAGCTCGACCAACGCCGGCGGGGGCGTCACAGCGGATTCGGCGCCGGCCCCCGCGCCGCGTTTGCCCGTGCCGGCCAGGCGGCGCAGCTGCTCAAGGGTCAGGCCGCGTTCGCCGTGCTGGGCCCGGCGGAAGATTTCATACGCCAGGTATTCGGCGCGGTAGACCTCCGGCGCCTCGCTGGGGATGGTTCTGGACCAAAGGTCACGACAGGCGACCAGGGCCGGGTCGGTCACCGGTTCGCTGAAATCCGTGCCGGTCAAATGCAGACACAGCACGCCGTCGCGCACCACTGTCGTCAACTCCAAGGGCTGGCGGTTGACATTGAACTGGTGTTCGCCCAGCGTGACGGCCGCGCCGTCGGCCGTGAAAATGTCCTGCCGGTCGCGCAGCTGACGCAGCAGCGCCTCCCGGGCCGCTTTGAACTGGCCTTCCAGCTCATCCGCCTTGACCGACTCCTCCAGCAGTCGCAGGCGTGACACGCAGTCGATGTACTTCATCGCCATGGCGTCGGTTATGAAGCAGGCGGAAATCGCCGCCGGCTCGCTCAACGACTCCGCCCGGGCCTGGATGCCCTTCAGAATACGCTGGGCCGTGGACAGGATATGCTGGGCCCGCGCCTGGCGCTCGTCGTCAAGCTGCTGCTTGCGGGCATTGAAGGCCGCGACGATTTCCTCGCGCTTGTCTGTCAGGCGCGTCAGAAACTCCTCATAGTCGGCAAAGCGTCCCTCCAATTCCTCCAGGGTGATCATGATCCTGGTCAGGAACTCATCGCCTTTGGCCGCGGTATCGGACATGCCGATGTAGTTGGCGACGCTTTGTGAGAGGAGTTTGAACTGGGCGGCGAATTCCACCCGGGCCTCTTCCTGGCCGAGCTCCCGCAGGCGGTTCTGCTGGGCAGCGCGCAGGCGGTTGACTCCGGCATAGACATCGGTGATGTCATTGATGATCGCCGCGGACCGCACCGGGTCGTCGACCTGCAGATTGTTGACGACGTCGGTCAGCAGATCCAGGCGAACCGCCAAGTCGTCGAGTTCGGCTTGAACGGGCTTCAGGTCAACGCCGCGGGTTGCGGCCTGCTGACGCGCCTCCAGGGCGGCCAGGGCGTCGTCATAGACCTTCAAGGCGTGCTCGGCGCTCAGGCAATCGAGACATGCCGAAGCCATCTGCCGGTTGAGCCCGGCCAGCCGGGCATCAAGCGCCTCGACCTTTTCCTGATCGGCATAGCGCAGGCTGCGCAAGGCGAGCACCTGTCCGCGCTGAATGCGGATTCGATCCATGGCGCGGACATAGTCGTCGATACCGCTGGTGGCGGCGCTGGTGGCCAATTCGGACTCCAGGGTGCGGATGGCCGCGGCGCTGGCTTCCAGCTGCTGTTCATGATCGGCGCGGATGCGGAGCACCTTTTCATATTCGCCGACGGCGGCAATGGCCGTGGCGCGGATGTCCCCAACGACCTTGCCCAGGTCGCCGGCCTCTTCATGGCCGAGCCAGTGGTACGCATCGAGCATGCGGCGGGCGGCCCGGACCAGCTCCTGGTAGACGCCCAGGGTGATGGTGTCATGGCGGACCAGCCGACTCAGGCCATAGCCTTCCGAAATGCCGCGCACCAGCTCGCGGTTGCCGATTCTGGACAGGTAGCTTTCCGCCGGCTGCGGCGGCTGGAAACTGTCGGCGCAAAACGGCGTCTGCCAGATTTGCATGGGGTGATGCAGGCGCGGTTCGTGGTCCGGAGCCGAGAACAGCACCATCCGGCCATCATCAAACAGGCAGAACCCATGGCAGCGCAGCGGGGTGGCCAGCTGCTTGGCGATCATGTTATAGGCCAACAGGACATGGCGCCCCTGCTCCGGCTGGTAGAACACATACAGGAAATCCTCGCCATTCGGCGCGCGGACGCATTCCAGAAACTGCATGCCGTCGGCTGGCCCGTCGAATTCCCGCAGGGCGCCATCCATCAGGTAGCAGCCGCGCGGAAAGACCAAACCCTGGTTTTCGGGCAGGCGGAGGCAAGTCCGGGCGATGGCGTCAACGCGCCGGACCTGGCCCAAGTGCCGGTTGTAGATGAAATGGCGCCAGCGTTCCTCCCGATACGGCCGGATTCGCAGCAGCAGAAGCGCATCCACCTTGGCGAATTGAATGACCGCGTCATCCAGGCCCTGGTCGCGGTCCTCGACCGTTTCGGACAGGATGCCCGCGCCGGTGTCGGTGTTGTTTTCCGTCTTGATGGTCAGGTCGCCGCCGATGCATTCCACAAACAGCGTGTTGTCAACGTTGACATGCGGATGGGCGCCGGCGACCTGCTGTTCCCGGGTGGTCGTCTGCCAAACCGGCGCCTGCTGCGGTGGCAGCCGGTAGTCGGCGTCGCCAGCGTCATCCAGATACGTCAGCCCGCCCTGCTCGTCCAAAGCGAAACGGAAGATTTTGACATCCTGGCACGATGCGCCATTCTGGAAAACCAGGAGAAGCCGGCCCGGCCGCTTCCAGAACTGCAGGAAACGGGCGGTCTTGTAGTATCGGTACAGCTCCTTGAAATCCTTGACAAAGCGCGGATCGGCAAACAGCTGTTCCGGTGCGGCGTGCAGCGATTCGCCGTCGAACAGGTGGGTGCAGAAAACGTCGGCGATGTCGACTTCGGAGTTGTTGCCGACCGGCACGTTGTAGCCGAGCACCAGCCGGTCGCCGACGGCGACGATGTCGCGCGGGACGCAGGTTTTCGCCGTCGTCACCCGGTCGTCGCCGACCAGCTGGTTGTCCTGCCCGCCGAACAGCTCCCGACGCCGTTGGTTGAGACTGCCCAGGCGCCGGTTCAGCTCGGCGTCAAGATTCAACAGGCGTTGGCGCAAGATGTCGTACGAACCGCTCGACAGGGCGGCTTCTTCGGCGGTGTTCGTGGCTGCTGCCTGATCTTGTTCGGTCATAACGTCCCCACCAGTTCCAACGGGCTCCTGTTCGCCTTGGCCGGCGTCGTTTTCCTCTCCCCTTCCGGCAACAGGCAATATAACTCCGTTCGCCTGATTTTCCCGGACTCAAGCAACGGCCGGTTCCGCGCCTGGGCGACGCAAGGATGATCAATCGTGATGACGGAAAAGTCAGCGGCATTCTGACAGTCGCCCAACGACTCCCCCGCTGACAAACACTCACGCCCGCTGCCTACTAGCATCCCCTATTGTCCACTGTTCACTAACGTCCACTATTGTCCACTGTCCACTAAATTCCCCCATGTTCTTCCCGGCGGATGACTTCCTGCTGGAGTTGCGGTGAAAGCCGCGTGAAGTATTCGCTGTAACCGCCGATGCGGACCATAACATGACCATGAGCCTCCGGGTCGGCGACTGCGGCGCGGAGCGTCTCCGGGTCGGCCACGGTCGCCTGCAATTGCAGGCCTCCCAACTGGAAGTAACCGAGCACCAAGGCCTTCAGGCATTCTCGCGCCGTCGGCTTGGCCAGCATCTGCCGGCTGAGCCGAAGATTGAGAATCGTCGTGCCCAAGGCATTGCAGTGATCAATGGCGCCCACGGAACGCAACAGGGCCGTCGGTCCCTGCCGGTCGGTCCCGGCCGCGGCGCCGACCGAATCCGCCAGGGGCGCGCCGGCCGACCGGCCCTCGGCTGTGGCCGGCACATAGGACCCCAAAAAGCCATAGGTGACAAACAGAATCACCGACGGCAGAAAATGAAAATCCGGTCGGCTGTACTGGATGATCTCCTGGAAGAGCATGGCCGAGAGCTTCGCGGCCAGGGCGTCCACATCATCATCGCCATTGCCGAATTTCGGCAGCCGGCGCAGGCGCAGCTGGAGGTCGTCGTGGCCGCGGAAATCGTCGTCCAGGGCGACGGCGAGCTGCGCCGGGGTCGCACCGAGGCGCCCGTCATACGCGCATTGCCAGGCGAACAGGGAGTTGACGACATTGGTCAGCCCGGCGACATTGATCACGCCGCCGCAGTAGCGCGCGCCGCCGGCATTGTATTCAACGCCGCGGTCAATGCAGTCATCGATGAACAGCGACCTGATCACTTGCGGCCGGTACGCCGCCATGAAGTCATGATGGGCCAAAACCGACTTGGCCACAACCGCGACATGGCCACGAATCGCCTGTTCGAGGCTCCGCCAGAGCGCCTCGAAGTCTGAATGGCGGCGTTCACGCACGACCGCCGCCAGGACTTCCAGCAGATTGATGCCCGCGTCAATGGAGGCCACATTCGACTTGCCCTGCACCATGAGCTCCGTGCAGCCGCCGAAGGCGAAGTCGTCGACATCGGCGCCTGACACCCCCAGCAGCCGCTCAATATGGGCGGCATAGTGATCCCGGGCATACAGGGACGGACTGGGGTTGCCGCACAGCCAGGAGTCAAAGACCGCGTCCCAGGCGGACGCCGGGGTCGACGCGTCAACCAGCAGGCCGGCATTGGGCCGGCGCCAGGGCCGTTGCGCCCGGATAGCCTCCTGCGCCAGCGGCAGTCGGCTGTCAAGCAGGACATGCCAGGCATTGTTCAGGTCGAAATTGCGCCACAGGGCGCCCAGAAGCTCCTGCCGTTCATCGGCGGTGGCGCTGTCCTGGTACGCCGCGAAACAGGCGTCGAGCCGACCGGCGGAATCGCAGCCGTCAAGATAGAACATGAAGTTGACGGCCTGGACGGCCTCATGGAAGGATTTCGCCGGCCGCAACGGCGCCTGTTCGAAAGCGGCGATCAGGCCGGGGTCGGCCTGCTCCTTCCGCAACTGCTTCAGACAGCGGCCGTGATACGCGATGATGGCCTCCAGCACACGCAGGAGGGCGGCGGCGAAAGTCTCCGGAGCCGCACCTTGGGCGGAGGCCTGGGCGGCGGCGGTCACGGACGCGGACTTGACGGCCCGGCGCAGGCGACGGCGGTAGGCCAGCAGCCCATCCCGCAGCAGACGCGGATAATTGAGGATGCTGTGGGTATAGCCGCGCCCGCCGATGGCATACCTGGGCGGGATGACGCTCTGTTCGACAAAGGCCAGCTCGGCGAAGGCGTGGTGAAAGACGGCGGACTCAAAACCGGCAGGAAACCGCGCCGCGCCCTTCTCGCGCAGCGCGGCCACCTGGGTGTGCATGGACCAGCAGTAGCTGAAGCCGACCTGCTGATTCGGCAGCAGCCGCCAGAGGTCACAGGCGCCGGAAGGGTACAGTCGTTGGTTCGGCTCACAGGGCGGAGCCGGCGCCGCCGCCAGATAAGCGCAGACCGCGTCGGCATGTCGGCTGATGGCCGGCGCGTTCTCCGCCCGGAAATAGCCGGCGGCAAACGGCTCGCCCAAGGCGCTGAAGAGGCTTTCCGCATTCATGATGACCTGCTTTCCCATGCTTGCAGCATCCCCGGCGGCCGGCGCCGGTAATCCGTGGCCCGGCGGCCGACGCAGGACCAACGCGAACGGCGGAAACCATGGCCGAACAGCGGCTGGCCGACGCCCGGGCCGGCCGCCCGGGCCGTTCCACAACGGCGGTTCAAGTCGCCTCGGCGATCATGGCTTCCCATAGCGTGTCGACCGTGTAGGACGTACACGTGTTGATCTTCAGGTAATGGGCGCAGAAATCCTTGATCTCCACGGCCGAAGGCCGGATGTCAATGAACAGGGTCACCAAATCACGGGCGATGGCCTTGTGCATCGGTATCTTCGGCTTGAACTGGCAGCGCGACACGTCCAGCCAGTAAAGCTGCGGGTCATCCTCGGGGCTGTCCTTGTCAATGAGGATCTTGTGCGCATGGAAAGACGAATGGTAGCAGCCGCAGGCGTGGGCCTTGCCGATGTGCTCCATGCACTTGCGGCAAAAACCGCGGCGCAGGGCCGACCTCTCCCACCAGTCCTTGCCTGGAATCAGGATCGACGCGTCCACGGTGTTGGGCATGAACTGCGTCACGATGTAGCCGCCCGTCAGCACGCCCCAGCGACGCACCTCACCACAGGCCAGGACCTCCGGAACTGGAATGTCCAGGCTGCCCAAGGCCTTGAAATTCGCCGCCTCGTCAGCCGCCGGGGACCTGGCGCCGAGGTTCTCCGTGAAGTCGGGTCCGGTGAGATAGTACTTGTAAAGAACATCAGTCCCGCCAAGATACTCCGGGACTTGAAGGCGCCAGACCTCTTTTCCCGGCGTGTCGGAAAGATACTGCCCGCGCCGGATTTCCGCCGGATTTTCCTGGAGCCACTGCAGCCCCCTGGCAAAGGCCGGCGTCGCCCATTGCCAGGCGAAAAGACGTGACGGCCGCATGGCCTGGAACTGCTCTGCCCGGCAGGAGCGGCCATGCCGGTTCATGCGCTTGGTGTCGTTCGGGTGTATTTCGCTCATGGTGACCAGCAAGCGGTACGCTTCAGAGCAGCATCTTCAGGCCGGGGAGGCTTTCCAGCATGGCAAAAAGCTGCCGCAGGGTGGCCTGGTCAGGTACGACCGCGCGCAGCTGCCAGGTGACATAGCGAGCCCGGGACGACTTCTGCCCCGGGTCAATGGCGGCCCCGTAAAGTCCCAGCGTAACGTAAATCCGCCGCACGGCGGCCTCAACCTCCGCGGCTTCGGCCAGCATCACCAGCCGTCCATGCCATTGCACGGGAAATTTCAACGATGCGGAATCCATCATGGTGGGGAAAAACCTCCTGCGTCCGGGTGCCGGCGACAGTGCCGGCAAGGGCGGAACGGCTGAACACCCGCCCGGCCAGGGGCGGCGCGCACTCGCCACGGCCCCCTGACAAACAAGGCCCACCGGCACGCTACGGCGCCGATGAGCCTTGGGTTCATTCAGCCAGCGCGGTCGCGCTTATTTCTTTTCAAACAGTTCGCCGTATTTGCCGGCGACTTCAGCGATGTTTTCCGGGGTCACCAGCAGATAGCGCTTGTTGAAGGCCTCTTCCATGTCCGACGGAACCGGCTTGTCATCATACACGGCATCCGGCTTGTAGGTGACCGCCGCGACGATCACCTTGCCCTGGATGGCGGCGCCGAACTCATAGACGCTGCCGCCGGCGATGGCGACCTTCTTGCCCTTGAGGCGGGCCAGGCCGCCGGCCGGCAGGCCGATGCAGGTGATGACCATGTCATAGTCGGCATTGGCGCCCTTCAGGATGTCATCCATGGCCTTGGCAGTGTACCAAGTCTCCATGGGAGCCATCATTTCACCCTCGGGTCCCTCGGTGTTTTCCACCTTGGGGAGAACGGGCGCCACTTCGGCGGCGATGGTGATGGCGCTTCCCAGGCCTTCCTTCAGGCCTTCCAGCATCGGGTTCGGCCGGGTGCCGTCATTGAACGGGTCATTGATGATGACGGCCTTGGCCCCGGCATGGTTCTGCGCCAGGTACTGGCCCAGCTTGCGGGTCTGAATTTTCTGGAACTCGACTTCGCGGTCCTGGGCCTTCTTCGCGTCCGACCCGCTCAGGTTGCTCACCGTGCTCCACAAGGCCGCCACGATGGCGACAATGGCACAGATGATGGCCACGGGCTGACCCCAGGCCGCGCCGGTCTTCTGCTTGTTCATGGCCACAAAGGCGATAACACCTGCAACAATCATGACGATAATTTGAATAATACTCATGGTACCGGCTCCCTTTCAAGCTGTTGGTTCGACGTTTCCCGGCGCATACTGGCATACCGCACCGGATACCTTGGACAACATAGCAGGACTATTTTTTAATGCAAGACAGCTTTCAAACTTACAGAACTTACATCATATTAGGTGAAGCGCAAGCGGGCTGCCCCCCAAAAATCAGCGTCAAGGGCGGTTTTCTTCGCCTTCGCCAGCGGCGACCACCCCGTCCGTGCCCTTTCCCAACCCGGTTTCAACTCCCCCGCGCCCGCATCAACCGCAGACCCCTGCCAGCAGCGGCAACAGCCACGAAATGTCTATACTGCTAAATAAAATGATTACCCTAAGCAAAATTGCAAGCAGAAAAAAATGTTCTTTTTAAAATTCTTGCAGCGCGCCTGAAGGCTTTGCACTTTCAGGCAGTAATCACGCAACTATGCCAACGCCCCGGGCTGAACTTTTTCTGGCAGTCAGCCCCTTCATGGAAACCATAACCATTTTCCGGACGGCCCCGGTCCGGGCCTTTCCGAAGCATCACCCCATCAGCCATTCAGGAGCAGTCACCGATGAAGTATTACAGCGAGGAGCACCAGTGGGCACAGCCTGACCAGGATGGCGTTACGGTCGCCATCGGCATCTCGGCCTTTGCCGCCGAAGAACTCGGCGAGGTCAATTTCGTGGAGCTGCCGGCGCCGGGGACGACGATTGCCGCCGGCGACACCCTCTGCGTGGTCGAATCCGTCAAGGCCGCCTCGGACGTGATCGCGCCGGTCGGCGGCCGCGTCGTCGCCGTCAACGAACGGCTCTCCACGCAGCCAGGCCTGCTGAACGAAGCGCCGGAGGGAGACGGCTGGATTTGCCGGCTCAGCCAGGTCCCGCCGACCGACTTGGAACGACTCATGGACGAAAAGGGCTACCGGCTCTTCCTGCATGGCGACAACGTCTGAGACGAGGCCACCGGCCGAGCAGGAAGAACCGACCACGGCCGACGAACGTCCCACCATGCACACCCGCCCGTAACCGGTCACCGATTGAGAACAGGCATTATGCTTTCCCCACTGGTGAGGCGAATGTCATGGAAAGCCGATTGCCTGCTGGTGTCCGAATTCCCGCCAAAGCACAAAATGACGAAGATTCGGCAAAATGGCGTTGAAAAATGGCCTGTCCGGGGGTATTTTTTGCGTGGGTTCTAGAAATCAAGCCCACCCACCCAAGAGGGGGCCACCATCCAAAATTTGTCGCGCGCGCACGCGTGGCGGGGGGGGGCTTGGGGTTTGTTGGCTAATGCCTCGACCGTTTCCAAAAGCCCTGTTATCAAGGGCACGGTTCCGCCCCCCCTCGCAGGATGCCCGACAAATGAGCCAGGACGGCGTACGGCAACCTGAAGCCTGTACTACGGGCTACGTACGGCAGGCTAAAGCCTGTACTACATACGGGCTACGTACGGCAGCCTGAAGCCGGGGCGACGTACAAACGGCTGCCTGATACCAAACGCTTACCACCACATTTCGCCCATTGACCATAATGTTCAATAGCTGACCGATTACCAGCCCGCCCGTAACCGGTCACCCATTGAAAATTGCGCCATGGCGTGGTGTCGTCGTCCTGGCACGATGCCCGGAAAATGAGGCTGGACCACCTACGGCAGCCTGAAGGCTGGACGACCTGCGGCAGCCTGAAGGCTGGACCACCTACGGCAGCCTGAAGGCTGGACTACCTGCGGCAGCCTGAAGGCTGGACGACCCGCGGCAGCCTGAAGGCTGGACGACCTGCGGCAGCCTGAAGGCTGGACTACCTGCGGCAGCCTGAAGGCTGGACTACC
>CAYOUR010000129.1:0-12184 GCA_964407145.1 uncultured Lentisphaeraceae bacterium | reverse complement strand
CGATGATCGACATCGGCGTGCATATCATGGAATCGGCCCATTACTGCATGGGCGAGCCGCGGCCCGTGGCCGCCACCGGCAACTGCTGGACCTACATCGGCGACAAGCCGTCCGAAGTCGTCAGCGTCTGGCCGAACTGGGACTGGAAGACGTTCACCGTGGAGGATCTGGCCATTGGCCATATCCGCTTTGACAATGGCGCCATCATGCAGGTGGAGTCGTCCTTCAGCGCCCATATTGAAAAGGACATCTTCAATTTCCAGATCATGGGCACCAAGGGCGGCTTCAACTGGGAGGGCGCCACGCTGTTCTCCGACCGGGCCGGGACGATGATCAACAGCAAGGCCGCCTTCCTGCCCGGCACCGAGTTCGGCGCCCTGTTCGTGGCCAAGCTGAAGAACTTCGCCGACGCCTGCCTGAAGGGCACGCCCCTGCGGGCCCCGGGCGAATCCGGCCTGGCCGTGCAGAAAATGATCGACGGCATCTACCGCTCAGCCGAAGCGGGCAAGGAAGTCGTCATCGCCTAAGCAGGCCGCAACACCACTGCGCCCCTGATGGCCGGCGCCGCCTCCCTTGGCGCCGGCCGTCACCGAAGCCACCCCCCGCACGCCCCGCCACCCACCGAGCCGGCGGCCAAGGCGTGTCACAGCCCACGAACCGCCGGCAAGGCATTGGACAGGCAACCTGGAGAGCCATGGCATCCATCAGGATATTAGCGGGCGACGGCGACAAGCTGCCGGCCTTGGCAGAAGCTCTGGCGGCGATGCCGGTGGATATGGCCATGCCCGCCGCCCCCGACTGGCGGCCGCGGCAGTGGCAGACCACCTTGGGCCGGAGCTTTCCGGTCACCGGGCCGGCCACCTACCGCAAGGGCGCTCACAGCACCTTGATTTTCGCCCCGGGGCCTGGAGACGGATGGTGGCTGAAACGCCTTGACCTGAACGAACAGCTGCCCATCAAGGTCTCGGTCCGCAATGTGTGGACGGCGCAGCGCAACATCGTCCTGCGCAGCGGCAGCCCGCATAATTACGTCCGCATGACCGAGCACATTATCGCCCATCGCCTCGGGCTTGGCCTCGACAATGCCATCATCAGCATGGACAGCGGTGACCCGCCGCTGTTCAACGTCGGCAGCATGCCGATCGTGGAGGCGGTCCGGGCGGCCGGCATCGTGGAGGACCAGACGCGCCCCCTGCGCTACGTCGCGGTCCGCGAACCGGTGGCGCTCATTTCCGAGCGCGGCTCGTTTTTGCGCCTGGACCCGCCCGCGGCCGGCAGTCGTCAGCTGACCTTCGACGTGGGCATTGACTTCCCGACCGCCATCGGCCGTCAGCGCATCCAGTTTGACTTGTATGACGACGCTTTTGTGCATGGCGCCCATGCCCGCACCAACTGCTCCCGCGCGCAGATGCTGTACATGCGCACCATCGGCAAACTGTTCGCCGATACGCGCAACCTGGGCTATACCCGCGACAACATCCTGATTGCCGGACACGAACGCTACTACAACGAACCCAAGCTGATGCATGACGGCAAATCCCTGGAGGCCGTCTGGCATCGGGCCTGCCTGGATCTGATTGCCGCCTTGTCCCTGCTGGATGACGGCCGGCTCTGCGGCCGGGTGACGTCCTACAAGGCCGGCCACGCCCTCGACTGCCGGCTGATGACCTTGCTTTACCGCGACGACCTGTTGGCGCCGCTGCCGGCCGGACCGACTTGACCTGGGCCGTGCCGGCCCGCCTGGCGCGGATGGCGTCAGTGACGTCGCGACATCTGGAAGGACCTCGTCGGCTTCGCCCATTCGTGGGGCGGGCCATGAGCCAACGCATGGAAAAGACATGAGCGCCTGGCGGGACCGCAGTCAGTTTTATTTGTCCCTGGCCACCATGCTGGAGGCCGGCGTGCCGTTGCTGCGGGTGATGCAGCAGCGTTACCCCGGGCGCTTCCAGCGCGCGGCCCGCGGCCTGGGCGCGCGCCTGGAGGCGGGCGCCACTCTGGCTGAGGCCATGCGGGCCGACGCGGTCTTTTCCGGGTTCGAACGCAACGTGACGGCCGCCGGCGAGCTGACCGGCTGTCTGCCGGCGGTGTTCCGTTCCCTGGGCGAGTGGTATGCCCTCAAACATCTTCTGCGGGGCCGGATCATCAGCGGCTTGGCCTATCCCCTGATGATGTACCACCTGGCCGGGCCGCTGCTCTGCGTCGTCGACTTCTTCACCGGGAAGCTCACGGAACAGGAGATGGGCCTGGCCGCCGTGGCCTGGCGGCTGGTCTGGTGGACGGCTCTGCCCTGGGCGCTGTATGCCGTCCTGCGCCTGCTGGGGCCGATGCTGCGGCGCAGCCTGGTGTGCGGCTACGTGTTCAGCAGCCTGCCCGGGCTGGGAATACTGCTGTTCCGGCTGGAGGGGGCCAGCTTCTTCAAGTCGCTGAGTCTTTGCCTCGGCGCCGGCGTCGGCGCCCAACAGTCGGTGCGCCTGGCGGCGGAAAGCTGCGTCAACCAGGTTTTCCGGCGACGCTACCGGCGCATGGCTGACGTCATCCAGGCCGAATCAGTCGGCTTTGTCGAGGCCTTTCACCGCCATCTGACTTCCCGGGAAGCCGCCTCGGCCATTCCGGCGCTGATGGCCACCGGCGAGGAGGCCGGCCACCTCGACGAATATGCCGACCGCATCGCCCGGATGCTGTCGGACGAGGCTGCCCAGCAGCTGGAGATGATCGCCAATCTGCTGCCCAAGGCGATGTATTTCGCCCTGATGGGCTATATCGGATACAAGATCATTTCGTTCTATGCGGGCTATTTTTCCCGGATTTCGGAATTGCTGTAGTGCGGGATTGCGGCTGAAGATGGCGAGATGAATGCGAATCAGGCAAAGGAGCTGGCATGAGTTGGCGGGAATTGTACCCCTTTACCCCGCGGCGGCACACGACCGCCGAGGGCCTGGGGATGAGCTATGTCGATGAAGGAACCGGCGAGGCCGTTGTCATGTTGCACGGCAATCCGACCTGGTCCTTCCTGTTCCGGGATCTGATCAAGGCCACGGCCGGCGCCGGCCGCCGGGCCCTGGCCCCGGACCTGATCGGCTGCGGCCTGTCCGACAAGCCGCAAGATTGGCCCTATCACCTGGAAGACCATGTCCGGGTCGTGGAAAACTGGCTGGAAAACGATGTGCAACTCAGCCGGGTTCATCTGGTCCTGCACGACTGGGGCGGCGGCGTCGGCATGGGCTATGCGACCCGGCATCCGGAGAAGATCGGCAAGATCGTGCTCATGAACACCGGCGCCTACCTGTCGGACGACTGTCCGAAGCGGATTTACCTGTGCCGCTGCCCCGTTCTCGGCGACCTGCTGGTGCGCGGCCTGAACGGCTTTGTCGAATCCGCCATCCGGATGGCGCCGGCGACGCGCCTTTCCCCCGCGGTCCGGGCAGGGTATCGTTTTCCGTACGGCAATTGGCATGACCGGATCGCGACGTTGCGGTTCGTGCAGGACATCCCCCTGCGAAAGTCGCATCCGACCTGGCCGACGCTGGCCGGAATCGGCGACCGACTGCCGCTGCTGGCAGACAAGCCGATCCTGATGTGCTGGGGAGAACAGGACTTCTGCTTCAATATGCGGTTCCTGGCACGCTGGCGCGGCATCTACCCGCGCGCCGAAGTCAAGACCTGGCCCGAGGCCTCCCATTACCTGCTTGAGGACGCCGGCGCTGAAATCATTCCGGAAATCGTGGCTTTTCTGCAAAAATAGTTGCATCGGCGGCGAGAAGGTGTATATAATCGATTTGTCCTGAAGGCGAGCGGCCGGCAGCCGCGGCCGCGCCGATTCGGCCCGCTGATGCCGCGTCGTCACGCCGGCCCAGTGCGGTTGGCGCGACGGAAACCGTATTTCCCCGACCAGTGACCCTGGTGCTTGATGAGAACAAAAGGAGGTTTCTGATGAGAAGGCATGTAGTGATGTCAGCCTTGGCGGCAGTGGCGGCCATGTTGGCGACAACCGGCTGCCAGAGCGGCGGGGCGAAGGGCGGCACGGCCGCACTGGCCGTGCCGAAGGCGCCACCCGCGGTGTATGGCCAGACGGCCCGTCCGACGCCCCCGCCGTTCATCCCGGCCAGTGGCGTGCCGCCGGTGGTCGACCAGGAGGAAGTGATGCCCCTGGATGACTTTCTCGACCCGAAACGCTGGCGGCCGGCCGAATGCACGGTCGAGGTCTCGGAGCTGACCCTTGAGGGCAAGCCGGCGTTGCACATGCATATCCCGGTCGACTATCACGCCGGGGAGGAGAAGTACCCGATCGGCTGGCCGCGCATGTACTTGGACTTGCGCACGCCGGAAAAGGTCTTCGCGCAGTACGACCGGTTTGAATTCAACCTCTATGCCACGATGAGCCGCGAGGATGTGCCGGCCGCGGCCCTGAACATGGGGCTCTATGCGCAGAACCAGAAGGCCAGCCACATCAAGATCGGCACCGAGGTGCCCCTGGTCCTCGGTCAGTGGACCAAGGTCAGCAAACCGATCTCCAAGGTCGAGTCGGCTGACCAGCTGCACAGCCTGGGACTGAACATCAGCGAGAAGGACTACCGTGACGGGGACGTGTTGCATTTCCACTTTGCCGGCTTCCGGCTGGTGCGCTCGAGCTTCTGCCGGGTCGCGGCCATGACCGCCAAATCGGCCGTGCTGTTTGCCGACGCCGGCGTCATCACCGTCGAGCTGGAGGTCGAGGGGCCGGAGTCCGACGGCGCGCGGGGCGTGCCGTTCGAGCTGTCACGGGATGGCAAGCCCCTGCGCCTGGAAACGCTGCCGGTCCGGCGTGGCCGGCAGACTCTGGACCTGGATGTGGCCGAATTGCGGCTGACACCCGGCGAGTACGTGCTGACCGTGTTTCCCGCCAATCCCGAACGCCGCGTGAGCGTCCCCGTCAAAGTCGTGTCATCACCCTGGGAGGCGAGCAAATGAACCAACCGCAACGACGACATCCGCTTCTCGGCGCCGTGGCGGCGCTGCTGGCCGCCACGGCCGCCTCGGCCCAGATTGCCACCTATACGGTCGAGACCGTGGCCACGCAGCCGGTCGCCATTGATGGCCGCCTGCACGAGAATTGCTGGCAGGGCCCGGCCCTGATCAAGGAATTCCAGCCCTTCCGGCTTGACCCGGAAAATCCCCAGCAGCCCACCCGCGTGTGGATGGCCAAGGAAAAGGACGCCCTGCTGATCGCGGTGGAATGCCTGGAGCCCGCGATGAAGGACCTGCGCCTGGCTGCCACGGAACATGACGGCAAGACCTGGATGGATGACAGCGTCGAGATGTTCTTCAACCCGGCCGGCGACCGCCAGAGCCATGTCCAGATCGTCGTCAACGCCAATGGCGTCGTCATGGACGGTCTCAGCGATTATCGCGGCGTGCCCTTGGACTTGAGCTGGGAAAGCGGCCTGCAGGCCAAGGTCTGGAAGCAGCGCGACCGCTGGACCCTGGAGGCCCGGCTGCCGTATGCCAACCTGCCGCTGGGAGAACCGGGGGCGGACTGGACTTTCCATATTGCCCGTGGGCGGCGCGCCGGTCTGCGGACCGAACTGGCCACCAGCCTGAAAACGCCGATCAGCATGTTCGCCGATCTGGCCGCCTTTGATGTGCTGCGCGGCGTCAGTCCCGATGGCCTGCGCCTGAGCCTGGCCAAGTACGACTTCGGCGACTGCCTGGCCGGCCGCAACGAGGCCCGGTTGACCGTGAGGAACTGGGGCGTGGAAGAAACCCGGGTGACCGTCCGCTCGGGTCTGGCCGGCCAGACTCCGGCGGTGCAGGCAGTGTCCGTGCCGGCCCGGGCGACGGCCGATGTCGCCGTCGAATGGGAGCTGACCGAGCAGGACGCCGGCGGCAGCCTGGTGATCGAGGTGCTGGCCAATGGCCGCACGGTGCGCAAGCTGCAGCGCCAGCTGACGGCGGTGCCGCCCATGCTCGGCAGCCTGGAACGCAAGGCCTTTTACCTGAACGACGGCGAAGCCACGGTCGTCCGGTTCCCGGTCCAGATCGCGGCGAAGTCCCGACAGCAGCTGACCATCTCCTGGTGGCTGGCGACCATGGCCGGCGAGGCCGTCGCCAGCGGCTTCACCAGGGCCATGGGGCCGGAAGCCCTGGTTCGTCTTTTCTGGACGTTCCCGGAGGGCGGCCGCTACCAGCTGCTGCGCCGTCTGGAACAGGACGGCCGGGCGATCGCCGAAGCCCGGGATACGGTGGTCCTGATCCGGGGGCCGTACTGAGGCGCCAGCCCCGTGGCCGTTCCCAACTGGTCAGAAGAAAACATGTTGCATAAAGGATGCGAAGATGACAACCAAAGGATTTTATGCTCGGGTTTGCGGCCTTGGCCTGGCCTGGCTGGCCGGCGTCTCCGGCGTCTGGGCCGACGCGTATCGTTTTGATTTCGCCAAGGCGGAAGCGCCGTTGCGCGATGGCTTTGTCCGGGTGACGGAAAAGGGCGGGGCCACGGCGTCCTGGACCGCCGGCGCCAGCGGCCTGCGGGGGCACTACAAGCCGATTGATCGGGAATGGAAGATGAATGTGGGGCGCGGCCGGCAGCTGCCGCCGCCGAATTACCCGATCGACCTGACCTGCGGCCATGTCCAGGGCGCCGGTCCGGCCACGCTGGTGCTGCGGGTGCCCGCCGGCGACTACCGGGTCTGGGTGCTGACCGGCAACAGCGGCGGCAATTCCCGCCAGGTCTGGGACCTCCAGGTGACCGGCAGCGGCGATGCCGCGGGAACCACCTTTTCCGGAACCGAGGAGCTGATGGAGCTGGAACTGGATGCCCAGGCCGGCGCTGACGGCCTGAAGCTCGAACTGACGACCCGCAGCCGGTGGGTCCTCAACGCCGTCGTCGCCGTGCCCCAGGCGGAATGGCGGGCCTACCGGGAGGGTGAACTCAAGGCCATTCGCCAGGAGTGCTTTGTCCTGCCGCCGGAGGAACTGGCCAAATGGCAGGAAACACCGCAGAAAAGCGAGGTCCCGGAACCGCAGTGGACCGAACAGCAGCAGGCGGACGGCCTGGCCATCTTCGCCAGGCCATGGGTCGAGCCGGTCTGGCCGGACCATTTTCCCCGGACCCATGAACTCGGCGCCCCGGTGCGCGCCTTTGCGGCCCAGAACGAATACGAGCCGCTGACGTTCACCATCCACCCTCTGCGCGACTTTGAGAGCCTGACGGTGGCGGTCGGTTCGCTGGTCAACGAGAGCGGCGCTTCGCTGCCGGCTTCCGCCATTGATCTGCGCTACGTCCGCTACATGCATGTCCGGCCGAATTATTCGACGTTCAACATCTACTATCGCGCCCCGGACGTGCTCATGCCCTGGCGCGGGCCGCAGCGCCTGTTCAAAGGGGAGAATTTCCGGGTCTGGATCACGGTGCAGGTGGAGCCCGGCACGCCGATCGGCATGTACCAGGGCTCGGTGGAAATCCGGGCCGACGGCACGACCGCCGCCGTCCCGGTCAGCCTGCGCGTGCTGCCCATCCACCTGCTGCATGACGAAAGCCTGATCTTCGGCCAGTACTACCGCCATCCGTATGCGAACATGGCCTCCGCCCCCGATGATTTTTCCCGGGAATGGTGGCGCCGCAAGGCCGAGGCCGAGCATGAGGACATGCGCGAATGCGGCATGAACACCTTTGTCAGCGGCATCGGCGTGACCGAGGCCAACGGCCGCTGGGTCGTCAATGGCGATGGCTTCCAACGCATCGTCGACCTTTACCGCAAAGTCGGCTTTTCCAAGCCGATCGCCTGCTCGTTCAATGTCGGCGCCATCTACCACAAGTACATGAAGGCCAGCATGGGCTCGCACCTGAGCCTGCTGAAAATGCCGCCGGACGCCTTTTTCGCCGACCTCACGGCGTCCGTGCAGGCGATCGTCAACGAGGCGGAGCGCCGGGAATGGCCGCCGATCCTGTTTTATCCGGTGGACGAGCCGTCGACCAATCCGCTGGCCGTGGCCTTCATGACCCGGGTGATGCAGGCGATCAAGCAGGTCCCCGGGGCGCGCACCTACGTCACAGCCGACCCCGCCCACGAGCAGTTCGCCCCGATGCGCCCGTACGTCGACGTCTGGTGCTGCCAGCCGTTCACCTTCCCGAAAGAAGTGGTGGAAAAGGACATGGCCGAGAATCCCGGCCTGGAGTACTGGTGCTATCCGAACCACATTTCCGGGGAAAACGACCATACTCCCACCAAGGGCGCCCGCATGACCTACGGCTTCGGCTTCTGGAATTCCGGGTTCCGCTGCCTGATCCCGTGGATTTACCAGTCCTCCGGCGGCAGCCAGTGGAACTACCTCGATTCGTCCTCCTCGGATTTTGTCAACCGGACGGATGCCGACGGCACGCCGATTCCCGTCACCTTGTGGGTGGCGTACCGCGAGGGACGCGATGACGGCCGCTACCTGAACACCCTGGAAAAATGGATTGCGGCGGCCGAAGAGGCCGGCTTCGCGGCCGAGGCCCAGGCCGCCCGCGACGACATCGAACTGGTCCGCTCCTCCATCAATCTGCAGACCAAATACAAGATTCATGGCCTGTGGAGCGCCGAGACGTTTGATGTCTACCGCTGGCTGCTGGCCAAGCGCATCATGGATTTGCAGGGCCTGTTCTGAGCCGGGGCGCCGGTGTTCGGCCGCCGTATAACCGGTCACCTATTGAGAATTGCGCCAGGGCATGGTGTCGTCGTCCTGGCACGATGCCCGGCAAATGAGGTTGGACGACCTACGGCAGCCTGAAGGCTGGACTGCAGATGACCGCCCGGAGGGCGAGACAAACATAACCCCGGGTGACCGAAGCCCGAAAGGGCGAGAGAACCCGGGGAAGAGACACCTCTGCTTTGGCCGCCCGGAGGGCGGGACGACCTACGGCAGCCTGAAATCAAGCGCGTACCACCGCATTTCGCACTTTGACCGTCATTCTCAATGGGTGACCGGTTACGCCGCCGTGCCGGAAAGTGGGGTCGCCGTGTTGTCATTTGCCGAAACCGGGTTAAGTTAACCCAGTCTGTTTTTTTCGAGCCGCCAAACGGACATGGCTTCGTGCCATCATCACACCAACCAATCCGAGAAGAGAAGCAGTCATCATGGCAAAACGTGAAGCTACCAAGAAACCGACGAAGCCGGCCGGTCGCGTGTTGCGTCTTGGCGTCATCGGCCAAGGCCGCAGCGGACGGAACATCCACACCGAATTCCTGAAGAACGTCCCGGAAAAATTCCAGATTGTGGCGGTCAGCGACCTGCTGGCGGACCGTTGCGAGCGGGCGGCCAAGGAATACGGCTGCGCGACGTACCAGGATTATCGCGAGATGATTCATGACCAGTCCCTGCGGCTTGACCTGGTGGTCAATTCCAGCTTCAGCCACATGCACGCGCCGATTTCCAAAGAGGTCATGCTGGCCGGCCTGAATGTGCTCAGTGAAAAGCCCTTTGCCCGGACCAGCGATGAAGTCAAGGATTTGATCGGGGTCTCGAAGCAGACGGGGCGCCTGCTGGCGGTGTTCCAGCAGTCGCGGTTTGCGCCGTACTACCGGAAGGTGAATGACGTGCTGCTGTCCGGGGTGCTGGGCAAGATCAGGATGGTGAAGATCGCCTTCAACAACTTTGCCCGGCGCTATGACTGGCAGACCTTGCAGGCGTTCAACGCCGGCGGCCTGTTCAACACCGGCCCGCACCCCATGGACCAGGCCCTGGGCTTTATCGGCCGGGACATCATGCCGAACGTCTGGTGCAAGATGGACGTGGTCAACAGCCTGGGCGACGCCGACGACTTCTGCAAAGTCCTGCTTTCCTATCCCGGCCGCCCCATCATCGACCTGGAAGTGTGCTCGAACTCCCACTTCAATCCCTATGTCTACCAGGTCTATGGCACCTATGGCAGTCTCTCCGGCACCATGAACCGGATTGAATGGAAGTACTACAAGCCCGAGGACGCCCCGCCGGTCAAGCTGATCCGCGAACCGCTGCCCGGACCGTCCTACTGCTCGGACAAGCTCGAATTCCAGACGGAGGCCTGGGAAGTCCCGGCCGAGGAAAAAGACCTGTTCAATTCGACTTCGGCCCGCTTCTATGACAACTTGTATGATGCCCTGACCAAGGGCACGGCCCTGACCGTCACCCCGGAACAAGTCGGCCAGCAGATCGCCGTCATTGAGGAATGCCACCGGCAGAATCCGCTGCCCCGCAAATTCTGACGCCGCCGGCACCCGGCATGGGTGACGGCCGAGTTCCCTTCCTGCCCCCCGGACAGACCGCCAAAGGCCGGCCCGGGGGGCGTTTTTTGCCGCCGTGCGACCGATTGGCGTTTTGCCGGTGGCGCCGGCCGGCCTTCCGGCCTTCCTGGACGGCTGTTTTGGCGATGCTGACGGCTCAGGCGGTCAAGGCCATAAGGGCGCCGGCTATCGCCCCGAGCAGGTAGCCGAGCAGTTGGATGGCGACCAGGTGCTGGCCGGAGACGCTGTTGATCGTGGCGTGGACCTGTCGCATGTCCATCGCCATGATCGAGCTCCTGATCTTCCCGGGCAGGTCAAGCTGGCGGATGATGGCGCCCTTGTCACTCTGCAGGCGGCTGAGCGTGAAGTCCTGGGCCATGGGCAGAACGGTGTTGGCGATGATCTCCCAGACCTGGTCCTGACGCAGCCATTGGTCGACCAGCTCCGGCAGGTGCTCTTCAATATATTCCCGGAGAAAGACCTCCGCCTTTTGCCGGTGCTCGGTCAGGAAGGCCTGCAGCTTTTCTTCGGACATCCGGCTCCGAAGATGGTCGTGGATTTTCACGGACAGCTCGGCCAGCTCCTCGCAGATGGTTTGCCTGGTCTCCTCGTCGCTCAGCCGGGTCTCGATATGCTGCTGAATCCGGTCCCAGTTCAGATGGTCGATCAGCCGGGCGGCGAAGTCGTCGGCGCCCAGCCAGCTGCATAAGCCCGGGAATTCCTGCCGCAGATACGTCTCGGTCCCCTCGCGGAACTGCCGCCGAATGGCCGCGGTCAGCTGCGGCGCCCTGGTTCTGATCTCCTGGACAATGGCCGCGGCCGCCAGCTGGCGGTTGTCCTCGACTTCAAGCCATTTCACCACCACGTCGTCAAACAGCGCGGTCAGATTCGCCGGCGTGAAATGGCGCTGCACGGCCTGCTGGATGGCCTGCTCAATGGACGGCAGCAGAAACCCGGCAATGGCTGATTTGTGCTTCTGCAGGAAGGCGTTGACCCTGCTCCTGATGTCTGCCAGCAACGCCGGGTTGTGCAGGTATTCCCTGATGACGCGTCCAAGCTGTTCAGCCAGCTCCTGCGGCGGCAGCAGACTTTCCGAAATGACGACTCCGAGCTTGACGGCCAGCTCGGCCTTTTCCCGGGGAATGACCCCCTGCACAAAACCGCAATGCCTGTCGTAGGGCTTGAAGAGAAGCCAGATGGCAATGTTGTTGGTGAGGTAGCCGACCGCCGCGGCCACCAGGACCGGCATGACCCAGGCATCCACCCAGTCCGGCCAAAGCGCCGTCGCGAAGCCCTTCCGGGCGGCTGCGGCCGCCAGCAGCGCCGCCATCGTCAGCCAGCTGAATGGCTGCACCACCCAGTCGATCCGCCGCAGCCAGCTGATGGTCGTGTTCTTGTTTGCCATGACGCCTCTGAAATCAAGATCATGAATGGGACGTTGTGTGGCAAGGGGTGGCAGTCTTGTCCAACACAGGCTACTATATAGCCAAAATATCCCATATGCACACACCTGCAATGCATTTCGTGAACGTGCCGCGTCGGCCTGGCGCGGGATTCGTCCCCAGGGCGCTGGTTGCCGGACCTGTAGGATGTCTTCACGAGCTTTCCTGTCACACGGCCATGCACCGTATCGGCAATGCCGCCTTTAGATCTCCCGGCGAAGTTGGCGCGATAATAGACACTGCCTGAAAAGCTTTGGCCGAAAGATTCATCCGCGGATAGAATGAAGGGGTCGTTGCCGGTCGTCATCGCGACTGGGGCATCGGCGCCGTGTCCTTGAAGAAGCACAAGCCGCCAGGCTGGGGACTTTTCGGATGGCCTCGTTAATAGCATACTTCTCGGGAAGATAATCCAATCACCGCGCCGCCGGAAAGGAAAAGGGCGGCCCAGGGCGGTGTCACCGTGTCGTCATCGGTCAGCCACTGATAAAAGGCGTTATGCTTTCCCCGCTGGTGAGGCGAATGTCA
>CAYOUR010000128.1:10288-12188 GCA_964407145.1 uncultured Lentisphaeraceae bacterium | reverse complement strand
GCCCTTCGGGCTTCGGTCACCCGGGGTTATGTTTGTCCCGCCCTCCGGGTTTTTCCGTTATGGCGGCAGAAAAGCCCTGGCGCATCCGGCTTTGCTATCGGATTGGCCGTCTTTTCAACGAAAAGATGCCCATACACCTGGTCAGGCCACTTCGCCCAATACCATGTTTGGCCCATTAACGACAACGAAAGGCCCCCGGACGCGACGGGTGCTTCCGGAGGCTTGGAACAGACAAGGTGAAGAATAGCGTTGCTCTATGGCTCCAGGCCCAATGGGTGACTGATTACCAGTCCCTAACCTGCGGGCGACCTGCCGGGTCGCGGCATAAAAGCCCATGGCGAGCGGCCGCAGACCGCGCGGCCCGGGGACAGCTGTTGTTTTTCGAGGTGTGCCCACAGGGGCGACACAACACCGTTGGCTGCGTGACGACGCCTCACTTGCGGACATCCGCCCAGGACGACGGAATCATGCCATGGTTTCAGTATTCAGGGGAGGCCGATGACCGGCACTGCCTGTTCCTGGATGGGACTTTTCGGGCGGGTTTTATCAATGGGTGACTGATTACGTGCGTGGTGCGTGGTCGTGGTTACTCGCCGATGATTTTGACCAGTACCCGCTTGCGCCTTTGGCCATCAAGTTCGTAGTAGAAAATCTGTTCCCAGGGGCCGAGGTCGAGGCGGCCGTCCGTGACGGCCACGACGACTTCCCGCCCCATGACCGTGCGCTTCAAATGGGCGTCGCCGTTGTCTTCGAAGCCATTATGGTGGTACTGGCTGTAGGGTTTTTCCGGAGCCAGCTTTTCCAGCCAGGCCTCGAAATCCCGGTGCAGCCCGGCTTCATTGTCGTTGATGAACACCGAGGCGGTGATATGCATGGCATTGCACAGCAGCAGGCCTTCCTGGATGCCGGACTCCCGCAGGCAGGTTTCGATCTGCGGGTGGATTGGGATGATTTCACGCCGCAGCGGGCTTTGGAACCATAGTTCCTTGCGGTAGCTTTTCATGCTCGTCACACCTCGAAAATGCCGTTTTCGTCCTTGCCCCAGGTGCCTTCCCCGGTTTCGACGTGGATGACAATGCCTTCTTCGTTGACCACGAAGCTTTCCAGGAAGTCGAGGGCAGCCTGTTTGGTGTCGGTCCGGTAGCGGTAGCAGCGGGTGAATTCGCCGTTTTCGCCGGCCAGTTCCTGGACGCCGAGGTTTTCGATGTGGATGTCCTTGTCGGCCGCCAGCTGGTCGACATCCGGGATTTCAAGCAGGACATCCGGTTCGGTGCTGACCTTGAAATAGACGGCATTGGGCAGTTCCGGGAGAATGGCCGAGGCTTCGCGCCAGAGGGCATAGTGCAGATTGACGCCGCCGACGAAGCAGACTGCGCCCTCCTGATGTGGATACGCGCCGAAAAGAATATCCCTCGTGCAGCGCAGCTCGCCATTCGGCGCCGGGCGGATGTACGACAGTCTTTGCAGGGCGCCATTGGCCTCTTTCAGGTCGGGAAACTTATAGGCCACGTATTTGAAGTGCTCCGGGTCGGCCTCGGCCATGGCCCAGAAGTCCTTCTGCAGCTTGCCCTTGCCTTCGAAGAATTTCTTGAAGGTGTTTTTCGAGCGTTGTCTTTGCACGACGATGGCGACGGCGATGCCGATGACGCCGAGGGTGACCAGGCCGAGCATGGCCACGAGGATGATGCGGTGCATGGGTCGGTGGGCCGTCGCGGTCGTCGCGGGCGTTGCGGCGGTGGTCTTCTCCTCGGTCTGCTGACGGGCTTGTTCGGCCGCGGCCAGCTGGCGCAGTTCGGCTTCCTGCCGGATGCGTTCGGCTTCCCTTTCGGCGGCGAGGCGCCTGGCTTCGGCCGCGGCCAGCTGGCGCAGTTCGGCTTCCTGCCGGATGCGTTCGGCTTCC
>CAYOUR010000128.1:2799-10188 GCA_964407145.1 uncultured Lentisphaeraceae bacterium | reverse complement strand
TTCGGCCGCGGCCAGCTGGCGCAGTTCGGCTTCCTGCCGGATGCGTTCGGCTTCCCTTTCGGCGGCGAGGCGCCTGGCTTCGGCGTCGGCCGTCCGTTGGGCCTCGGCGTCGGCCGCGCGGCGGGCTTCCTCCTCCCGGGAGCGGATGATTTCCTCCGGGCTGAGGCGTTCCAGGGCCGGCGCCATGGCGACTTTGCTGACCAGCGACTGGGCCTGGGCCTCAATGGTGTCGATCTTGGCCAGGCGCTTTTGGTTTTCCCGTTCCAGGCGGTGGTTTCTGGTCATCCGCCGGGCTCCGTCAATGGCGGCCGTCATCACCTGTTCAGGCAGCAGCCAGGCCTGGTTAACCAGGGTATAGCCGGCTTTTTCGTTGGCCACCCGGGTCTGGTCGCGCAGGCGGCTGGCGACTTCCGGTCGCCGCGCCCGCTTGAAATCCATCAGGGCGAGCTGATGCTTCTCCATTTCGGCCGCGACGTCCTCCTGGCGCAGGCGTTCGCTTTCCTGCTGGTCGAATTTGCGCAGTTCGACTTCGCTGTTTTCCAGGCCGGCCATGTCGGCGATGCGGATCATCCTGGCGCCGACTTTGAGGTAGCCGCCGTTGCGTCCCTGGTAGATGCCCTCGTAGGCGGTGGTGTAGAGCGGGTTGGCCCGGTAGATGACGACGACCCTGTCCCCGGGCCGGTAGATGGGGTATTTGGCGGCGGCCTGGGCATACAGCTGGTCGCGTGACGGCGTCGGCTGGTGTTTTTCGGCGAGGCGGTTCAGTTCCTTTTCGACGGCTTCCTGGAGGGCGTCATCCTGCAAGGGGGTGGCGCTGATGCGTCCAGGCAGTTCCGGGGCCTGTTCGAGGAAGGCGGGCAGCAGGGCGGCGAGGGCCTGGCTTGTCGTCGTCTCCAGGGGCTGTTGGGCGAAGAACGCCAAGGCCAGTTGTTCGGCCAGGGCCACGCGTCGGGCCGAGAGGGAGCGGTCGTCCTGGCCGGCGCCGAAGGCCGTCTGGAACAGCAGGGCAAATGTGCAGAGCCATATTGCCAGAGTGATGGTTGACCGATGTCTCATTCACATTCTCCTTAGCATGCGCGGTCGATGGCAGGAAGTGCCCTGGCGCCGGAAACGGAACCACGGGCCGGCCGAGGCCATGCTATAGTGTATGTCGGCAAAGCGGTTTTTCCTGTCTCCAAGCCAATTTTTTATGTCCATCGCCGGTTTTTTTTATATCCATCGCCGGTTTTTGGGTGACAGGTCCGTTGTGGCGGGCGGGCAATGCGGTTCAGTTGAGGCAGATTCGGGTGATGCAGCGGTGAAAATGCTCGATGCCGTCGAGGATATTGATTTCGACCCGCAGGAAGAAGAACGGCGGCAGGCCGGGTTCCAGTTCGGGGAGGCGGACGGCATCTTTCTCGGTGGTGACCAGGATTTCGGCCCGGTGCTTGCCGGCCGCGGCGGCAAAGTCATGCAGCTCCTGGGCGCGGTAGCGGTGATGGTCCACGAAGCGTTTGCGGTAGACGATGGTGGCGCCCAGGTCGGTCAGGTAATTCTCAAAGCTCTCCGGTACGGCGATGGCGCAAATGGCCGCGACGCGTTTGCCGCGAATCTGGTCCAGGCCGAACTGTTCGTTGGTCCGCACTTCCTGGAAATGGCGTGGCTCGTGATTGCATTCGATGATTTCGGCGCGGGGGTTGTGGCGCTTGAGGAAGGCGCGCAGATGTCGCAGGTGGCTGCCGCCATTGGATTTGGTCAGGAAGATGAAGTCGGCCCGGCGCAGGTTCTTGATCGGCTCGCGCAACAGTCCCAGCGGCAGGGGCTCGTGGTTGTGGAAGGGGTTGGTGGAGTCGACCAGGAGGATGTTGAGCCAGGGTTGCAGCTTGATGTACTGGAAGCCGTCGTCGAGCAGGAGTGTGTCGGCCTGCAGGTGGCTGATGGCGTATTTGCCGCCCTTGACGCGGTCCTTGTCGACCACGACGGCGACGCCGGTGCGTCTGTCCTGGACGAGGAGATTGCGGGCCAGCATGTACGGCTCATCGCCGGCTTCGCTGGAGTCGAGGTAGACCTGCCGGCCGTCGGAGACGATTTTCGGCGGGATGTCGGTGTAGTCCTTGGCGATGGCGGCGCGGAGGCGGTCCAGCCAAGGTCGCGGTTTGCTGCGGTAGCCGCGGCTGAGGATGGCGACATGCCGGCCGCGGGCGGCGAGGGTCTTGGCCAGCAGTTCCACGACCGGGGTTTTGCCGGTGCCGCCGACGGTCAGGTTGCCGACGCTGATGACAAAGCAGCCCAGGGCCTGGCGTCGGATGACGAAATTGTCATACAGGGTCAGTCGCAGCTGCACGACATTGCGATAGGCCCGGGAGAGGACGAAGAGCAGGACCCGGAACAGCCGGTCACTGGTGGTGCGTTGGCGGCCATTGATGATTTCGACCGCGTACTGTTCGGTTTTTTCCAGGAAGTCACGGATGGACATACGTCATGTTCGGTTTTGGGGGCGCGTCGTCATCTCTGGGCGAGGGCGATGTCTGGCACTTTTACAGTACCACTTCGGGCGTGGTTGTGCTATCCGGCGGCGGTGTTTTTGTCAGTGAAGACGGTTTGGTTGGCGAGCAGGGCGGCGGTGACCCAGACCCAGCGTTTGCTGAGCAGGTCGTCCCAAAGGCAGCAGAACAGGACGGCGGCGGCGAAACCGGCGGCCAGGGCGGCGGCCTGCGGATTGGGCGGGGCCTTGGCGATGAGTATCCAGAAGGCGATCATGGCCAGGGTGGCCGGGATACCAAACAGGATGATCAGGTGGAGGTATTCGTGGTGCGGGTCCATGAAGGACACGAAGCTGTCGAAGGCCGGCAGGGCATTGTAGAAGGCGAGCGTCTGGCGGGTGGAGTCGTGGTCGACGAAGTCCGGGTAGAGTCGCCGGGCGGCGTCGGCGCCATATCCGAAGGTCAGGCGGGCGGGGTCGTGAACGGCCATGCGGGCATAGGCGTTCTGGTGAATCATGTACATTCCAGGGCATTCCAGATTGAGGAACGGCCAGGAGGCGCGCAGGGGGAGGACGGGATAGAGCACGGACAGTTCGCCCAGGAGGCCGAAGGCGATGACGGGCAACCAGGCCAGGATTGCCAGGCGTGGCCGCCGTTTGCCGGCGGTGGCGGCGACCAGGGCGCCGAGCAGCGCGAGGCTGAGCAAGGCATGTTTGCTGACCGTGAGCAGGAGCGGGAGCGCGGCCAAGGCCATGGCGGCGGCGGTCGCCAGGCCAGGGCGGCGGCGCCACGTCCCGGCGGTCGTCAGCAGCGTCGGCATGAGCATGGCCAGGGGCAGGGCCAGGAAGGATCCGAGCAGGTTGGGATTGCCGAACGTGAACGTGAACCGTTGGCGCAGAAAGGGCAGGGCCGTGTCGTCCATCTGGGTGCTGAGCAGGCTGAAGCGCGGCGTGCCGACGCCGGTCAGGAGCATGGCCAGGTCATACAGGCAGGCGGCGGCGGCCAGGACGAGGTATCCGGCCCCCAGGCGGAACAGAATCCGTGCCGGGAAGGCCGTTTTGCGGAAAAACAGAAACACGACCGCCAGGTAGGTGAAGACGCCCCAGTGGTAGGCGTTGCCGGGAAACGGCCGGAGGTGCGTCAGCGTGGCCACGCCGGCCAGCCCGAGAAACAGCCCCAGGGCGACCAGCGCCGGGTCCAGCCGGAGGCTGGCCGGAGCGCGGCTGCCGGCCGACCCGGTCGTCCAGGGGCGCACGGCGCGGGCGACGACCACGGCCAGCAGCACCGGCGCCAGCAGGTCTTCGCAGTACAGGGATCCCAGGAGGGGGATATGCAGTGCCATGAGCACCAGGTAGACGATTCCGGCGCCAACGGCGATTTTTTCCTGGCAGTTGACAGTCATGGTGGCGAGTTCAGGATGTGGTCATACAGTTTGAGGTGTTGCTGCAGATTGTCGGCCAGGGTAAAGCGGCGGGGCGGGGCCTGG
The DNA here is from genome assembly GCA_964407145.1 of uncultured Lentisphaeraceae bacterium. GTDB lineage: Bacteria > Verrucomicrobiota > Lentisphaeria > Oligosphaerales > Oligosphaeraceae > JAAZKI01. Next base: position 6,240 of record CAYOUR010000128.1, on the reverse strand, counting down.
TCGAAATCACCCTGCAGGGCCCGGCGCATGGCGGCGGCAAGGGCGTCGGGCTGGCCGGGGGGGACGAGCAGATGGGGGCCGGAGACGACTTCCGGGAGGGAGGCATTGTCGGTGGCGATGACCGGTCTGCCCATGGCGCACGCCTCGGCGGCGGCGAATCCGAAGCCTTCGGACAGGGATGGGACGACGACCGTGTCGGCGGCCGCGACCCAGGCCGGCAATTCCGCGTGGCGGACGGAGGGGACGATGAGGACGTGGGGCCGCAAGGCCAGGGTGTCCAGCAGGCGGCGCGCGCGGCGCAGCCCCGCCTGGCACGCCGGGGCGTGGCTGAGCACGGCGACCAACATGGCCTGGGGATGGTCGGCGACGATGCCGGCCAGGGCCTGCAGCAGAACTGGCAGGCCTTTCGAATGGCCGGGCCGCCCGGAAAAGAAGAAGACGAAGCGTTCCCGGAGGCCCAGGCGGGTGCGGACGTCATCGCCGTGATGGCGTGCCGGGTTCCAGAAGTCATAGTCCAGGCCATTGTAGATGGTGGTGACGCGTTCGGCTGGAACGCTGATGCGGCGGAGGGCCTTGGCCGTGGCTTGGGAGACGGCGATGTAGTTCTGATAATCGCATCGGTAGAGCAGTCTCTCCAGCAGGTCATGCAGGGCGTTGCTGAACCCGCCGGCGTCGGAGACGCGGTTCCATTGTCCGACCCAGACTTCGTGGACGGTCAGCGCCAGCGGCCGCCGCCGCAGCTTGGCGGTCAGCCAGGCAGGCCAGGCGGCGGCGAAGGTGGTCGTGTGGATCAGGTCGGCCTCCCGGGCCAGGCGGTGCATGCGCGGCAGGCAGAATGCGGCAAACAGGTACCGGCTGTTGCCGGACCAGACACGGTGGACCTCGACGCCGTTGACGGTTTCGGCCGCCGCCGTGCCGCGGGTTCGCTGGGTCACGACCAGGACGCGCCAGCCGTGCGTCGCCAGGCCCTCGGCCAGATTTTGGAACAGCACTTCGGCGCCGCCGACGTGCGGGTAATAGAAGTCCAGGCAGAAGAGGATGGTCGGGCTGGGCATGGCGGCTTGGCGTTGGGCGTCGGCATGGTTGCGTCGGTGGAATGGCGGGGCAGATGGACGCTGGTGGGAATGGCGCCCGGCCGGGGCGCCGGTTGGTTGTCTACTGCCGGCGTCGGCAGTCTGGCGCGTTCATCCGGGTGGGTCTGGCCGTGGGGTCCGGGGCGGTCGTCGCCGTGTGTGGGGCGGCGGTCAGTCGGCCGCGGCCGGCGTGGGCGTCTCCTGGAGGGTGTGTTGCCTGACCCATTCGGCGGCGGTGGTTGGCGGGTTGCGCCAGAGGGTGGGGGAAATCCAGGCCGATCCCATGTGCAGCCAGGCCGGGCCGCCGGCCGGTGCGGCTTCCAGTTTCAGCTTCTTGACGCCGGTCAGGTCGGCGGCGAGCGGTACGGTGGTGTTTTTCCAGCTTACCGTTGTTTCGGCCAGCTTGCGGTTGTCGCCAAGAATGGTGAACCGGATGGTTTCGCCGCGTTGGCGGCTCAGGCAGATGTCGCTTTCCGGCGGGTTGATGATGGCGGCGAACGCGGTCATTTGGGTGAACTGCTGGTTGAGGTCGTATTCGATGGCGCAGGGGGCTCGCATGCCGATGCCGCCGGGCTGGCTGTCGGCCAGGGGCAGGGTTTCGCCGAAAAAGCCGCGGTCGAGTCCGATGGCGCCGCGCATCTGATCGATCTTCGTGGGCATCAGTTCGGTGAGCAGCATGCTGTTGACACCCTGGGGCACGGCGGTCAGCGGCGGAAAGCCCTGCGGGACGGCGTTGTCGCGCAGGTCCTCGTCGCCGCGGAACCATTGCCCGGTCTCCACTTGCCAGTCCGTGCCGAACCAGCCGGTCAGGAGCATGGTTTCCGGGGTAGCCGAGCGGGCGTCATAGACGGCGTAGTCGAAGTATTTCTTGGAGTCATACACGCCCCAGTTGAACCAGTTGCCGAAGCGTCCCCAGGCCTGGAAGGCCGCCCGCGGCGAGTTGGCGGCGATGACCACCGCCAGGCGGTCTGGCGCGCAGGTGAAGTTCGGGTAGGCGATCATGCTGCCCAGGTCGTCGGCGCCGAGGTCGATGTTGTCGGCGCGCAACGGCGCCATGATTTCCGTCAGCGGCATGTCCTGCAGCAGTTGGCGGGAAATGAGGTTGTCCTCCGCCCCGCCCCAGAGGATGAGGTTGTATTGGTCCATCGTTTCCTGGGTGCATTGGCGGTCCAGGACCATGCGGCAGGGGCCGCCGTTGCGGCGCCGCCATTCCGCGGCAAAGGCCTTGGCTTCGCGCAGCCAGGCTTCCTGCATGGTGAAATCTGTCGCCTGGGTGCCGACGACGAGGAGGAACGGGTCCAGCAGGGCGTCCTGGATTGGACCTTCGCAGCCGCGTCGCTTCATGCGTGGCGGCCTGGGCACGACGGATTCCAGGTTCCAGCCGTGGATCGGGTCCTTGCGCAGGGTGATCCAGCTGTTCCAGGGACGGTCGGCGGCCAGGGTCAGGTTGACGCCGTCGATGGTCACTTTGACGGGCTGGCCGGGGTTGAACAGGGTGTAGGGGCGTTGCAGCGACAGGGCGAGCAGGTTGTCGGTGGCGATGACCAGGCGGTTGTCGGTGCCGGCCTGGGCATCGACGGCACCGGGGCGGAGGGGCTGCTCGAATTGTTCGAATCGGAGCCAGTAGGCCTGGCCGTGGCGGAGTTGGGAGGCCTGCCAGAAGACTCGCGGGGGGAAGCGTCGTCGTGTCCAGCCGCAGGCCCAGGCCAGGCCGTCGTCCAGGGCGGGTTTGGGGAAGCCGCCATGGCCGACGCCTGGGTATTCGCGGTATTCCACGGTGCAGCCCTGGGCGCGCATCTGGTCGGCCATTTGGCGGGAATGTTCTGGCGGGACCACGACGTCGGCGGCGCCCGAGAGGATGTAGGCCGGGAGATTGAGGAGGTTGGCGGCATAGGCCCGGGCGGTGTGGGATTCCTGGAGCGTGCGTCGCAGGTCATCGAACCGTCCGGGAAAGTGTCGGTTCCAGCCCCAGCGGCGGGTCCAGGCCTGGTTGTCGGCATTGCCGACGATGGGGAAGATGGCCGCGAAGCGGTCGGCGTAGCGGGTGCCGAGGTGGAAGGCGCCGGTTCCGCCCATGGAGCTGCCGGTCAGGTAGATACGGTCCGGGTCGATGCGGTAGTCGCGCTGGACTTCGGCGATGGCGGCGAGCACATCGATCTCGCCGAGGTCTTTGTAGTCCGTGGCGCCGCGTCCCTGGGGGGACAGGCAGAAGACGCCCGGATAGGCCGGGGCGGGGTGGCCTTGGAAGGGTTTGAACCAGCCATGTCCATGCATGGAGACGACCAGGGGCCAGGGCACGGCCGGGTCATAGGAGGCCGGCAGGCTGAGCGAGTAGGTCTGGAAGGTCTGGTCGATGGGGGAGATGAAG
>CAYOUR010000128.1:0-2789 GCA_964407145.1 uncultured Lentisphaeraceae bacterium | reverse complement strand
GGCGGGTTCTTCCTGGATGTCGGCCACGCCCTGCCGGCTTTGATGGCAGGCGCGAAGGAGCATCAGGTAGGTGTCCTCCAGCAGGTTCTTGCCCGCATCGGTCACTTTTTCCGGCTCTGTCATGATTTTGCTTTGGGCGACGGCGTATCGGGCCTTGGCCATGAGCCAGGCGGCCTGCCGGGCGGCGGTGCTGCTGTCCTGCCAGGCCCGTCGTTCCTCGAAGCCGGCGATGAGGTTAAGGCTTCGGGCGTAGCCGCGCGCTTTGGCCAGTGAGCAGGCGGCCCGCGGTTTCGTCGTTTTGGCCGTGCTCTTGGCGGCAGGGCGCGGTCGCAGGCACCACAGGCCATAGGCGAGCGGAAAGACGGCCAGGACGGCGAGCAGGATGTACAGGCGTTGCGCGAACGACATGGGCATGATCAGGTGAGGATGGGGTGAGGGGTGTTGTGCGCCGGCCGGCATGCGGTGCGGGCGTGCTCTGCGCAACCGGCGTCTACGTCGTCCGGCCCGCGACCGGCAGGGTTGTCGGTTCGCGGGCCGGAAGCCGGTCCGGCTGCCGATGGCCGGTCAGGCCTGGGGCTGGGCCATGGCGACGAAGCGGCGCAGGTTTTCCTGGCCGAGGGTGATGCCGGTGAGGACGTCTTCCATGCCTTCGAATTCGATGGACAGGACGCCCTGGTAGCCTTTGCTGACCATGATGCGGACGCATTGGTGGACGGGCACGTTGCCGTGTCCGATGATGGCGCCGCGCCACCAGTTGCCGCCGCGGGATTGGTTCCAGCCTTTGCCGGGCCAGGGCATGGTGCCTGGTTTGAGGTGGAAGTCCTTGGCGTGGCAATGGAACGCGTAGGGCAGGAGGCGTCCCACGGCCAGTTCCGGCGAATCATCGGCGCAGATGAAGTTGCCCATGTCGATGAGCAGGCCGAAGTTGGGGTGGTTGACGGCGGTGACCAGCTTTTCGACGCGGAGGCTGTCCTGGCAGAAGTAGCCGTGGTTTTCGACCATGGTCTTGATGCCCTTGGCGGCGGCGTATTCGGTGATGGCCCGGCAGCCTTCGGCCAGGCGCGGCAGGGCGGCGTCAAAGCTCTTGGCGGCGGGCCAGTTTTCCGGGAAGCGTCCGCCGGAGCAGTCATGGCGGAAGCCGGGCACGCCGAGGATGGCGGCGACGTCGACTTCGGCCTTGATGCGTTCGACTTCGGCTTTGAGGTCGCCATTGGAGCCGGCAAGAAGGTCGGCGCCGACCGTGTAGTTGGCGATTGGAATGCCGACGCGGTCGGCTTCGGCCTTCAGTTCGGCCGCGAAGTCAGGCAGGGTCTGGCCCTCGGGCACGGCGATGGTGGAGAATTCGATGACGTCAAAGCCCATTTCCTTGGCCTTGGCGATGACCTCGATCTGTTTCATCTGGCCGGAGCGGACAAGACGGCTGTAGCTGTAGGAACTGACTCCAATCTGCATGGTGCGGTACTCCTTGGAATGGTGGGGCGAACGTGAGATGGGCAACAGGGCGCCTTAACGCCAGATAAACTATAACCATAATGCCATGTGCCGACATTGTCCAGCACCCGAGTTCGTTATGGGGGAAATCTTGGCAATCGGTCACCGATTGATCATGTGAGTCGTCACGGTGTTGTGTCGCCCCGGCCGGGTTCACTTCGAAACAAGCGCCATCCCAGGGCGGCGCGGTCTGTGGCCGCGCCGTCCTGGGCTCTTATGCCGCGCCTGGCCGGGGCGCCCGCTGGCGAGGCGTTGCCTGACTTTGAGGGCATGGTGGTTTTCTTCTGGGGCTGTTCGTCCCATTGGTTCCATTGGTCCCGTAGGATGTTCGCACGCCATCCGACTGGCAAATCCACAAATGGGCTTTATTTTGTCAGAATGCGGAAAATTTGGCGGGCAACCAAGCGACACGAAGGTCGCGTGGCAGGAAGTCCAGGTTGAGTTTGGCCTCCAGGCAGTAGGAAACGTCGCAGGCAAAGGCGAGGATATGGCGAAATTGTTGATTTTGGAAGGACCAGACGCCGGCAGCAAGTTTGAGTTTGCCGGCGGGCGGGTGTTGCTGGGGCGGGGGGAGGAATGCGCGATTCGTTTGAATCAGGGCAGCATCTCCCGTCAGCATGCCGTGTTTACCTTTCTGGGGGACGCCTGGCAGCTTGAGGACCTGGACAGCCAGAATGGCGTGTTCGTCAGGGGGGAACCAGTCACCAGGATTCAGCTGAAGGAAAACACTGAGATTCGCTTTGGCACGATCAATGCCCAGTTCCAGGCCGGCCCAGAGATGACAGCCGCGGCCGGCGCGGGCGGCGAGGCGATGGCGCACGCGTCCTCGCCGCCGGTCGAGGCTCCGGTGCCGATGAAGGGCCAGGAACGCCCGGCGCGGTCCTCGGCGCCCCAGGAAGTGTCGGCCGCCGACATCAAGGAGATGGGGCAGATTACCGGTCGCATCCTGGAGGAATTCAGCCAGGTGATCATCGGCCAGCGACAAGTGGCCGAAGAGTTGCTTATCGCGATCGCGGCCGGCGGCCATTGTCTGATGATCGGTCTTCCAGGTCTGGCTAAGACCTTGATGGTCAGTACGTTGGCTCAGATTCTCCAGCTGCGGTTCAAGCGGGTTCAGTTTACCCCAGACCTGATGCCGTCCGACATTATCGGTACCGACGTGCTTGACGTCGACGAAACGACCGGGCGCAAGAGTTTCCGTTTCATCAAGGGGCCGATCTTCACCAACATGCTGCTGGCGGATGAAATCAACCGTACGCCGCCGAAGACGCAGGCGGCTTTGTTGGAGGCCATGCAGG
>CAYOUR010000127.1:8226-12247 GCA_964407145.1 uncultured Lentisphaeraceae bacterium | reverse complement strand
GCATCATGCAAGGACGACGGCGCCATATCATGGCGCAATTCTCAATGGGTGACCGATTACCCGGGAAAGCCTATGGAATCCAAAAGCCATTTGCGAAATGCCAAGATAGGATATATGTTTTTGACAGCAGATTTGCCGCGACGTTTCAAGTGACAAAAAAAACACCCATGGAGGCGCCGAACATGTGTTCAGCACACAAATCATCGTCAAAGGCCCAGGCGCAGCCGCCTCCGAATCCGCATGAGCTGGCCAAGTCCTGGGAGAAGGGAGCACTGCGCTGCCCGAAGTGCCACAAGTCGGTGCCCCTGGAGGAACTAGGCCAGCTGCAGCTGAACAACTGCCCACACTGTTCCACGCCTTTCTTTGTCCCGCAACGCATCCGTGACTATTATTTGTACGAACCCTGCGGGGGCGGCGGCATGGGCAGCGTGTACAAGGCGGTCTCAGTCAAATATCCTGACCGAGTTCTGGCCGTGAAGGTGCTTTCGCGCAAGGAGCGGATGAACCCGCCGAACATCCACGCGATCCTCAACGAAGCCCTGGTCAGCTATGCTTTCAGCGGCACTCAGTTCCTGGCCGCCTGCCTGGACAGCGGCTTCGCCGACGACGAGTACTTCACGGTCATGGAGTTTGTCGACGGCGAGCGTTTGGACAAGCGAATCGAGCGGCTAGGCATGATGCCGGAGGCCGAGGTCATTCCCATGGCCATGCACCTGCTGGCGGCAGAGCAGCACATCTACCGGCGTGGATACCTGTTTCGCGACATGAAGCCGGAGAATGTGATCATCAACACCTGCGGCTATGCAGTCCTGCTTGACTTCGGGCTGTGCATTCCCCTGGCCGAAGCCCGCAATCCGACCGATGAGTTCATCTCCGGTTCGCCCTACTACATGCCGCCGGAGCGCCTGCTGGGCCGACCGGAAGACGCCTGCAGCGACATCTACAGTCTGGGCATGGTCATGTACCACGCCCTGACTGGGCATACGTTGTACGACGCCTCCGGATTGGAATCGCTCGCCCAAAAACACGTCGCCAAGATGAAGGTCAGCAATCTGTCGAAGATGACCAACATGTCGTCCGGCATGGCGGAACTGCTCGACCGTATGATTCAGCAGTCGCCCGAGGAGCGCCCGCAGTCCTTCCAGGAAGTGCATGAGGCCTTGAAGGCCATCGCCAGATAAGGCCGGAATCCCGGCACCCGGCGCCGGGCAGACAGACGCCGGCGGGCGCCGCGGGTTGGCGCGGGTCTAGTTTTCGGGCACGATTCCCAAACGAACGAAGCAATAGCCGTCATTCCAGGGCAGTGGCCTGGGCGCATAGACGCCGGGGTTCTGGTAAAATGACCCAGGTCCGACGCCGACGGACTCACCGTCTTCGAGGTGATGCGGCCCGAGCAGGTTGCGCAGGGAATTGACCAGGTCGATCTCCAGGAGGTTTTCGCCAGGGCGCAGCGTCCCGGCGGGAATGGCGGCCTCGTAGGAGGGCCGCGTCAGCGTGGCGACGGTTCTGCCGTTGACCCGGATGACGGCCACCTGTGCGGCGACCTCGGCCAAGGCGATCCGGTGTGGTTGCCGATGTTCACCGTCCGCCAGGGTAATGTTCTGGCGCAGGGTGATGGTTCCGGCGAAAAACGGGAAGCCGGATTGTTCCAGCCGGGTGGCATCGACCACCTTGGGCGGGGCGCCCAGGGCAAAGGGTCCATGGTAGCGCACGGCCCGGCGCGGCAGCGGCGTGAAGGTTCCGGGGGTGCGCACCCCGAACGCCCCGCACAAGTACACCGCCTCGATTTCCGAGTCGAACGCCAGGCGGTTCTTCTCCGACTCGAATTTTCGGGCGGCATCAAGCAGGTCATACGTTTCCGCGCTCTGATGAAAGACGGTCTTGAGCACCAGGCGGTTCAGGCCGGGCTGCACGGCCGGGGTGATGTCAATGCGCTGGAAGGCCGGGTCGGCGAAAAAGCCCTGCGGCGTCAGGGCAAGGACACGGCCATTAAGCTCGGCGGAGAATTTTTCCGGCCGTTCCAGCAGCAGTGCCAGGGGTCCTGCCAAGTCATAGTCGTCATCGACCTGGAAGGAGAAGACCAGTTCCAGGTCGGCGTCCTGACGCCGTTGGAGCAGCTTTTCCTGGATTGACAAGACGTATTCCGGCCCGGGCATGGCTTCGCCGTCAATCGCATAGTCGGCAAAGTCCAGGGTGAGGAGATTATCGGTGCAGGTTTCCAGCTGGAACTGCCGGCGCCAGGGCAGCGGCCGGGCCGGCGGGTCGTCGACCGGCGCCGGCGGCGGCAGCACTGGCACGGGCGCGTCGCGCACGATCAGGGCCAGGTCGCCGGTCGGCTCAAAACGGTGATGGAGGCGGAGAACGCCGCCCTCGGCGACGGCGCGGACCGGTTTCAAGGCGCCGGTTTCCGGGTCAAAGCGTTCGACGCCGGGCGCCGCCACCAGGATATCGGCGTCGGCGGCCAATTCGCGCTCGGTATTGACATAGAAATGCAGCCGGGCCGGCCGGCCGTCGAAGTCCGCAAAGCGGCGCGTCGTGGCGTGGATGGCGGCGACTTGGGCGGCTGGGTCGCCGGCCTGTTCAACGGCGGTGCCGGGGACAACGACCGGCAAGGGTGCGGCCAGGCGCGCGACCGCGGCAATCAGCCGGGCGCGGTCGGGGTGGCAGGTCAGCATCTTCAGCAGCGGCAGGTCCGGCACCTCCTGCCCATCGACCAGGAGTGGTTCGTGGGGCGACCGTTCGGCCAGGATGAGGCCGCCCTGGCCGGCGAAGTCGGTGAGCAGTTCGGCCTGACGGCGAGACAGGTTGGTCAGGCGCGGCAGGACAACGGCGCGGTACCGCTGCCGGCCGATGCGGAGCGTGTCCCCTTCCACGTCGCCGTGCTGTTCCATGATCGTCTCATCGCCGTAATGATGCTCGACATGGGCGGCGAACAGCTGTTGGCTCAAGGTGATGAAATGCTGGAACAGGTCGAGGATGGCGGCCTTGGCGCCGTCGGTGACATCAAACAGCAGGTGTGCTGAAGAGATGCCGTGAAGCAGGAGGACGTCAACCTCGACTTCACCTTCGCTGAGGAGCACGCCGAGGCGGGAGACGTAGTCGTTGAACTGGCGGTAGTAGGGCCACCAGGGCTGGTGCCGGAACAGCGAGGCCGGGTAATCGCGCTTGCGGATGCCGCGCAGTGAATAGCCCTGCAGATGCTGGCAGAGGAGATTGACGCCATGGACCATCTGCCATTGGTACAGCCACTTCAGGTCCGCGAAGGACACGGCCCAGCCGCAGCAGGCGAAGGTTTCGGAAAGGACCTGTTTCTTGCCGGTCTGGGCGGCGACGCTGGCCAGCTGCACCGGTGTGGCCAGGCCGGGGAAATAGCGTCCGAGGGCGTCCATGCCCGGGATGTGGAAATACTGGTACATCGGCATGGCGGCGCCGTTGGTGGTGATCTGGGAATGGTACGTCTCCTCCAGGACCATGTGGCCGGTCAGCTCCCAGCCGTTCTGTTCGCACCATTCATACAGCTGCTTGAGAAAGGCGTTCATGAACATCCGGGTCGTCAGTCGCCAGAACCGGCAGCGCGTGCGGCGGAAGTCGCCGATTTCCCGGAAGAGTTGCGGCAGGACTCCGAGGAGTTCTTCCCTGTAGGCCGCCTGGTAGGCGTCGGCATGGCCGAACGACCACGGGATGCCATTACGGGAGATCTGCGGTTCGTCGGTGAAGAAGCCGCGCATGGCCGCCGCGTCCTCCGGCGACAGTTCATGCCGGTAGCGTACGAGGACTTCGTCAATGAAGGCCCGGATGGCGGCGGGATTGAGCGTATCGACGTAATAGGGGTTGACGTCGAAATAGGCGGCCAGGACCCTCGCCGGCGCCAGGACCCTTGTCGGCAGCTTCCGGCCTTTTGCCGTCAGCAGCAGCCGGCCATCGAGGTCATAGACGGCAATCAGGCGTTCGTGACCGAACGCCTGTTCGCGCGACATTTCCGCCAGGCTGATCTCCTCCGAAAGATGCTGCTCTGTCCAAT
>CAYOUR010000127.1:0-8216 GCA_964407145.1 uncultured Lentisphaeraceae bacterium | reverse complement strand
ACGGCCGGCGGTTTTTGACGGTTGGTCGCCTCCAGGCGCTTCCCCTCCAGGTCATAGACGGCGATCAGGCGTTCCTGGCCGTAGGCCTGTTCGCCGGTCATCTCGGCCAGGCGCAGGTATTTCTGCTGGAAGTCCAGGCCCATGGCGGGGACGACGCCGTCGCCGAAGCCGCTGGGCCAGCCGTTTTCATCGTAAGCCCAGGCCATCATGCCATGCTTTTTCGCTGCCTGGATGGACGCCCGAATCGCGGCGAACCACTCCTCGTTCAGGTAGCGCGTCCGAAGCCCGCCGCGGGCATGCATGAAAAATCCGCCCAGACCGGCTTCGTGCATCTGGTCAATCTGGGATTCCAGCTCCGATGGCTCCAGGAGGTCATTCCAGCTCCAAAACGGAACCGGGCGATAAAACGGCGGCGGATTGGCGGCAAGGGATAAGACGGTCATGATGGGGAAACCCAAAAAAGCCTGAACGACATACGGCAGGCTGAAGCCTGGACGACATACGGCAGGCTAAAGCCTGGACTACGTACATACGACAGGCTGAAGCCTGGACGACATACGGCAGGCCGAAGCCTGAACGACATACGGCAGGCTGAAGCCTGAACTGCATACGGCAGGCTGAAGGCTTCCGCTTCGCAATGAGATCTACTCTTCCAGGTCGGCCATGGTGTGTTTTGATTCTTTCAGAATGTCGGCGCAGAGGATTTTCCGGCCGTTCTGGTGGCCGGAGCGGAGCAGCGCCTCGGTCAAAAGCGCGACACGGCAGCCGAAGATGAACGGCACGCGGTTGATCTTGACTTTTCGGCGGACCAGCTTGGCGAAATTGTCCACCGGCGAAACCGGGTATCCGGCCGGGCGTGACAGCGGCACTTCGGTGTAGTTCTTGGTCGCCTGGTCAAACAGAATCACCTGGTCGCCGCGGAAGAAGATGCTGCCCTTGGTGCCGCAGATGCGGACATCATCCACGAAACCGCCGGGGATGTCGCTGAGGATGACCATGCGGCCGGTGACGCCGCCGGTCAATTCAACGTTGAAGGAGCCGTTGTATTCAACCTTGAGGGTCTGGCCGCGGTAGATCGAGTCGATGTGCCCCTCGGCGCTGACCGGCAGCAGCCCGGTCATCCACAGGAGGATGTCCTGGTAGTGGCTGCCGGAGTCGTTGATCTGGCCGCCGCCGGAAAATTCCGGCTCGCCGCGCCAGGTCTTCCCGCACCAGTCCTGGGCCATGTACACGAAGAAGTTGGTCAGGTCGCCGATGGCGCCTTTGGCGATCAATTCGCGGGCCTTCATGAATTTGAGCTCATAGTGGCGCTGGTAATGGATGATGGCGGTGACGTTCTTCTCCCGGGCCAGGCGGGTGATTTCCAGGGCGTTGGCCGCGCCGCAGACCATGGGCTTTTCAATCAGGACATGCCGGCCCTTCTGCAGGGCGTACTTGACATGGTCGTAATGCGGCACATGCGGCGTGAAGATGCCGACGGCATCGAGTTCGTGCTCGTCGATCAGGCGCTTGTAGTCCTCGACGCCGGTGTAGCGGGCGAAGGTATTGCTGCCGATGACCCCGGCCAGATTGTCCAGACGGGCCGGGTCAATGTCAACCGCCGCGACCAGCTCCATGCCAAGCTCGTGCGAGACCATCTGCTTGACGCGATGCGTGCCCATGCCGCCACAGCCAATCGCCCCAAAACGAATTTTCGCCTGATTCGCCATGATTGTCCTCTTCCTTGTTGCGGGTCAATGCGTTTTTACGCCACCTGCCTGGAAGCCGATGCCTGAGCCGCCGGCGGCCGTCCGGGCAAAAAAAAAAACCACGGGTATATTATGATAGCCAGTAACGCCGGCATTGCCAGCGTCAGCGGTGTTTTTTTCTTTCAATGCGGGGGAGGTTTTCAACCATGAGTACGGCGACCGGCATCAGGAGCATCTTCAAGCGCGACGACATCCGCGGACTTTTCCCGGAGGAGCTGGACGAGGACACGGCGTTTCTAGCCGGGCAGGCCATGGCGGAGCGGCTGGCGACGCCCGGGCAGCCCGGCCCCCGCCTGGTTGTCGGCCATGACGCGCGTCTCAGCTCGCCGGATCTGAGCCGGGCCTTCTGCCGCGGCGTCATCGCCGGCGGCGGCGAGGTCGACGACCTGGGCCTGGTCTCGACTGAGCACGTGTACTTCGCCTGCGGGCAGTATCCGGAGACCTACGCCGGCGGCGCGGTCATCACGGCCTCCCACAACCCGGCCGAATACAACGGCATCAAGATGGTGCATGCCGGCGCGGCGCCGTTCACGGCCGATGACCTGGCCTGGCTGCAGCAGCGCCTCCTGCAGCTGCTCAAGCCGGCGCCTGAACTCGACCTCAAGGAGGCTTTTGCCGACCACCTGGTCCGTCTGGCCGGCTTTGATGCCTGGCCGGACCGGCCCCAACCGGACTTCACGGTCGTGGCCGCCGCCGGCCATGGCGTGGGCGGCGTCGCCTTCCGGCCGATTGCCGACCGCCTCGCCGCCAAAGGCCTGGCCGTGCTCTGGCAGGACGCCGAGCCCGACGGGCGCTTCCCCCGCGGCGTACCCAATCCACTGCTGCCCGGCTACATGACCCGGCTGGGACAGGCCGTGACCGCGGCCGGCGCCGACCTGGGCATCGGCTTTGACGGCGACGCCGACCGGGCTGGCTTCATCGACAATGCCGGTCAAGTGATCGCGGCCTCGCAGGTGCTGGCCCTGGCGGCCAAAGTCAAACTGGCGCAACGCCCCCAGGCCGACCACGCCGCCGGACGGCCGGTCATCTTCCGAAACCTGTGCTGTTCGCAACTATTGGCGGATGAATACTGCGGGTCAGAGCACGTCGAGCTGATTGACACGCCGGTCGGCCACGGCAAAATCAAGCTGTTGATGCGTCACGACGCGTTCCGGCGCCGGGTCGTCTTTGCCGGCGAGCATTCCGGCCATTTTTTCCATCCGGACTTCCATTCGGTTGACAGCGGCATGCTGACCGGCCTGAACCTGCTGATGCTGGCCTGGGAAAGGAAGCGCCACGGCGCGGACATCGCCACGGACCTGTCCGGCTGGCGCCGACGCTACTGTTGGAGCGGCGAATTGAATTTCAACCTGTCCTCTCCGGAGCAGGTTCTGCCGGTTCTGCAACGGACGTGGGAGGAGAACCGGCCGCTGGCCACGGCCAGGCATGAAGTACGGACCGACCCGGCGTTGGGACTGGACCGCGTTTTCCCGGGCGCCGGCGACTACTCTCCGGCGCAACTGGCCGCGCCCGACCTGAAAGTGATTCGTGAACAGTCCAGCGGCGGCTGGTGGTTCGTGCTCCGGCCATCAGGCAACGAGCCCAAGCTGCGCCTGAACGTGGAAGCCTGGGGTGATGACGCCCCCAGCACCTGCCAGCGCGAAACCGCCCGGCTGACCGCCGCCCTGCGCCGGGCCGGCGCCACCGCCGGCTGAAGCGTTGGCGCAGCTCTGGCTGCGCCAGTCCGGGCCGGTCGCGGCTGACGCCGCGGTTGGCTCGGGCCAGCCGCGGCAAGTCACCCGCCAAGAGTCATGCCTGTCCGGTTGGTCTGAAGTCAGCGCTTCAGCCAGAGCACAGCCGTTTCCGCCGGTCCCAGCCGGATCGGGGCCGACTTCACCAGGCCATCAGCGCTCATGGGCAGGGCCACGCCGCCAGGCAGACTGGCGTCGATCAGCTGCGTGCAGGGCACCGTGAACCTGAGCGTCGCGGTCCGCACCTGGTCCAAGTCCGGGTTCTGCACGAAGAGGTAGTCGTTGCCGTCCTCGGCATGGCGGAGGATGACTTCCAGGACATCGCCGTCCGCCCAGGCGGCGCGGGCGGCGCGCTCTTTGAGCAGAGCGGCCAAATCCGCGGCCGGGGCGCCAGTGCTGAAGCCGGCGCCGGCGACCAGTTGCAGGACGTGGCCCTTGGCGTGTGCCGTCTCGGTGGCCCAGGCCTTGCCTTCAGCCGTGAAATCCCGGGCGGGACCCGCAGCCGCCAGCGTCTGCTGGAACGCCGCCGCCGGCCGGGCGAGCTCGTCCGCAGTCGGCAGGTCGGCCATGACGACCAGTGTGCCGCCGTCATTGACAAAGGCGGCCAGCTGCGCCTGCAGAGACGCGGCCATGTAGGGTGCCCGCGGCAGCAGCACCGCGTCGAATTCACCCAGGGAGACGCGGCCGTCCAGGAGAAATTCCTCCGGCAGGCTTTCATAGACAAAGCCATTGGCCTGGAGGAAATTGTGGAACTGCTGCATATCGCCGGCGACGCCGTGCGACGGTCGCAGGTTGCGCAGGCTGGCCGAAGGCTGGAGCAGCAGGACGCGCCCGGGGGCGATGGCGCTGTGCGTCAAAACCCAGTCGAAATTTTCCAGGTTGCGGAGAGTGACACCGAGGGCCGGGGCGCAGTAGCGCATGGTGGTGAGGTCGTGGCGGAGGCTCATCCAGTTGCCGTTGTAGGTGAAGATATAGGCCCCGCTCGTATAGGAGTACCATTTCATCTGGAGGGTGCGTCCCCAGATCAGTGACCTGGCGACGTGTTTTTCCAGGCCTCGGCGCTGGGCGTGTTCCTCCTCGATGCGGTCCTGGGCATCCTGGCAGCCCCAGAAATCCTCCATGTAGGCCAGGCCGCGCCGGTAGTGGCGGTTCATGCTGTTGAGGTACGGGTAGACCATCTGCATGCGCGGGGCGCGGCAGTGATGGGAGACGATGTCACAGACGTCGAAAATCTGGGCGCCGTTCATGTCGCTGATCAAGCCGCTGAACCGCGCGACCGTCGGCTTGGCCGGGTCGGCGGTCTTGATGGCGCGGTGAACGCTGCGCAGGTAGTCCATGTAGCTGTTTTCCCGGAAGATTTCGAATTCCGCGTCCAGGGGGGTGACGGTTTCGCGTTTTTGGGCGAGCGGATCTGGTGGTTGCACGGCGGCGGCGAAGTCGGCGAAGCTGGTTCCCAGGGCGGCATTGACGGCGCCGATGTCCTGGTAGCGGCGGCGCAGGTGTTCCTGGAAGGCCAGCGTCGCGTGCTTGCCGTAGCCGATGCTGCGGGTGCCGGCCTTGGTGGAGAAATTCATCAGGGTCTCGGCCGCGAATTCATAGAAGAGCACGCGCGGCTCCTTGGCGCAGAAGGCGGCGTATTCGCCCAGATAGTCGTTGATGAACTGCTTGACGGCGGGGTGGAAGAAATTGAGGCTGTAGCTGCTGTCGCTGCGGTGGTTGGCGACCTGGCCGTCCCAGGAGACGCGGGCGAAATCCGGGTCGTCCCGGTGCTTCTGGTAGAACCAGGCCGGGGCGTACATCTGGTCATGGGTGCCGAAGTTGAGATACGCGAAGGTGCCGGCAAAGCCATTGGCCGTCTGCGCGTCGCATGCCGCCGTGATGTTGGAAAAGTCGCGTTCCGTCTCGGTATGGACGGCCGGCCGGCCGGGCGCCGAGGAATGGAATTCGAAGCCGAACGGCTTTTCCGCCTCGATGAACTGAGTCGGGCTCCAGACGCCGATCAGCAGGCGGTTCATGCGGCCATCGCCTTCGAGCGCCTGCTGCTGGCGTGACACCGGGCCGAAATGCGGCGGCAGCCCGGCGTCAGGCACCGTGTTCCAGAAGGACTTCAGGCTGGCGTCCAGGGCGCTGAGGCTGTTGGCATACCGGTCGGCGGCCTGCTGGAATGCGGTCCAGTCGTCTTCCAGGCCAGAGGCGAAGGCCGCGTCATAGGCGGAGTACATCGCCTGCAGCAGCTGTTCGGAGGTCGCAAACGCCAGGCGTTCGGGCGCCAGTTCACGGCCCATGTAGGCGGCGGCGCGTTCCGCCCCCCGCAGGGTGGCTTCGACCTGGGCGGATTGCCAGAGCAGGGCATTGTAGCGCTGGCCGGCATGATAGACGGCGCCTTTGGCCGCGTTGTGCTTGGCCCAACGGCCCAAGGGCGGAGCGCCGACTTCGACGCCCAAGGTCCAGTTGGTCCACACGTCCGGCTTGACCGCCTCCAAGTCGACTTTTTCAAAGACGATGTCGTCGAACCAGACGCTGCCCTGGGTGTGCTCGACGCCGAGCAGGAACTGCCAGCTGTAATTGCCTTCCGGCACTTTGAAGAAGCCCAACCATTTTTCCCAGCCGTTTTCCATGGGGATGATCTTCTTGCGCATGGGCATGGCCGTGAAGTTGATCTTGCCCGGCTCCTGCTGTCCGGGGTCGACCGGCACCCGGAAGTTGATCCGGTAGGTGATGGCGCGGTTCTCCACGCCGGGCGACTTGCGGACCATGACGGCAATGGTGAAGAACGTCTCCGGAGGAAAAACTTCGGCCGATGGCTGGGTGGAGACCAGGGCGAAAGCCCTCTGGCCGGCGTCCGGGGCGTCGATCCGCAGCGACTGCTTCCCGGAAAACACAATCTGCCGGTCAAGAGTGAGTGTCGACTGGGTGTTTTCGGGCCACAGCCCCAAGCCGAGCTCGGGCGCCTCAAAATCCTGGTTGGGATAGACGGTGACGACTTGCGACCAGGCGGCCAGGCCGGCGATGACCGCCACGGCGCTCAGCAAACGACACAGGGAAAAAGTAAACATGGCTGATCCTCGGGGTTTGCGGGTGAAGACGGACTTAAGGACAATAAAACACCTGCATATTGAAGTAATATACATCCGTTCCAGGTTTTTTACGACCATCAGTTGCGCACGGACTCTTCATCGCCCGGCGCGCTTAAGTGCTAATTTTGAAGCTTGTAGCCACTCCAGGCGCGGTGTGAATGAACTCGTGGACGATGGACAATGGGGCCGGCACGGCCGAGGCAAGTGACACGGGTGTATGGCCCCATGGGGCCAATGCTCCTTATTTAAGGGTTCGGTTTGGCTTCAAGAGACTTCAATAACCCAAAGGCATATTTGTCCCATTGTCCTATTCGCCGTCACATACGTCCCATATGTCCCATATGTCCTATGCGTTCTATGCGTCCTATTCCACTTTCCTATAAATCCCATGTCTCCGGCCTGATCAACGCATAAGTGAAGAGCATGGCCCCACTCGTCCCATGAGAATCTACGTCATGAACGACGGGCGATAGCCCCCTCCTCGTGCACGCCGTTCACCAAAAAACACGCGGGCGGCGGGAAAGGGAGCCGTGCCCCATTCCGCGCCACCCGCGCCGTAAACTCAAATACGATTTTAGACCTGATCACAAAGGGTGCCAGGAATCTCCGCCATGACGGTTCACGGCTTCAGCGTCGCCCTGGTTGGCGGGGCGTTGCCGCGCCAAACGTAGAGGGTCGGCTTGGTCGCCTCCCAGGCTGTGTATTCCTTCCACCAGTGCTCTGCGAACGCATGCGGGTTGTTGATACTTTCCACGTGACCGTCCAGGAAGGCGAAAT
This sequence comes from uncultured Lentisphaeraceae bacterium, assembly GCA_964407145.1. Lineage (GTDB taxonomy): Bacteria > Verrucomicrobiota > Lentisphaeria > Oligosphaerales > Oligosphaeraceae > JAAZKI01. Next base: position 884 of record CAYOUR010000127.1, on the reverse strand, counting down.
TGCCCGAGCTGCCGCCATGGGCGCCGACGTAGAAGCTCGGGTAGTTGCTGGTCGATGTTCCCGGTCGCGCGATCGCATACTGCATGCCCGGGGCCTTGGTCGGGGTGTTCGGATGCCAGCTGTCGCCCAGATGGATGAAACTCGACGGCTGCTTGATCTTGATGGCAAGCAGGAAATAATCAGGCAGCAGGGCGGGGTTTCTGCGGACCGTCCGGAACAGGGAGGACAGCGTCCCGGATTGCGGATCGCCATAAGCTTGGAAGGCGCCGGCGCCGGTCGTGGTGTTTTCCATATAACGGTAGGGCGCCACCCCCGGACAGGCCGCTTCCTGCGGGAAGGTCGTCGAAGACAAGTAGCATGTCCCGGTCCCCTTGGTCAGTGCGGTGACCCAGTTGGTGCTTTGCAGGAAGCAGGTGGCCAGGATTCCTTCATAATCATCGATATACAGCTGCCTGGCCATGTTGCATTGCTTCAGATTGTTGATGCAGCTGATGCTCCGGGCCTTGTCCCGGGCTTTGGACAAGGCTGGCAGCAGCATCGCCGCCAGGATGGCAATGATGGCAATAACAACAAGAAGCTCAATCAATGTGAACAATCGACTCTTGGTTTTGACGGTCAGCACGATACTCCCTTTGCTTTTCATGGTGTTGGTTCAGGAAACGCCGATGGGGCCGTTCGAATGCCGCTCAGCCTCGCAGACTGGAAGCAGGCGAGGTAAAACAGCAAAAGGTTAATATACACCCCATGAACCACTATGGCAGCCCCGGCGCACTCAAAAAACAGGCGTATCCTGTAGCGCCGGGGCAAAAGGAGGTAGCCAGAGCTTCCAGCTCTGGCGAGGAGGTAGCCAGAGCTTCCGGCTCTGGCGAGGAGGTAGCCAGAGC
>CAYOUR010000126.1:8141-12252 GCA_964407145.1 uncultured Lentisphaeraceae bacterium | reverse complement strand
CAGCGCCGCCAAGGCCGCCGTCAGCAACTTCACCCAGTGGCTGGCCGTGCACATGGCGCCGATGGGCATCCGCGTCAACGCCATCGCCCCGGGCTTCTTCCTGACCGACCAGAACCGCGCCCTGCTCACGACCCCGGACGGCGGCCTGACGCCGCGCTCGCACAAGATTCTGAACCACACCCCGATGGCGAAGTTCGGCGAGCCGGCCGACCTGCTGGGCGCCCTGCTCTGGCTGGCCAGCGACCAGGCCGCCGGCTTCGTGACCGGCACCGTCATTCCGATTGACGGCGGCTTCAGCGCCTATTCCGGCGTCTGATGCCCCACCGGTTCGGCCTTCCTTCCACTCCGGCGCCGGCGCCGGCTCGCCTTCCCAGGCAGCGGCGCCGGCGGAGTCCGGCGCCATTGCCGGGGCGAAGATCACTGCGGAGACTACGGCCATGTTCATCGACATGCATGTTCACGCTTACGCATATCCTGGCCCGCCGCAGGACGGCCGGACCCAGTTTTCCAACCCCGAGCAGGTTCTGCGCCTGTACGACGCACACCAGATCGAACGCGGCGTGCTCATGCCCCTGATCGGCCCGGAAGTCTACCTGCCCCAATCCAACGAGGAAATCCTGGCGGTCTGTGAACGCTATCCGGACCGCTTCATTCCCTTCTGCAATCTGGATCCGCGCGGCATCCGCAATTCACCGACCGCCGATTTCACGCCCTGGCTGAGCTGGTACAAGGAGCATAACTTCAAGGGCGTCGGCGAATTCATGCCGAACCTGGCCTTCACCGACCCGCTGGTGCTCAACTTCTTCCGCCAAGTCGAGAGCTTCGGCTTCCCCCTGACCTTTGACATCTCGACGGCGATCGGAGGCCACTATGGCCTGGTCGACGACCAGGGCCTGCCGCAGCTGGAGCACTGCCTGCGGACCTTCCCGAAGCTGGTCATCATCGGCCACGGCCCGGCCTTCTGGAGCGAGCTGGGCGCCCTGGAGCCCGGCGACGACCGCGCCTCCTACCTCAAACACCCGATCCGGGCCGAGGGCGCCGTGGTCCGGCTGTTCCGCGCCTACCCGAACATGTGGGCCGACCTGTCCGCCGGCAGCGGCTACTACGCCATGTCCCGCGACCAGGATTTCGCCGCCCGGTTCCTCACCGAATTCCAGGACAGGGTCATGTTCGGAACCGACATCTGCAGCCCACATTCAATGTGCCCCATGGATCAGTTCCTCCTGAAGCTGCGCGACAATGGCAGCCTCGCCCCCGCGGCGTTCGAGAAAATCGCCCGCGGCAATGCCATCCGGCTGCTCGGCTTGTGATCCCTCTCTATCAGTGACTGGCATGGAACCACGGCTCTGCCGGCCCATTCGGCCGACGCTCTTCACTGATGCGCAACTCCGGCCGGAAACATGGAACGGATAGGGCGGCGAGATAGGCCATAAATCAAGCGCCGAAGCCCATTCCCAGGATTTTCCGTGAATGGTCGTTATATTATGACATGGCGCCGGCACACGACGGCCCCAGGCCGCAGGTTCTGACCTGCCGACGCCAAGCACTGTTGCCTTGTTCGCGACCGCTGTCCCCTGGAAGAAAACACCACCGTGGAGAAACCAACCTTCAGCAGCAAAACCTTTCATGCCGCAGCCCCGCAAGGCTCCTTCGGCGATGTCTCCGGGGGCGGTCAGCGCCTGCGCAAGGAGTACGACTCCCCTGACAACCTCAAATCCGCGGGCTGGGTCCAGCCCCGGCGCCTCCGCCTGGTCACGCCCGACGACCCCCTGCCCCTGGACTGCGGCATCACCTTCGGCCCGATTGACGTCGAATACGAGATGATCGGCGAACTGGCCGGCGACCGCAACAACGTGATTCTGATCACACACGCCCTGTCCGGCGACGCCCATGTCGCCGGCTGGGATGCCACGGCCAGCCCGACCTGGCGGCCCTGGCGCCTCGACCGCCCCGGCTGGTGGGACAGCGTCATCGGCCCGGGCAAGGCGATTGACACCCACCGCTTCTGCGTCCTGTGCGTCAACATCCTGGGCAGCTGCTACGGGACCACCGGGCCGTCCAGCATCAACCCCGACACCGGCCGCCCCTACGGCCAGACCTTCCCGGCGGTCACGGTCGGCGACTCGGTCCGCCTGCAGGCGCGCCTGCTCGACCACCTCGGCATCAAGCAGCTTTACGCGGTCTGCGGCGGCTCCCTGGGCGGACTGCAGGCCTTCGAATGGGCCGTCGCCTACCCCGAACGCGTCGTCAAATGCATCATCCTGGCCGCCGGCCCGCGGCTGTCGGCCCAGGGCGTCGGCTTCCACGTGGTCGGCCGACACGCCATCCTGGCTGACGCCAAATTCAACAATGGCGACTATTACGACCAGGCCAAGCCCGACGACGGCCTGGCCGCGGCCCGCATGCTGGCGCACATCACCTACCTGTCCGGCCAGGGCATGGAAGACAAATTCGGCCGGCGGCGGACCCGCCCGGCCAATCGCGGCAACGTCACCAACAGCGATGATCAGTTCGAGGTCGAAAGCTACCTGAAACACCAAGGCCAGTCCTTCGTCGCCCGCTTTGACGCCAACAGCTACCTGTACATCACGCAGATGCTCGACAATTACGACGGCACGCAGTGGGGCGACGGCGACCTCAAGGCCGCCTGCGCCAGAATCAGGGCCGAGGTGATGGTCGTCTCCTTTTCCTCGGACTGGCTGTATCCACCGGAATGCTGCCGCGAATTCGTCACCGCCCTGCTGCACAACCGGATTCCCGCCACCTACATGCAGGTCGAGTCGAACTATGGCCACGACGCGTTCCTGGTGGAGGCCAAGACGGTGGGGCGCATCCTGCGCGCCTTCCTGCTTTCCCCTACTCTGGCCCGGCGGCAGTTCCTGCGAGGAGGGCAGCACCAATGAAAAACCCGACATCCAAACGCCAACCGCCAAGCCCCCCCGGCCCTGATGCCGAAGCCCTGCAGCATCTCCCCGGGGTCGAGGCCTTTCTCCAGGCCGTCGGCGTAAAATCGAGTGACAGTTCGTTTCTGGCCTTGTATCAGCGCGTGGCCGACTTCTACACTTCGGGCAAGGACTTCACCACGCATGCGCCGAAACGCTGGGAGGATCCGCTGATTGAAACGCTGGTGCGGCCCAATGACAGCATCCTGGACCTCGGCTGCGGCAACGGTGACCTGCTGGCAAGACTCTCCTATCAGCATGACGTCGTGCTGCAGGGCGTGGACCGCGACGGCGAGGCCGTCATCCGTTGCATTGAACGCGGCATGCCGGTCTGCCATGAGGACCTGGAACGCTTTCTCGGCATCCTCCCCGACCAGTGCTACACGTACGCGGTTCTGGAAAAAACGCTGCAGACGCTCCAGTACCCCCTGAAGACCCTCAACCAGATGCTTCGGGTAGCGCGCTGGGGCATCGTCTCCTTCCCCAACTTCGCCCACTGGAGCGTTCGCCTGGCCTTCAGCCTCGGCGGCCGGATGCCGGTGACGGCGTCGCTCCCCAACACCTGGTACGACACCCCGAACATCCACCTGTGCAGCATCACCGACTTCCTGGATTGGACGGAAAAGGACAACATCAACATTGTCAGGGCCTGGGCTCTGGTCGAGGGGAAAATCCAGGATTACGTCATCGGCGAGAATGACTACAACATCACGGCCGACCAGGCCATGTTCGTCATTGAACGCAAGGACTTCCCCTATCCGCCACGGTCCTGAATGAAGTACCGGCAAAAACCGCCGGGGGCCGCGGTTGTGCCTGAAGCAGGTATTGACGGCTGAACACCAGCCGCAAACAGCCAGCACGAAACCAATGAAAAACGGGTCACCGCGCCCTGCTTCCATCCGGGATTGCGCGGCGGTCACCAAGAATTGCCCGGCAAAGACCGGCCGCCATGGGCTTCCATGCGGCACCCCGACCGGACGCACCCCGGGAGCCGACCGAAAAACGGCTTTGCAAAAAGTCATTTACCTGACGGCTGCTTTACATTTCGCCTGAAAGGCCATACATTAAGCCATTGCTTTGCGTCAAGGCGGTCGCCGTCTCCCTCATCCTGTTTTTCTGGCGTCAGGCGCCGGTTCATATCCTGTTATTCTGGCGTCAGGCGCCGGTTC
>CAYOUR010000126.1:0-8041 GCA_964407145.1 uncultured Lentisphaeraceae bacterium | reverse complement strand
TTCTGGCGTCAGGCGCCGGTTCCTTCATGTCATCACGCCAACAGACAATCTGGATCATCGCCGGCGAGGAGTCTGGCGACGGCTACGGCGCGCGGGTCGCGGCGGAGCTGCGTCGCCTGCGGCCCGAAGTCCGGCTGGCCGGCATGGGCGGCCAGCAGATGCGTGCGGCCGGCGTTGACCTGATGGTCGATTCCACGGAACTGGGCGTCGTCGGGCTCGTCGAAGTCCTGAAAAGCCTGCCCTTCTTCATCCGCCTCCTGAATCGGCTGGCCGCCGCCGCCCGGCAGGAACGGCCGGACGCCGTCATGCTGATCGACTATCCCGGCTTCAACCTGCGCCTGGCCGAACGACTCCACGCCGACGCCATCCCCGTGGTCTACTACATCAGCCCGCAAATCTGGGCCTGGAAGAAAAACCGCATCCACCGCCTCGCGCGAGACGTCGACCGGCTGCTGTGCATCTTCCCGTTCGAACCGGCCGTCTATGACGGCTCCGGCCTGGACGTACGCTTTGTCGGACACCCGCTGCTGGAAATCCTGGCGCCGCTGCGCCAGACCACCACGATTCGCGACCAGGACCTGGTCCTGCTGCTCCCGGGCAGCCGGGCCTCGGAACTGCGCTACCACCTGCCCGTCTTCCTGGCGACAGCGCGGGAGCTGCACCGCCAACACCCGCAATGGCGCTTTGTCATGCCGCTGCCCCGGGAATCCTGCGCCGCTTTGGCCCGGGACATCATCCAGGGCCTTCCTGGCGGCGGTCCGGACATCGCCATCACGGTCGGCGACACGCGCCAATGGATGGTGCGCGCCACCGCCGGACTGGCCGCCAGCGGCACGGTCACGGTCGAGGCCACCATCCTCGGCCTGCCCCTGGTCGTGGCCTATAAACTGAATTGGCTGACCGGCTTCCTGGCGAAACGCATCGTCAAGCTGCCGCATATCTCCATCACCAACCTGGTCACCGGCCGCGGCGTCCTGGCCGAATATCTGCAGCACGACGCCATTCCGTCCAAACTCGCCCCGGCGGTCGAAGCCATCATGCCGGGCGGCAACCGGCGCCAGGAGGTCCTGGACGGCATCCGTGACTGCGTCACCAGGCTTGGCGCCGGCCAGGAGGTCAGCGCCACGGTCGCCCGGCACCTGCTGCAGACCGCCGGCCTGGCTCCGGAATTTCCCGCCCAACCAAGCTGAACCGATAATAACGCAACATGACCTGTCCAACCACACCATTGGGAGTCACCGTTCTCGGCAGCGGCAGCCATGGCAACGCCCTGCTGATCCACTGCGGCGACGCCGGCGTTCTGGTCGACGCCGGCTTCAGCCTGAAAGAGCTTCGGCGCCGCCTGCAGGTGGCCCGCCTGCCTGAATCCATCGTCCGCGGCATCATCGTCACCCATGAACACAGCGACCATATCAGTGGCCTGCGGGTCTGCGCCAACCACTTTCGAGTACCGGTGTTCATGACCAGGCCATGCGCGGAAGTCCTGCGCCAGCGCGACCCGGCCCTGGGGCAGCTGTCGCTGTTCGCGCCCGGAGGCGCCTTCACGGTCAGCCCCTTCGAGATCGAGCCGTTTTCCATCCCGCACGACGCGAACGACCCGGTCGCCTTCGTCGTACGCTGCGGCGCCTGCAAGATCGGCGTGGTCACAGACCTCGGCTTCGCGGGCAGCGCCGTCGAATACCAGCTGCGGCAGTGCAACACCATTGTCCTGGAAAGCAACCACGACCTCAACCTGCTGGCCGCCTGCAAGCGCCCCTGGTCCCTGAAGCAGCGCATCATGGGACGGCACGGCCACCTGAGCAACAAAGCCTGCGTCGAACTGCTGCACAAGGTCATCGACACCTCCACCAGGAACATCATCCTCGCCCACATCAGCCAGGAATGCAACCGGCCCGACCTCGTGGAGGCAAATGCCCGGCGCTTCCTGGGAGACATTGCCCGAACCGACATCGAGCTGGTCATCGCCGCCCAGGACCAGCCTTCGGCGACCGTCTGGAACAGCCTGTAACACCACGATTGACGCCATGCCCGAGACTCCGCCAACACTGCTTCAAGTCAACGACCTGCGCGTCTGGTTCCCCATCCGCAAAGGCGTCCTGAACCGGATCACCGGATATGTCCGGGCGGTCGACGGCGTCGCCTTCGACCTCCAGGCCGGCGAGACCCTTGGGCTGGTCGGCGAATCCGGCTGCGGGAAAACCACCCTGGGACGGGCGCTCATGGGCCTGGAAAAACCCTCCGGCGGACACATCGCCTTCGGCGGACATGACCTCGAAAGCCTGGACCACCGCCGCCGGCGACGGCTGCGGCGACAGTGCCAGATGATCTTCCAAGATCCGTTTTCCTCACTCAACCCCCGCATGACGGTCCTGGAGCTGGTGACCGAAGGGCTGGTCCACCACCGGCTCCTGGAAGGGCGGACGCGAACGGCGGCGGCCGAAGAACTGCTGTCGTCAGTCGGCATGGACGCCGACTGCCTGTACCGCTACCCGCATGAATTTTCCGGTGGCCAGCGTCAGCGCATCAGCCTGGCACGGGCCTTGTCGTTGCGGCCGCGTTTTCTGGTGTGCGACGAGCCCGTGAGCGCGTTGGACGTCTCGGTGCAGGCCCAAGTGATCAACCTGCTGCTTGAACTGCGTGAGCGGCACGGCCTGGCGTACCTGTTCATCTCACACGACCTGAGCGTGGTCCGCCTGATGTCCCATCGGGTGGCGGTGATGTACCTGGGCCGGATTGTGGAACGCGGCCGGACCGACGAGGTCATGAACGCCACCCGCCACCCCTATACGCGCGCACTGCTTTCCGCCGTTCCCCGCCCTGGCCAGGACAACGGCGGGCGCATCATCCTGAGCGGCGACCTGCCCTCGCCATCGGCGCCGCCGACCGGCTGTCCCTTTCATCCGCGCTGCCCGCAGGCCATGCCGGTCTGCGCCTCCCGGCCGCCACCGGTCCACGCCCTCGACTCCGGGCACACCTGGACCTGCCACCTGCCGCAATCCTGACGCCAGCCACGGCCGCCAGGGCGCCAAGGCGATGGCCACCGACTGACGGCTGACGGCCGGTTCAAACCAGGCCCTGCTCGAGCATGGAGTCGGCCACCTTGATGAAGCTGCAGATATTGGCGCCCATCAGATAATTGCCGGGATAGCCGTACTTGGCGGCCGTTTCCGCACACTGATGGTGAATCTTCACCATGATCTGATGCAGGCGGTTCTCGACGTCTTCGCGGGTCCAGGACATGCGCATGCTGTTCTGGCTCATTTCCAGGCCCGAGGTGGCCACGCCGCCGGCGTTGGCGGCCTTGCCCGGCGCGAACAGAACCCGGTTTTCCAGGAACACATCAATGGCCTCCGGGGTCGAGGGCATGTTGGCGCCTTCACAGACCAGGCGGCAGCCGTTGGCGACCAGAGTCCGGGCATCGTCGCCATTAAGCTCGTTCTGAGTGGCCGAGGGGAAGGCGCATTCGCACGGGATGCTCCACGGCTTGCCACCCGCCAGATACTCGACGCCGTACTTCTCGGAATACTCCCAAATCCGGCCACGCCGGTTGTTCTTCAAATCCATGACAAACACCAGCTTGTCGCCGGAAATGCCGTCCGGGTCGTAGATCGTGCCATCCGAATCAGACAGGGAGACCACCCGCGCCCCAAGCTGGTTAAGCTTTTCCACGGTGAACTGGGCGACATTGCCCGACCCGGATACCACGCAGACCTTGTTCTCCAGAGTCTCGCCGCGCGAACGGAGCATCTCGTTGGCAAAAAACGCCGAGCCATAGCCCGTCGCCTCCGGCCGGATCAGCGACCCGCCCCAATTCGCGGACTTGCCGGTCAGGACGCCGTTGAATTTGTTGGTCAGGCGCTTGTACTGGCCGAACAGATAGCCGATCTCCCGGCCGGACACGCCGATGTCGCCGGCCGGCACGTCGGTATCCGGACCAATATGTCGGTACAGTTCGCTCATGAAGGCCTGGCAGAAGCGCATGACCTCGCGGTCGGACCGCCCCTTGGGGTCAAAGTCGGAACCGCCCTTGCCGCCGCCCATGGGCAACGTGGTCAGGGCGTTCTTGAAAACCTGCTCAAACGCCAGAAAACTCAGGATGCTGGTATTGACGGAAGGATGAAAACGCAGCCCGCCCTTGTAGGGGCCGATGGCACTGTTGAATTCGATCCGGTAGCCGCGGTTGACGTGCACGACGCCGCTGTCATCTTCCCAGCCGACCCGAAACATGATCTGCCGCTCCGGCTCCGCCAGACGCTCCAAAATGCCGTTCTGGCGGTACTTCTTGTGGATTTCCAAGGCCGGAACCAGGGTATAAAGGACTTCTCTGACCGCCTGCAAGTATTCATCCTGCCCGGGATTGCGCCGTTCAACGGCCTGCACGACTTCGTCGACATAATCCTTCATAGTCCGTTCCCTTGCTGCTTGATGCGCTTCAATATACTGACCGGCCGCAACCGCCACCCGGCTTCCCCGGGACTGTGCCATGACACAAAAAAAGACCTGGGCCAAGTCTGACCCGAGGTCCTGTTCCGATCATGGGCTGATGGTCTGCAAGACCGGAAAGTTAATATAGCATCATGCACACGGAAAAAAACCGGCAAGTGTGACTTTTTAGCACACTTTTTATCCTGGGCCAAGCGACGGCGACAAGCCGGACGGGGGGACCAAAGACAAAAAAGGGAACCAGGCCCCGGCGGCCCCATTCCACCGCCACAGCTTGACTTTTGACATCAATGCAGGACGTTATAGATATTTCACCGTCATTCCGTCGACGTCAGCCCGGCGGCCGCCCTGGCCAGAGGGCCGCCGGCAAAAGTCGGTTTTGGCCAGCGCCACCATCAACCAGGCTTCGCCGCCCGACCCCGGCCAGGCCGCGGCATCGCGACCCCGGCGCCGCTTTTCATCAGGTCCACGACATGCCCCCCGTTGCCTCAACTTCTCCTTCCGGACCGCCACGGATAGCCGAGGTGGTTTTCAATCTGTCCCTGGACAAGGGCTTTGACTACTTCATTCCGGAGGCCCTTCTCGGCCAGGTGCGTCCCGGCACCAGGGTCAAGGTCAATCTTCGGCAATCGGTGCGTTCCGGCTATGTCATCGCCGTCAAGGGTCAGTCCGAGTACGACGATCTCCGGCCCATCCTGGAGCTGGAAAGCACGCGTCAGCAGATTCCGACGCCGCTGCTGCGCCTCGGCGACTGGCTGGCCGACTACTACTGCTGTCCGCGCGAGCACGCCGTCCGGGTGCTGCTGCCGGCGGTCGTGCGCAGCGGCGCGATGACGCACAAGCGGGTCATGTACATCTCCCTGGGCCTCAAATCGGCCAATCCGGGCGCGGCCGGGCGGGCGCAGCTCACCCCCCGGCGCGAACAGGTGCTCCAGGCGCTCCGGCAGCACGGGGCCATGCCCTTGCAACGGCTCCTGGAGGTGACCGGCGTCTCGGCCCAGACCGTCACGGCCCTCTGCCGGGACGAATGGCTGCACAAGGAGATGCAGGTGGTCAACCGCGACCCCTTTCAAAACGACCTGGTCCAGCCGGATTCGCCCCGCCAGCTGACCCCCCAGCAGACCGCGGCGTTGGACGCCATCAACGCCTCGCTCGACCGCCGGGACAGCCAGGTCTTCCTGCTGCACGGGGTCACCGCCAGCGGCAAAACCGAGGTCTACCTGCAAACCATCCGCCACTGCCTGGAACTCGGCCGTGAAGCCATCGTCCTGGTTCCGGAAATCTCCCTGACCCCGCAGACCTGCGAGCATTTCCGGCGACGCTTCGGCAACCAGGTCAGCGTGCTTCATAGCAGCCTCAGCGACGGCGAACGCTTTGACGAGTGGACACGCATCAACGAGGGCCGCTCCAAAATCGCCGTCGGCGCCCGCTCGGCCCTGTTTGCGCCATTCCGGGCCCTGGGGCTGATCGTCGTCGACGAAGAACACGAAGGCAGCTACAAACAGGAAGACTCGCCGCGCTACCATGCCCGCGACGTCGCCGTCGTCCGCGGAAAAATGGAGAAGGCCACGGTGGTGCTGGGCACGGCGACGCCGTCCCTGGAGTCATTCTACAACTGCCAGCAGGGACGATACCAGCTGCTGGAAATGCCGGAACGCGTGGAGAACTACCGGATGCCGACGGTCGAGATCATCGACATGGCCCAGGAAGCCGCCCTCGCCGGCAAGGCCCAGCTCTTTTCCCGGCGCCTGCGTGAGCTGGTCATGGACCGCCTGGCGCGAGCCGAGCAGGTCATCCTCTTTCTGAACCGTCGCGGCTACGCCACCCAGATGATCTGTCCGGACTGCGGCTTCGTCGCGACCTGTGACAACTGCAGTGTCTCCTACACGTACCACCGCCAGGCTGGGCAGCTCCTCTGCCATCTCTGCGGCGCGCAGCTGCCGGCCCCGGCCCAATGCCCCCAATGCGGCAAGGACGGCATCCGCTACACCGGCGTCGGCACCGAAAAGATCGAAGCCGCGGCCCGGGCCGTCTTTCCACAGGCGACCATTGCCCGGATGGACTCCGACACCATGACGGCCAAAGACTCGTACCGGAAAGTGCTGGACGCGTTCCGCGCCGGCCGCATTGACATCCTGATCGGCACGCAGATGATCGCCAAGGGCCTGGACTTCCCCAACGTCACCCTGGTCGGCATCATCCAGGCCGACAGCGGCCTGCACCTGCCGGACTTCCGCAGCGGCGAACGCACCTTCCAGCTGGTCACCCAGGTCTCGGGCCGGGCCGGCCGCGGCGAAGTCGATGGCCACGTCATCCTGCAGACGTACACGCCGTACCACTTCGCCCTGCAAACGGCCATCAAGCATGACTTCACGGCCTTCTACGCCGAGGAATTCCCCAGCCGCCAGATGCTGGCGTTTCCGCCCTGCACCCACCTGGCCATCGTGCACTTCCGCAGCACCGACTTCGAACTGGCCCGGCAGGCCGCGGAGGATTTTGCGACGGAAGCCGTGCCCCTGCTGCCGGAAGGGACCCAGGTGATCGGCCCCATGCCCGCGCCGTTGGCCAAGGTCAAAACCTACCACCGCTTCCAGCTGCTGCTGCGAGGCGAAAAAATCCTGGCCATCATCCGGGTCATCCGGCCTCGCGTCGTGGGCTGCAAGCCGCCGAAAAACGTCGACATCCATATCGATGTGGACCCGCGCAGCCTGCTGTGAACAAAAAATCAGCGACGGCAACGCACGGCGCGGCGGGGGCGGCAACGCGCGGCGGCATTTCAGACCCGCTCAGACCCGCTCAGGCCCGCTTCGTTTTTTTCTTTGCCTTGACCGGTTCAAAGCTGACGATTCCCGGCCGCCTGGCGTGGGCGGCCGCGGCCTCGGCGCAGAGCTGGGCCTGGGCCGACGGTGCGCCGGCCTTTTTCACCGGACAATGCCAAGCGCCGTCCGGCTGGAGGACGCGCCCTTTGGCCTGCAGCGGCGTGCAATACAGCTGCAGCATGGCGATCAGGCGCTTCTGGGCCTGCTGATCCAGAACCGGGACCAGCAGTTCAACCCGGCGGTCAAGATTGCGGCCCATCCAGTCGGCGCTGGCGATGAACACACCCGGCTTGCCGCCATGGTGGAAATACAAGATGCGGGCGTGCTCCAGAAAACGGTCCACGATGCTCACCACCGAGATGTTCTCGCTCAGCCCCGGCACCCCCGGCCGCAGGCAGCAGACGCCGCGGACGTTCAGCATGACTTGGACACCGGCCTGGGAAGCCTGGTACAAGGCGTCGATCAGCTTCTTGTCAGTCAGCGAATTGACCTTGACCATGATCAGGCCACGCTGGCCGGCGCGGCTGCGGGTGATTTCATCCTCGATCAGTTCCAGGAGACGCGGCCGGATGCCGACCGGCGCCATGGCCAGCCGGCGAAACTGCCGCAGCGTCGAATAGCCCGTAATCGCATTGAAGAAGGCCGCGGCGTCCTGGCCATACTCGGGATTGCAGGTGAAGTAACTCACATCCGAATAGATGCGGGCCGTGCTCTCATTGTAATTGCCGGTGCCGAAGTGCATGTACCGGCGAATGCCGTCATGCTCACGGCGAATGACC
>CAYOUR010000125.1:2600-12284 GCA_964407145.1 uncultured Lentisphaeraceae bacterium | reverse complement strand
ATGCCAGGACGACGGCGCCATACCATGGCGCAATTCTCAATGGGTGACCGGTTACTCCCGAAGGCCAGGGGTCATTCCCCCGCGGCTTGAGTTTTTGCGTTTGGCCTGCTATAATATATCCGTACGTATTCCGGTGCATTTGACGTCATCATATTATAGATCCTTGGGAGGTTTATTGACGGTTAAGGAGGTGCGCGATGCGGATGGTACAATTCACCCTGATTGAGTTGCTGGTGGTGATTGCGATTATCGCGATTTTGGCGGCGATGCTGTTGCCGGCGCTGACGAAGGCGCGGGAGAAGGCGCGGCAGATTTCCTGCGTCAACAACCTGAAGACCCTGGCGATGCACGGCCATTTTTACGAAGCGGACAACGAGGATTTCATTTTTTCGCAGGAGTTGTATCATGCGTCGGTGTCGGGCGGCAACCGGGTGCGCTGGTACGAGTGGCTGCATTATTCCGGGACGCTGAACGAGGGCGTCAAGCTGATGCCCTGGATGGACGGCAGCACGACCAATGGCCGGTGGTACAGCAGCCTCAACTGCCCGTCGCACATGCCGAACAGCAAGGCGTCCTGGCATCAGCTGCCCATTTTCATCAGCTACGGCCATAACATGTACGTCAACAACCGCCCGGATGGCGGGTTGCAGTCGGTGGTCAAGCCGTCGGTCGGAACCAATCTCGGGCATTTGGCCAACGCGCACAACCCGAGCATGATCGTCACCTTTGCCGACAACTGGCGCTATTTCTTCAATGGCCTGAGCAGCGATGTGTTGATCATCAAGGATTTGAATGATCCGGCGCGGGCTTCGGTGCGCGCCAACGCGGCGCATCCGGGCGGCCGCAACAACGCGTATCTGGACGGCCATGTGGCGACGGTCAACGCCGTGACCGTCTTCACCTCCTCCGGCCGCGAGAATGTCTGGGACGCCGCAGGTGCGGCCCAGCTCAGCACGCGCTGAACTGGGGCTTGGACGGATTGCTTCAGTCACGGCCAGCGCGGGAGCAGGCGGGGAGCGGCGCGCATTTCCGGTGTTTGGTGTCCCGGCCAGTCGTCCGGCCGTCAGCGTTCCGCCCGCCACTGGCGCCCGGCGGGCGGAACGGGAAAAAACGCGTCATTTCTTGAGTTTACGCGTGTAATCGGGTATAATATTGTTTGCTTACACCGGTGCAACTGGCGTGTTGTCCGGGCGGTAGGTAGGAGTTGAGTTGCGCCAATGCTGTCATAAGCCATGGAGGTCCGAGGTGCGTTACTTTCTTTTCACGTTGATTGAACTGCTGGTGGTGATTGCGATCATCGCGATCTTGGCGGCGATGCTGTTGCCGGCGTTGTCGAAGGCGCGGGAGAAGGCACGGCAGATTTCGTGCGTCAACAATTTGAAGACGCTGGCGTTGTTTGGCCATTTTTACGAGGCCGACAACGAGGACTTCATTTTTTCGCAGGAGCTGTATCATCCGACCCTGACGGGCGGCAACCGCGCCCAGTGGTATGAGTGGATTCACTACGCGCAGGCTTTGAACGAGGGGTACAAGTCGCTGCCGTGGACGACGGGCGTGACGTATCTGGCGCCGTTCTACAACTCGCTCAATTGTCCGTCGCACGTCCCGAACGTGACGGCGGTGTACCATCAGCGGCCGGTGTTCATCAGCTATGGCCACAACCGCTACATCAACAATCGTCCGGACGGCGGCAAGCAGTCGGTGGTGCGTCCACCGGTGGGCACCAATCTCCGGCACCTGGCGGACGCGAAGAGCCCGAGCATGATTTCGACGTTTGCGGACAACTGGCGCTACCATTTCAACGGGCTGACCAGTTCGGTGGTGATGATCAAGGAGCTGGATGACCCGAAGCTGGCTTCGGTGCGCGCCAATTCGGCGCATCCGGGCGGCCGCAACAACGCGTATCTGGACGGCCATGTGTCGACGGTCAACGCCGTCACCGTTTACACTTCCTCCGCCCGCGAGAACGTCTGGGACGCCGACGGCGCGGCGCAGCTCAGCACGCGCTGATGGCGTCGACGACGGGGTCCGCGGGCTGAGCGGGTGTCGTCGCGGCGGCGTTGACCGGGTCGGATGGGGTGATGGGCCGTCGCGTCCGAAGGCGCGCCAAGGGCATCAGCCGACGGGAAAGGGGCCATGCGTCGTTCAGTCACCTTGCAGGACATTGCCGAACACTGCGGCTTTTCCAAGAGCACAGTGGCACAGGTATTGCGTTCGCCCGAGACCTGTCGGGCCGCGGCCGGGACCAGGAGCCTGGTGCTGGCCGCCGCCAGGAAGCTGGGTTACCAGCCGAATTTCGCGGCGCGGTCGCTGAGCACCCGGCGCAGTTTTACCATCGGGGTGATGTTCCCGGCCGTCGGCAGCTTTTACCACGAGCTGGTGATTCGCCTGGATGCTATCCTGGCCCAGCACGGCTACTACGGGCTGTTCTCCTATTGGCCGCCGAGGCTGGACGGCCGCGGCGCCTTCCGGCATGCGTTCGAGCGGATGCGCCGGCACGGGGTTGATGGCATCATCACCTGTGAATATGACGAGTCGCTGGCCGGCGAGGGCATCCCGATCGTCACCTACGGCAATGAACGGCGGCTCATGGACTGCGTGTATCCTGACAAGCGCGACTACGCCGTCCAGGCGATCCGCTATCTGCGTGAGCGCGGCCATCGGCGCATTGCCTGGATGGGGCTGTTTCAGGACGTCCGCTACCAAGTGCTGATGCAGGCGGCGGATGAGGCCGGCATGACTGTCAAGCCCGCCTGGATGATTCCGGCCAGCGGGCCGCAGGAGGCCAATTTCCGGCAGATTCGGGCAGTCCTCAGCCAGCCGGAGGCGCCGACGGCCGTGATCACGCACAGCGACCATCTCGCCATGGGCGTGATTCTGGCGGCGCATCAGGCCGGCAAGCGCGTTCCGGCCGATGTGTCCGTGCTCAGCTATGACAATCTGCAGGAAGCGGCCTTCTGCCTGCCGCCACTGACCACGTTTGACCAGCGTTTTGACCTCGCCGCCAGCCTGCTGGCCGAAACCGTGGTCCGCCGCATCGAAGAGCCGTCCCTGCCGCAGCAGAAACGGTCGTATGTCATGCCCCTGGTCGAACGGGAGTCGGTCGGACCGGCGCCCCGGGGCGCATGACGACGAAGGGTGGACGGGGCGCTGCCGGCAGCGGACGTTGGCGGACGTTCATGGGCCCATCGGCCATGGAGGAAAGCGGCATCGGCCTTGGAGCATGCAGGGTTGAGCCCAGGCGGAGGATTGGCCACCCCGCTTCGGGAAAACGCCGCCCCGGGTTGCACCGGTGTAAAAGTGTCGTTATAGTACTGTTTTATTCAGGTTTGTCATCAATTCTCGGGGATTGTGCAGCGTGGGCGGTCAGGTCCAGGCAAAAGGAGGTGCTGCGATGTCGCATCGGGTCAGCGTTTTACTTTTGGTATGGGTATGGGTGGGTTTGGTTTCGGTTCAAGGTTCGGTGCCCTTGAGTCGTCAAGGGCAGCCGGTGGCGGAGATTGTCGTGCTGACGTCGCATCCGGCGGTGGAGTTTGCGGCTCAGGAGTTACAGCGTTGGGTGGAGGCGATTTCCGGTGCTCGTCTGCCGATTGTGACGGAGGCCGGTTCGGCCGGTTCGGCCGGTTCGCGGGTGGTTCTGGTGGTTGAGCCGCCGGGTTACGCGGCGGATTTGGCGAAGTTGTCGGGGAACGACGGGTACGCGGTGCGCAGTTCTGGCCAGACGGTGACTCTCCTGGCCAGTCAGCCGAAGGGGATTCTGCACGGCGTGTTTAAGTTGCTGTACCGGAACACGGACATCATCTGGGCGCGTCCGGACGAGGAGTTTGGGACGCTCTACAGCCGGAATCCCGATTTGGCGTTGACGCAGGTTGACTATCTTGACGTACCGGTTTATGTGTTGCGCGGTTGGCAGATGGGTTCTGGCCGGGATGCGTCGCTGGAGGAGTGGCAGGTCCGGAACAGCTCGAACTGGAGCGCCGGCAGCATGCGGTACCTGTCGGAGCGGGTCAAGTACGCGCCGGTGCTGGAGTACGGCGGCGGGCACAACCTGGTCGGGCGTTACATACCGGAGAAGAAGTATTACGACGCGCATCCGGAGTATTATCCGTTGCGGGGCGGCAAGCGTCTGCGTCCCAGCGAGACGCGGGCTTCGACGCAGCTGTGCTTCACGCTGCCGGAGCTGCAGCAGGTGTTCATTGAGGAAGTCGATGCCCGGGTTCGGGAGAATCCCGACTACGACACGTACCGGATCATGATTGAGGACAACTGGAATTTATGTGAATGCGAGACGTGCCTGGCGCCGATCAGGCTGGCGGATGGGCGGGTCATCGACCAGGAGGACAAGTCGTTCCGGTCGACGCAGTTCTTCCTGTGGTTGAATCCGATTGCGAAGCATCTGCATGACACGTATGGCAAACGGGTGCTGACCTTCGGTTATTTTTTCACGGAGCCGCCGCCGCATTGTCCGGTTGAGCCGAACATCAGCATTTCGTTCTGTCCGATCGGGAAGAATTCGAAGCGGACGTTGACGGAGCCGGAGAATGCGTCGAGCCTGGAGAAGTTCACGGGCTGGTTGAAGGTGACCAATCAGCTCACCTGGCGCGAATATTACGGGCTGTGCTATTCGTTTCCGCGTCCGATCGACGTCGTGGCCATGGCGGACTGGCGCTACGTCAATGGCCACGGCATCAACCGGACGTATTCGGAGATGCGTCCGGACATCGCGTCGAATCCCCAGGGCGTGAAGAGCTGGCACGTGAACGCGATGTATTTCTGGGTCATGGCGAACGGGTCGTGGAATCCGTACCAGGATGTCGCGGCCATGCGGAACGACTTTCTGGCCCGTGTGTTTGGTCCGGCGGCGGCTGACGTCGCCGAATTCTATCGACTGATTGAGGAGCAGTGGTTCAAGTTGGACGGCTCCTCCCGTTGGAACGACAAGGCGTATGTGAACTGGAAGAAGCACGTGTTCGACACCGGCATCACGGCGGATTGCCAGGCGGCGTTGACGCGGGCGGCGGCGAAGGTCGTGCATCCGCACGCCGCCAGGATGCTGTCCGGCATGCAGGAAGTCCTTTCCGAGCACCTGGAACTGCTGGACAAGGAGAATGTGCATGCTTCGCCGACGACGGTGAAGCCGTCCTTTGACCCGGATTTCGCGGGCGGGGCCTGGCAGCAGGCTGTTCCGAACAGTCATTTTCTGTTGAATCGCTCCGGCGAGCTGTTTCGCCAGGCGACGACGGTACGGGCCTTGTACGACGAGGAGAACATCTACTTCGGGTTCAAGTGCGAGCATGACCAGCCGGCGCAGATGCCGGTGGCCGCAGCCAATGACGGCAAGAACGAATATCCCCAGGGCGAGAGCTTTGAGATTTTTCTCGAGGGCGAGTGGCGGGGCGAGCGTCATTTCACGCAGATGGTCGTCAATCCCGTCGGCAACCGCTACGGGGCGGTGCGTCCGGCGACATGGACGTCCGAGGCGGCGCGGACTGAGACCGGCTGGAGCGGGATGATCACCGTGTCCTGGAAGAGCCTGGGCTTGGCGCCAGCGGCGGTCGACGCTCTGAAGGCGTCCTTTTTCCGGCAGTTCATGATTTCGCCCAAGCCGGGGACGGCGCCGCCCCAGAACGCGCACCTGCCGGGCGGAAGGCGGCATTCCCTGAACACCACGACCCGGGTCGTGTTCAAGAAGCCGTGAAGGACCGGGGGCGTTCAGGATGGTGGCAGGCGCGTGCCCTCGCAAAGAACAACGGGTTATGGTGCAGCATGCTGGAAACGCGCGGCTTCTGCAGGCAGTTGGCGGAAGCCTCCATTGTCACATGTTGCACATGAACAACAAAAAGCAAAGAGCAGCAAGAGGTAGGTTTTGTGAAGAAGTTATTGGCCTTTACCTTGATTGAGTTGTTGGTGGTGATTGCGATCATCGCGATTTTGGCGGCGATGCTGCTGCCGGCGCTGAGCAAGGCGCGGGAGAAGGCGCGGTCGATCTCGTGCGTCAACAACCTGAAGCAGCTGGGGGTGACGGTCGCCATCTACGGCGATGACAACGAAGGCGTTTTGATGACGACGGGACGGAACCGCACTTCGGACTACAGCGGCAACCTGATCTGGCATGTGTTCCTGGCGCGGCTGGGGTATCTGGAGCAGAGTTCGGCGACGACGTTGGCGGACTACTGCAACAGCGGCGCCAACAAGTTCATGCTTTGCCCGAGCTGGACGCCCTACGTGTATTCGAACGCCGCGTCCGGCCATGGTTACGGCAACACCAGCATTCCGTCGTATGGCTACAACGAGAGCGTCTGCTATGACCGCGCCGGCAACCGGCGGCCCTGGTCGACGACGTCCTACATTGACTTGAAATTGTTTGGCGAACCGAGTTCCGACTTCATCTTCGCCGACTCGAAGGTGGCCAGCGACGCCTACAAGCAGGGTCAGTACTTCTGGTTCTGTCCGACCAATTCGGGCACCAGTTGCCGGGTGCATGTGCGCCATGGCGGCAAGGCCAATGTCCTGTGCGCCGACTTTCATGTCGAGAGTCCCGGTTCCGGCGACTTGCGCGGCGGCAAATTCCTGCAGAAATACTATGTGTTTGTCGGTGACGACCCGACGTTGGTGAAGTGATTCGGCCGCGGCGGCCTGGTGGTGCATCCGTTGGTGCCTAAGGAAGAATGAAAGGACGGTCGTGTTTATGAGCAATCGTTTGGCAGTGGTGGTCTTGGCCGGTCTGGCGTGTCTATCCGCTGGAGCGGCGTTTCCGCTGGCGAAGAATGGCCAGCCCGTGGCGGACATCGTGGTGGCGGCGGACGCGCATCCGGCAATGGCGTATGCGGCCGAGGAGCTGCAGCGCTGGGTGGAGGCCATTTCCGGGGCGCGGCTGCCGATCGGCGCGGCGCCGGGCGGGGCGGCCGGGCATATCGTGCTGGCGGTCAATCCGGCCGGTTTTGCCGATGATCTGGCCAAGATGGCCGGCAACGACGGCTATGCCGTCCGTACGCGGGGCAACACGGTCACGATTCTGGCGGCGAAGCCCAAGGGCGTGCTGAACGGTGTGTACAAGCTGCTGTATCGCAATTCGGACATCATCTGGGCGCGTCCGAACGAGGAATTCGGCACGATTTACAGCCGGAATCCCGACCTGGCGCTGACTCAGGCCGATTATCTCGACCTCCCGGTGTATGTGCTGCGCGGCTGGCAGATGGGTTCAGGCAACCATGTGGCGTGCGAGGAATGGCAGGTCCGGAACAGCTCGAACTGGAGCGCCGGCAGCATGCGCTTCCGCGAAGACCGGGTCAAATACGCGCCGGTGCTGGAGTACGGCGGCGGCCACAACCTGGTTGGCCTGTACATCCAGGAAAAGAAATATTTTGACGCGCATCCGGAATACTACCCTCTGCGCGAGGGCAAGCGGCTGCGCCCCAGCGAGACGCGGGCTTCGACGCAGCTGTGCTTTACGCATCCTGAGCTGGTAAAGGTGTTCATTGACGAGGTCGACGCCCGAGTCAGGGACAATCCCGACTACGACACGTACCGGATCATGATCGAGGACAACTACAATCTCTGCGAGTGCCCGGAATGCCTCAAGCCGCTGACGCTGGCGGACGGTTCCCTGCTCAAGGAAGACGACCCGGCCTTCCGCTCCACGCAGTTCTTTCTCTGGCTCAATCAGATTGCCGCGCATGTCAAGACGCATTATCCCGGCAAGCTGATTCTGACTTTCGGCTATTTTTTCACGGAGATTCCGCCGCGCTGTCCGATCGAGTCGAACATCAGCATTTCGTATTGTCCGATCTACAAGAATTCGAAGTACACGACGGCGCATCCTGAGAACAAGGCCACCTACGACCGGTTCACGGGCTGGATGCAGGTGACGAACCAGCTCACCTGGCGCGAGTACTACGGGCTGTGCGGGGCGTTTCCGCGGCCGATGGACGCGGTGGCGTTGGCGGACTGGCGTTATGCGAACAGCTTTGGCGTGAACCGCACGTATTCGGAGATGTATCCGGATGTCGACACGGCGCGGGCCGACCACACGCGCAGCTGGGATGTCAACGCCATGTATTTCTGGATCATGGCGAACGGGTCATGGGACCCGTACCAGGATGTCGCGGCGATGCGCAAGGATTATTTGACGCGCGTGTTCGGGGCCGGCGGCGAGGACGTGGGGGAGTTCTACCGAATCATCGAGGATGCCTGGCTGGAAGTCGGGGGCATGTCGGCCTATAATGACCGTCCCCGCGGCAACTGGCTGGCGTGCGTGATCAAGCTGGACAAGGCTGAGGCCTGCCGGGCGGCCCTGGAGCGGGCTGACGCGAAGGTCGTGCACCCGAATGGCCGGCGCATGCTGGCGGCCCTGCGGGCCGTTTTCGAGGACATGACCACGAACCTGGCGATCATCCGCTATCGTGTTCCGCGGGTGCAGGCGGCGCCGAAGCTTGACCCTGACTTCGCCTCGGGCGACTGGTCTCGGGCCAAGGTGACAGACCAGTTCTACCTGGTCAATGGCACGGAGGCCGCGAACCGTACGTCCATGCGGATTCTGCATGACGGCAAGGCGTTTTATATCGGGGCGAAGTGCCATGACGCCGAACCGGACAAGGCGTTTGCCAAGCCGGCCGGTCAGCCGCGTGACCGCTGGCCGGTCGGCGACAAGTTCGAGTTGTTCCTGACGGGTATGCGCGAGGGCAAGAAGGTCTCGTATCAGATTGCCTTTGACATCAACGGGAATTTGTACGACGCCTGCAACAAGGACGCCAAATGGGACGGTGATTTCACCGTGCAGCGTCAGACCACGGCCGATGGCTGGAGCTGTCTGATCGCGGTTCCGTTCAAGACGCTGGGCTTTAGCCCGGATGGTCTGCCGACGGATTTGAGCTTTGCCGCCATCCGCTATTACAGCCACAACAACAAGGATGTGGAAGTCAGTTTCCTGCTGGACTGCGCGCCCAACAACCAGACCAGCTACACGGAACTGATCCTGGAGTGACAGGCGCGAAAAACGCCGGCCGCGGGTCACCGCTCACCCATTGATAGACACCGTCCGAAAAGTTTTGGCCGAAAGATTCATCCGCGGATGTCGCCGATGATCGCGGATTTTCAAGGCGTGCAAGCAAGGCGCGCCTTGAAGATCCGCGCCATCCGCGCTCATCTGCGCCATTTGCGGATAAAATGAAGGGGTCGTTGCCGGTCGTCATCGCGACTGGGGCATCGGTGCTGTGTCCTTGAAGAAGCACAAGGCGCCAGGCTGGGGACTTTTCGGATGGCCTCATTGATATATGGAGAGTTGGATGAGTGTCCGAATAGCCTCCGGAAAAAGATTCTTCTGCAGGAGGCCATGGTTTTTCGGCGCACGGATCAATGGGTCGAAGTCGGGCCCTGGCCTTGGCGTTTTCAACCGGGTGACAGGCGAGACGACAGGAGCATGTCTTCCCGGAACAAGGCCGCGGCGCACAAAATTGGGGCTGTTGCCATCTGCTAGCAATTACTTTAGATGATAATTCGATTTCCGGCTTGGAAAAATCGTCGGCGGGGGTTATTTTTCCTGCTGTCGCCCGAAATCCAGCCCACCCACCCTAAGGGGGACCCCCACCTGTATGGTCACGCGCGCGAGGATGACTTGGCGCCGGGCTGCCATGGTCACGCGCGCGAGGATGACTTGGCGCCGGGCTGCCATGGTCACGCGCGCGA
>CAYOUR010000125.1:0-2500 GCA_964407145.1 uncultured Lentisphaeraceae bacterium | reverse complement strand
GGATGACTTGGCGCCGGGCTGCCATGGTTACGCGCGCGAGGATGACTTGGCGCCGGGCTGCGTTCTGGCATTCCCGTTCGGGTGCATGCCGTTTTGCGGCATGGACACAGCCTTTTCCGGTATCGGCAGCCGGCGAACGTCTGCCTGTACGACTATATCCGCGGGTGCGCATGTGATGCAGCCGCATCTTGGCTCACGTATCAATGGGTGACCGATTACGGTCGCGGCAGGTTCTTTGGCAGAGGAGACGACAGTAGATGAAAAATATCCCAAACCGGTTTGTCAGTCTGGCCAGGACGATGTTGGCAGCGGCGTTGTTTTTGGCGTTTTGGGGTCAGCCGGCGGTCGGCGCGGAGCCGACCGCCGTGCTGGCGCCGCGGTTCGTGGCGGTGTCCGCCGGTCTGCCGGAGGGGCTCAAGGCCAGCTATGTCCATTGGCTGGACTACAATGGCGACGGTCGTCCGGACCTGCTGGTCAATGGCGGACGGTTGTTTCGCAATGACAGCACGCCGGGCGAATGCAAGTTTGTGGAAGTCACGGGGGAAGCCGGCCTGTCCGGCGGCGGCGCGGCGTTGTGCTATGACGTTGACAATGACGGTTTGACGGACATTGTGACGGTCAAGGGGAAGGTCTGGCGGAATTTGGGTGAAGGCCGGTTCGCGGACGTCGCCTCCGAGCTCGGCTATGCCCCGCACGCCAAGGCCATGACGCTGGCGGCCGGTGATTTGGACCATGACGGGTTTGCCGATTTGTTCATCGGCATGTCCGAAGATTGGAACAACGGCAAGTCGCCGGCGTACTATCCGGCCCAGCTGTGGCGCAATGAGGGCGGCAAGCGGTGGGTGGAACAGGGCGGGGAGGCCGGGCTGAGCCGCAAAAGCTATGCCCGTTCCGTATTGATTCATGATGTCGACGGCGATGGCAAGCAGGATGTGTTTGTGGCCAATTACCGCCTGCAGGCCAATCTGCTGTGGATGAACCAGGGTGGCCTGCGCTTCCGTGAGGAGGCCAAAAAGCGCGGCGTGGCCGGCAACAAGGACCCGAAACGCCATTTCAGCAAAATCCACAACCGTCATTATGGTCCCAGTCATGGTCATTGCATTGGGTCGTGCTGGCTGGACTTTGACAATGATGGCGTTTTGGACTTGTTTGTCGCCAATCTCGTGCACAAATACGTCGGCCCTTCCGGCGGCAAGGGCATGTCGTATGACATCCGCGGATATGTGTGCGACGACTCAGCCATCTACCGGAATGACGGCCAGGGTGTTTTCGAGGACTGGCGGGAGCGCCTCGGAGTGGCCCTGAAGCCGATCGGCGGCCGCGGTGTCTACGCGGGCGACGAGCTGTGGTCCGGCGCGGCCGCCGGTGACGCCAACAATGACGGCTGGGCAGATGTGTTTGTCCCGCAAGTCTACAATCTGCCTTACGCCAAGGCATTGCTTTTTCTGAATCAGGCCGGGAAGAAATTTGCCAATGTGGCTTCGGCAGCCGGCATTGAGCGGATTGACACGTACGCCGGGGTCTGGGCTGACATTGACGGCGACGGCTGGCTCGACCTGGCCACGGCCGGCCGGCCGAAAAAAGACGCTCCGGCGGCATTGTGCCTGTACCATAATCAGGGGCTGAAGGGCGACCGGCGCTTCGGCTGGCTGAAGGTGTCGCTCGCCGCAGCTCCGGGGCAGGGCACGCCCCTGGGGACGCTGGTGCGGGTCACGGTTCCCGGCTTGACGCAGACACAGGTTTACGCTGCCGGGACCAGCACATATGGCCAGCAGAACGACCCGGTCCTGCATTTCGGCCTGGGCGAGGTCGCGCCGGAGACTGAAGTTACGGTCACCGTGCGATGGCCGGATGGCCGGGAAATCACACTCCCCCCGGCGCGGCCAGGGCAGACTGTGAAGGCGATGCGCTGAACCCGGCTGTTATGGTGGGATTGGCTTGGCGTCGACCACAAGCGGCCGGCCACGGAGCGCCGAAAAGACGTTGGGAACGCCATGCTCGCGACTTGAACGGCCGGCCCAGTGAGCATGCCCCAATGACAAAAAAGAAATGCCGGCGGTCCCCGGTATCCCCGGCCGCTCCCCTGACTGCCGGCGGGATGCCGGCGGTCTCCGGTGTCTCCGGTGTCCCAGGAAATGCCGGCGGGACGCCGGCGGTCCCAAATGATCCAGGTTTGCTTCCGGAGTTGGTAGGGGAACGTTTTTTCGTAACCGGTCACCGATTGAGAATTACGGTCGAAGTGCGAAACGCGGTGGCAACGCTTTATTTCAGGCTGCCGTAGGCAGTACAGCCTTCAGGTTGCCGCAGGTAGTACAGCCTTCAGGTTGCTGGGCATCGTGCAAGGACGACGACACCATGCCATGGCTTAACGTTCAATGGGTGAACCTGTTACGGGATTTTTGCATCGCATACGTTTGGATTGCAACCGCCAGGCAAAAGACAGAAGGCGCTTCTGTCGCCCTTTCAGGGCTACACATCAAAAATACTCCTCCTTTCCTGG
>CAYOUR010000124.1:9115-12332 GCA_964407145.1 uncultured Lentisphaeraceae bacterium | reverse complement strand
GTACCACCGCATTTCGCACGTTGACCGTCATTATCAATCGGTGACCGGTTACGACTCTGGTGAAATATGTCCCTTCTGCGCATTGCACAGCCGCCAATCCTGAGCTACGTTATCGACACTGCTTTTCCGGGGCCGTTTCCGGTCATTTCCTTTTCCGCATCCAACTCCCTGAGCGCCTCATGAAAAAAGTCTATTCCGCTTCGGTGACGCCGCTGCTGGCCGACGGCACACTGGACCGCGCCGGCCTGAAGAACATCCTCCAACGCAATGTCCGGCATGGCCTGAACGGCGTCTTCATCCTGGGCTCCATGGGGGAATGGGGCAGCTTCTCCGACGATTTCAAGGAAAACCTGGTCGCGGAAAGCGCCGCCATCCTGTCCGGAACCGGCACGGAGCTGCTGGTCGGCATCAACGCGACCAGCCTGGCGCTCTCCCGGCAAAGCATGAACCGCTACCGCCGCCATGCATTTGACAGCTATGTCTTCATGCTGCCCGGCAGGACTTCGGCCCTGGACCCGGTGAAATCCATCCTGGCCGTGCTGGATGCGGCCGACCGCCCCGTCTTCTACTATCACTGCCCGCCCAACAACGGCATCGACCTGAATCTGGACCAGTTCGACGCCATCATGGCCCACCCGAACCTCAAGGGCATCAAGAACTCCGCCTCCAACATGTGGCTGCGCCGTGAACTGATCCTGCTCCGGAACGACCGCGGACACCGCACCCTCCTCCTCGAAGGACAGGAATGGGCCACTGACGAGGCCCTCATCGCCGGCTACGACGGCATGCTCTGCGGACTCGGCGCCCTGGCCTCCAAGGTCATGGTCGCCATCGCCCGCGCCGTCGACCAGAAAAACTTCCCCGAGGCCGTCGACCACCAGAACACCTTCATCCGGCTCTTCCATGGCGTCTATGGCCGAAAACTCGAAAATGTCTGGGTCGGACAGAAATACGCCCTGACCAGGCTGGGGCTGATCGCGTCCCCCCTGACCCTGGCCCAGGAAATGACCGCCCTCACCCCGCAGCGCCAGGCCGAAATCGAACAATGCCTGGCAGAATACCGCGACGCCCTCGACTGATCCCGACGACCGCAATCATCAGCGCCAACGCCAAACCAGCCGGCCGACATAGCCCCGGAGACCCGCCATGCGCTACCGTGAAACAGGCGAACTGCACAAGGACTTCCACGGCGCCCTGAACACGACCGTCGACTACGTCGTCGGCAAATACGGCCGCGACGCCCTGCGGGAAATCTTCCGCCGGGTCGGCCGGGAGGTCTACCGGTCCATCCACGCCAAGCTGCAGGCCGGCGACCCGTCCGAGCTGGTCGAGCACCTGCGCCATTTCTACGCCCGTGAGCAGGCCGACTTCAGGCTCACGGTCGAATCCGACGCCATCGTGCTGGAGGTCTTCCAGTGCCCGGCCGTCGAGCACCTGCGGCGCCTGGGCATCACGCCCTCGCCCTGCTTCTGCGACCAGACCATCGAAGTCAACGCCGGACTCTGCGAAAACACACCCTGGACCACCGCCACCGAAGTGCTCGCCCCTGGTCGCTGCCGCCAATGCTTCACCCGCCAAATGGACGAAACGCCATGATTCCCAGCGATCATTTTGTCCGCTTCTACAACGAAGTGTTCAAATTCCTGGAAAGCCAGCCCGGCGACGCCCTGGGCGACTACTACCGTGAAATCAGCCGTCACCAGGAACGGCACGTGCTGAGCCTGTTCCGGCAAAAAGGCCTCCGCGGCATGTACGAATACTGGGACCACATCCGCATTGAGGAAAACTGCGGCATGACCCTGGACCTGCGCGACGACTGCCTCGTCCTCACCATGCACGCCTGCCCGAGCCTGGCCAAAGTCACCGACAACGACGCCGGCCCGTGCCCGAAGTACTGCGACCACTGCCCCGGCTGGATCATCCCCCTGCTCGAAAAAACCGGCTTCACCTGCGAATACAACCTCGTCGACCGCGCCATTCCGCAATGCCAGATCAAAATCTTTCCGGCCGCGGCCGGCCGGCCCTCCCGCGTCTTCCTGCAGCCGCTCGACACCAGCCAAGGAGGCTCGCAACCATGAACGCCACTACCATCAGAGCCAACCTCGCCGCCCTCGCCGCAACCCTTTTTCTGACCGGATGCGCCGCCTCCACCCGGCATCTCCCCGCCATAACCCCCTTTGATGTGGACCAGTACCTCGGCCGCTGGTACGAAATCGCCCGGCTCCCGCATCGCTTTGAACGCGGCCTCGACTACGTCACCGCGGAATACAGCCGGGAGGAACAGCACATCGCCGTCGTCAACCGCGGCGTCCGGAACGGCCAGCCCAAATCCGTCCGCGGAGTTGCCCGCTTCAAGGGCGACGCGGACACCGCCGAACTGCGCGTGTCCTTCTTCCGGCCCTTCTATGGCGACTACCGAGTCATCTGGCTGGCGCCGGACTACAGCTGCGCCATCGTCACCAGCACGACCAAGAAATACTTCTGGATTCTGGCCCGCGAACGCACCCTGCCGCCAACCCAACTCCAACAACTGGTCGCCATGGCCCAGAAATGGGGCTTCGAAACCGAAAAACTGGAATTCCCACGGCAATGACCACGCGCATCGTCATCGTCAATGACCGCATGCAAAAAGACTACCGGTACGCCCTGACCGAGCCCGCCGGCGGAAACTTCCATCCCGGATTCACACCCGACCTGACACCACCCGAAATGCTCGAACTCGGCGTCTTCGGCGGCAAGTACATGACCGACTGCCAGGCGGAATTCCCGACCGGGTGGTTTACGCGCGCCCGGCTCTGCCCGGAACGCCATGACCCCGCCCTCAACTGCTTCGGCGTGCTGGCCTCGCAGCCGCTGTCCGAATGGGTCCGCCGCGGATGGGTCTACCACGAAGACCCGCGCGGGTGGTTCCAGTGGTATTGCCGGTACTTCCTCGGACGGCGCTGCCCGGACGACGACCGGCAGATCAGCCGCTGGCGCGCCATGCGGCGCCATGTCTCCCAGTTGACAGCCCGCTGCCAGCCCGGCGACGCCACCTGCCGGCCACGCCAGCGACAGGCCCTCCTGCAATGGGCCTATGACAGCCGAAAACTCTGAACGGCAAATGACGCAAAACAGGTCCCATCGGTCCTGTTCCACGAGGCGTTATTCCTGCAATTCGGCCGCCAGTTCTTCGGCATCGACTTCCCGGCAGAGGAAGCAGCGCACGGGCCATTCG
>CAYOUR010000124.1:0-9105 GCA_964407145.1 uncultured Lentisphaeraceae bacterium | reverse complement strand
CGTCTCCGCGGTCTCCTGCGCATACGGATTTGAGCGAGGCGTCGTTTCATAGCCGCCGCGGCCGTAATTCCAGGCATTGGGAATATAACCGCCCGGGATGTCCGGCGACCCGGTGCCGTTGCCATGCTCGCAGACGAGACAATTGACGCCGGCGAAAAAGCCCTTGCGCAACCGCAGGCCGATTTCGACAAACGGCTCGCTCGGCAGCGAAGCCAGAACCGTCGTTCTTCCCAGCATGATGCCGGTCAGGATAAACTCCACCGCGGTCTTGCGCTGCGCGTTCTCAACCAGATGATGCGCAAAGTACTTCAGGGCGTACGGCGTCTGCCGCGCCAGGTCTTCGCTGGTCAGGTCAGCGCCGGCACTGACGTCGAGCTCGAGGTCGGCATATTTCTCCAGCGTCTGCCGGGCCGCGGCCAGCTCGGCCGGGGCGACGCGATGCAACCCGCCCGGGACGCGTTGACAAACCACCTTCAGACGGTCACCCGACACGGGCACGACCGACTTCAGCGCCGCCAGCACACTGTCGGCGTAGCCCCGGCCAAGCCGCTCGGCCTCCGCGTAACACGTCTGGCCGCGGTCATGGCTGACGTCAAAATGATTGATGTTGCCGGCGCAGCCGACCAGCGGCATGGCCATGCAATCCGCCCCCAGGGACGCTTCCACCGCACGGTGGAAAAAACCGCACCAGTCAGCGGAAACACCAGTGCCGCCAATGGTGTCGCCGTGATTGACAATCGACGCCACCACCAGCTCGATGCGGCCGCCGGCGCGAATGGCCAACAGCGGTATCTCGGGGTCTATTTCGCCTTCGGGACGGACAATGTCGGGATTCAGCTTGCCGGGATTGGTCAAGACCGTGCCGTTTTTCATCCAATAGCGCCGGTTGAACAGAAAGCGCGCGTCAAAACCCTGGCCCTCCAGAACCTCGCCCACATGCAACGCCGCCAACGCCCGACGAAGCGCTGCGACCGCCCGGGCAGCCGCAAACGGCGGATACGCCGGATTGCTCCCCGGCTTGCCGGAACGCACCTCCGGCGCCGTGTGGGTGTGCGTCGCCGTCACCAGCAGATTGTCCGAACTGATCTGGCTGATGCCGGCCGCGGCCAGGCCGTCCAGAATCCCGGCCCGGATTTCCGCCGTGACCGTGACGAGGTCAAACTGCACCAGTGCGGCCCAGGCGCCGTCCTTCTCCAGCACGACGGCCCGGACCTCAATGTCATCCAGGACGCGCTCCCACATCCGACGGTTAAAATAGCCAGCCAGGGAGACCGGCACTTCGGGATTGATGCACTCCCGCGCAAAGCCAAACTGCAACTTCATGGCAACTCCTTCAATTGCTTTCCCACTACGGCCGCTGCTCGCGGCCGGGCCTCAGGCTCACCCGCCCACCAGCAACACCCTGGTCAAAATCATGAAACAGACCGTCCCGGCGCCAATGCTGAGCAGCGCGTTCCTTTTCCAGAGATGCAGGACCACCACCACCGCCACCGACACGCACTCCGGCAGACCGCGGAGGCAACCGTCAAAACGAATGCACCGCAGACAGTAGACCACCAACACCGCCATGATCGCCGGCGGCAGATAATTGCCCAGAAAGGCCACCCAGGACGGGAGCGTCTGCCGCCGCCCGAACAACAGGAACGGACAGGCCCGCAAAAACACCGTCACGGCAGCCGCCAGTCCAATCGCGGACGCAGTGTAAACATGCTTATCCATGTGTCACCCCGCTTTCGACGGCAACGATCCGCTGCCGCAGCACCAGCAACAGGCTGACTGTCATACCCAGCGCCGGCAGCAAAAAGGCATCCCGGCCCAGCAGAACCAGAAACAGCACCCCGAAGCCCAGCCCGGCAAGCGCCGGCCAATGACAGCGATAACGCTTCCATTGATCCAGAAAAATGACCACAAACAACGCCGTCATGGCAAATTCAATGCCGGCGAAGTCCATGGGCGCGGCCTGGCCGAGCCAGGCGCCCGCCAGCGACCCGCACAGCCAATATCCGTGGTCAAGAACCGAAATGCAAAAATAAACCTCCCGGCGGTCGACGCCCGCCGGCGCCGACGCCGAACACAGCAGCGAATACGTCTCATCCGTGAGGGCAAAAACCATGTAGGGGTATTTCCAGCCCATCTTGCGGAATGGCTCAATAAAGCCAATGCCATAAAACAGGTGCCGGGCGTTGATGAACAAAGCCATCAGGGCAACAGTCGCCAAAGAGGCTCCGGACACCAGCAGCGCCACCAGGGCAAACTGCAGGGAACCGGCGAAGACAAACAGGCTGGTCGCCATGACCCAGCCCGGATGCCAGCCGGCATCGGTCATGTAGATGCCGAACGCCATCCCCAAAAAAAGATACCCGCCGGCAACCGGAAGCGTCTGCAACAGGCAATGCCGCCAGACCTGAACGCAAGACAGCGATGACGTTGTTCCCTGTTCTGACATGCACACTCCACGACCTGACCAGCCGGACCCGGTCTCATCCTTTGGTCACGACGGCCATCAAACTCCTGGCCCGAAAGCATTCACTCGCACCCGCCCGCCGCAACCTGGCCCGGACTGGCCGGAACGGCATCAAAACACCCCGCTGACTACCACCAGGTCGTACACCAGCTTCGCAAAAAGCAACGACAGAACCAGGAAAAGAACCTTGCGAATGCCGCCGGCGCCGTGCTTCATGCAATAGCTCACCCCGAGGTAATTCCCCAGCAGCGTGCTCGCCGCCGCCGGAACCGCATAGTGAAAAACCACCGAGCCATTCAGCAGGAACACCACCAGAGAAGCGATGTTGGACGCAAAATTGATGACTTTGGCGTTGGCCGAGGCGCTCACCAGATCAATGTGCAGAAACATGACCGAGGCGATGATGACGAACGTACCCGTGCCCGGACCGACCAGGCCGTCGTAAGCCCCGATCAGCAAGCCGATCAGCACCGAAATCACCAACCGCCGGCGCCCACTCTGAACCGGCCCCGGCTTTGAGGAACTGCCCCGTTCCCGGGGCGCACCGCGAAACAGCAGGTAGCAGCCAACAATCGGCAACATCGCCACAATGACGAATTTCAACACCGCGGCAGACAAGTACACCGCCAGCAACGACCCGGCGGCGCCGCCGGCCAGGGCCGCAACCATGCCGGTCAGCGCCTCCCGCCACATGATCTTACCCTTCAACCCGAAACGCGCCACTGCCAGCGACACCCCGATGCCCGCCGAAAACTTGTTGCTGCCGGCTGCCTGGTGCGCCGGCAAGCCGACCAGAAGATAGGCCGGCAGCGAAATCAGCCCACCACCGCCGGCAATCGAATCAATGAAGCCCGCCAAACCCGTCAACAAACACAAACCCAAGATGCTCCAGATGTCAACCGGCATGGCACTCCTGCTTGATCACGTGGAAAATCGCCTTGAACAGACCAAGGCGAAAAATAGACCGCAACGCGGCAACTGCGCCGGCACCGCGGCCAAACAAAGAGCGTGGGCCCGCGGCCTCCACCCGGCCAGGGCGACGCCAGAAGCGCAGCCGAGGCCGGCCACCGACGCCGCGAGACTTCAGTCGACATCCAGGACATAGCGTTCGTCGCCGACTTCGGCCTGCAGACGATGCAACTCGTCCTTGAGCTCGGACACGATGCCGGCATACTCGGGAGCATGGTACACGCTGTGCAATTCGTGCGGGTCTTTCTCCAAGTCGAACAGCTCCCACTCCGGCACAGAGCGGTCCGCAACCGCACCCGGCTGCTCCAGGCCGTCCGAATAATAATAGATCAGTTTGTAGCGCAGCGTCCGTATCCCGTAATGGGCATAGACGTTGTGCTGGCCCTTGTTCATCCAGTAGCGGTAGTACATCCCCTGGCGCCAGTCCGGCGGCGTCTGCCCTGACAGCAGCGGACGGAAACTGCGTCCCTGGAACGACGCGGGTGTCTCCACCCCGGCGACATCCAAAAACAGCGCGGCAAAGTCGACGTTCAAAACCAGGTCGGCGTTCCGGCTGCCTGGCCGCACCTCGCGCGGATACCGCAGAATAAACGGCATGCGCAGCGATTCCTCGTACATGAAGCGCTTGTCAAACCAGCCGTGGTCGCCCAGGAAAAAACCCTGGTCCGACGTGTAGATCACCATCGTGTCCTCTTCCAGGCCGGCGTCGCGCAGATAATCCAGCAGGCGGCCGACATTGTCATCCACGCTGGCGATCACCCGCAGGTAGTCCTTGATGTACCGCTGATAGGCCCAGCGCCGCAGCTCTTCCTCCGGCAGTTCCGCCGGAATCTCGCACTTCAGGTCCGTAGGCGTCATGTGCACCCCGACGCGCATCTCGGCGGCAGCGGCAGCCGAGGCCCGCCCCTGGTAGTCGTCCAGCAGCGTCTCCGGCTCCGGGATGTCCTCGTTCAAATACATGCCGGCGTGCTTCTCATCCGGATACCAGGGCCGATGCGGCGCCTTGTGATGGCACAGGAGGCAAAATGGGCGCTCGGGGTCACGCTGCTTGAGCCAGTCCAGGGACATGTCCGTAATCACGTCCGTGGCGTAGCCCGGAACCGTCCGCTTGATGCCGCCATCCGGCCCCGGAAAAATGAATTCGGGATTATGGTAGCGCCCCTGCCCCGGCACCACGGCCCAGTCGTCAAAACCAGTGGGGCAATGCTGGGCGCCCTGCCCCAAATGCCACTTGCCGAAAATCGCCGTCTGATACCCGACCTGCTGCAGCAACTTCGGAAAAGTCTGCAACGTATTATCCATGTGCGTCGACAAGGTCGTGACCCCGTTGACATGATTGTAGGTGCCAGTCAAAATCGACGCCCGACTCGGCGTGCAGATCGAATTGGTGCAGAAACAGTTGTCCAGTCGAATCCCGCCCTCGGCAATGCGGTCCAGGTGCGGGGTCTGGTTGATGCGGCTGCCATAGCAGCTCATGGCATGCGCGGCGTGGTCATCCGACATGATGAAAACGATGTTCGGTCTGCGGGCAGCCATCACACTTCTCCTTCTCTTAACCCTGGAATACCGTGAAACAACGCTCAAGCAGGACCTTCTCAGCTACCTCACACACCCGATGCGCCAGGAAGACCGAAGCCAAACCAAAAACCAAAATGACAACTCAAGGTAAAATGTAAATTTACCGCCGGCCGGACGCCTTTTCAAACAGCACCGTCGCACGCGACGCACTCACGCCCTACCGCGCCGCCCCACACGCCCTATCCTGCTATCCCATATGTCCTATTGTCCTATAGTCCTATTTATCTTCCCATACGTCCTATACGTCCCATACGTCCCATACGTCCTATGCCGTTGGCTTGTGCGCCCCATCGAGCGAAGGATTACAGAAAAACCGCCCCGGCGGCGTGTTTTTGCCGCCGCGGAAACCATATTATAGACGAAAGACGCCGACGCCAAGCCCGCATCAACCCGCAGCCCTGCCCCCGGAGACCACTGCCATGTCCGACTCACTGCATGACATCCGTATCGTCAAGGTAAGCCGCCGGTCCTGCTTCTACGCCGATGAAAAGCTCGCCTGGACCTTCACCCTGATGAACTTCACGCCGGCCAACCGCAAGAACTGCACCCTGGCCTTCTCCCTGGATGGCGGCGCCGCCGAAAAACGCACCCTGGAAAAAGTCGGCACCCATACCGGCAAGATCACCTGGGAATGCACGGCGTCAACGCTTCGCACCGGCGAACACCGCCTGACCGTACAGTTGCGCGAACAGGACGCCACCCTCCTGGAAAAAGACTTCACGCTCGCCATCGTCGCACCACCCGACCGCGACCGGATGGCGACCTGGCATTGGCCCAGCACCGTCCACTACGACGCCCTCGAGGCCGGAGTCGACACCGCCCTGCATGAACTCGACCTGATCGGCAAACTCGGCTTCAACTTGGCCAACTTCCGCGCCGGCTGGGCCATCCTCCACCCCGACCGCGCCGTCTTCCTCATTGAAGAAGCCATGAAACGCGGCATCTCCCTCGGCATCCTCGTCGAAAATTCCGACTCCGGCATCTTCCGCGCCGACCCCGGCACGCCTGATTCCGCCCGGCTGGTCGCCCCGGACGGCCAGGTCACCACCCTGGTCGACCCCTTCTCGCCCTTTATGCGCAAAAAGGCCGAACGCCTCATTGACCACCTCATGACCCTGTTCGCGGAATTCCCCTCCATGAATGCCATTTTCATGAACAGCGAAGTGGAGGACCGCCTCAAGCTGTCCTGCACGCCGGCTGCCAGGCGCCGCCACGAAAAGGCCCTCGGCTTTCCGCTGGACCGCCTGCGCGCCCTGGACCGGAGCTTCCTGAGCGGCACCGCCGAACCGCCGGAACTGCAGCCCGGCGTCATCCCCGACGACGACCCGGACTACGCCTTCGCCCGGTACTACTTCGAACACGGCGACGGCTGGGCGCACGTCAACCGCATTATGGCCAAAGCCTGCCACCGCGTCCGCCCCGACCTGCTCACCATCGCCGACCCGTTCCGACTGGCTCCGGTGCCGAAACGCTTCGCCGGCATGAACACCATCAGCAGCTGGACCTACACCAACCCCGACCCGAAATCCACCCTCTTCGTCGAAACCCTGTCCGCCGCCGCCCGCCGCCTGGGCAACCTCCCCCTGCCCAGCATCACGCTTTGGAACTACGCCGGGTCGCTCGTCCCCAGCGGCGCCGACCGCTTCGCCCGCGAACAGACCCTGCGCATGGGCCCGGACCGCTGGACTGAATGCGCCTGGATCAACCTCGCCCGCGGCGTCGCCGGCATCGGCAACTACTTCGGCAGCCCGCTGGAATTCTACCTCAGCAGCGGCGAAGGCGGCGACCCGGTCATCTATTCCCCGGCGACCGAACAAGCCATCGCCGACTTCCACCGCGACATCGCCGCGCGATTCGGCGCCCTGGCCCGCCTGACCGACAACGTCCCGCGCCAAGCCGCCATCCTCGACTGCTACGCCTCCCGACTCTACGGCAACGCCCCCCGCAGCCACGCCCACTACACCAACTACCAAATCTATAACTTCTACGCCGTCATGAATATGGCTTGGATTCACGCCGACGTCCTGTTCGAGGAAGACCTGCTCGAAGACCAACTCCATAACTACCGCCTCCTCGCCTTGCCCTCATGCCCGGTCCTGACCGAATCCGTCTACCGAAAAATCAGGGCCTTTGCCGAAAAGGGCGGCATCGTCATCGCCGACCAATGCCTCAAGGCCGACATCCCCAACGCCATCCTCTTCGACTTTGACTTCTCCTTCCGCCGCCGCGTCAACGCCAATTCCATGGCCAACGGCTGCGACTACAGCATCAAGGACGACGACAACTCCCGGCACATCGTCGACAAATCACAGCTCAAAGGCCTGCCGGCGCACCGCGACCAGGAAATTATGGAAACGTATGCCGCCGGGCTGAGAGAACGGCTCGACAAACAGGTCCCCCGCGCCTGCGACTGCTCCTCGCCGAAAATCCTCGGCAATCTCCGGCGCAGCGGTGACTTCACCTACCTGTTTGCCGTCAATGACGCCCGAACCTACGACGAACGCTCCGCCCAATACCAGGCCATTCTGGAAAAAGGCGTGCCGGCCACCGGCACCTTCACAGTAACGGGGAACTGGCAAAAACCGGTCTTCCGCAATCTCGTCACCGGCCGGCCCATCGCCGCCCGACAGCTGACCAGCGATACCTGGACCTTCGACCTGACTCTGCCGGCCGCCGGCGGCGCCATCGTCGCCATCGCCGAGCAGCACATCGGTAAAACCTGCACGGTGAACGCAGACATTAACCCGGCCGCCGTCACAGCTCAGGTGGCCGCGCCCAAATGCAACGGCGTCAGACCCGTGCAATTCACCTGGAATGGCCAGCACACCACCAGAATCCTCCGCAATGGCGCCGGAACCTTCTCCCTCCCCCTGGCAGCCACCGAAGACACGCCGGACAGCATCACCCTGACCGACCTGCTCTTCCAGAACCAGCCCTGATCACACGGCAAACACTGATAACCCGAAATGTGCCCGCCAACCGCCTTGAGAAAATCAGTGTTGCTCGGTGTCCATCAGTGGTTCGTTCCTGTTATTCATAGATCTAGTCGCATTCGTTCTTGGCCAACCCGAAAACAACCAGCCCTTCCTCTCCCGCGGGAAAGGAAGGGCTGGCTGGTTTTTCAGGTTGGGGTTAAGTAGCCTTACGGCGCCGCCGAGATGCTCACCCGGAATCCGTAGTCATAGTTACGGATATGCGGACCAGCCGAACGGCGGAACCCGATACGGGCGCTGAAGGCATCATAGTACCAGCTGCCGCCACGACGCACGCGGTTCGTGCCGACCGCACCGGGATACCACTCAAAGCACCACTCGTACACGTTGCCAGCCATGTCATACAGGCCATAATCATTGGCCGCAAACGACCCGACCGGGCTGGTGTAGGGATCAACGCCGTCATTGTACGACGGATGATAGTCACGCGTGAGGCTGGTGTCATACGTGTAGAACACGTCGCTGCGGTAATTCGCGTCCGTGTGCTTGATCTCATTGCCCCAGCTGTAACGCGTGCTGACCGCGTTGCCGCGGGCGGCGTACTCCCATTCCACTTCCATCGGCAGACGGTAGCTGACCACCGTCGTGTCGCAGTCGACATTGTCCAACTGCCCGGTCCGATAGACCGCGCCGGCGACCGTGTAGCTCGGAATGCGGCTTTCCATTTCGCTGCGGGCATTGCACCACTTGACGCAGTCATACCAGTTGACGGCATACACCGGGTGATTCGGCCCCTTGCTCACGCCTTCCGGCAGGTCCGTATAGCCGTTGGCCAGACCCCAGGCCCGAACCGCGTCCCACACCGCCTTGGTGACCTCGTACTTGCCGATGTAGTAGTCGTCAACCGTCAGCGAATACGTCTGCGGATAGTAGCCATCCGAGTAGTACTCGCGCGCGGCCAGCGGATTCGTACCCGTCTTGGTCCCGGCCGGAATCGGCGCAAACTCGTCCGACGGCGGAGGCGTCGTGTTGATGACCGTAATCGTCACCGTCGCCGCAACCGAGTCGCCATACCCGTCGTTGGCCTGGTACGTGAAGCTGTCCGTACCGAAGAACCCGACGTTCGGCGTGTAAGTGAACGAACCGTCGGTCTTCAGGGTC
>CAYOUR010000123.1:0-12392 GCA_964407145.1 uncultured Lentisphaeraceae bacterium | reverse complement strand
ACGGCAGGCTAAAGCCTGGACGACGTACGGCAGGCGAAAGCCTGGACGACATACGGCAGGCTAAAGCCTGGATGACATACGGCAGGTGCCAGTTCCAATGAGTAGGACACGGCCTTCCGCCGACAAAAAAACGATGGCTGCGCTTGCCTTCACGGGCAAGCGTTGTACATTAGATGCTGTCTGATGACGGCAAACGGTCTGGCCGAGAAACAGAGAGCCAACCTCGCCGATGCACTGCAGGAGCAGTGTGTCAACGGGTTGTGTCCTTAATTTCTCGGCCAGGCCGTTTTTTGTTTTTGCGGGAAAGGCGGCAATCAGGACATGCAGCGGAAAAGAAGGCGAATCATGTATGACGTGATGATCATCGGCGGCGGCGTCATCGGCTGCGCCGTGGCCAGGGAGTTGGCGCGCTGGCGGCTCCGGGTGGGTGTGTGCGAACGAGGTGACGATGTCGGCACCGGCACCAGCAAAGCCAACAGTGCCATCATTCATCCAGGCCACAGCGCCAAGCCGGGCACGGAAATGGCCCGCCTGAATGTCCTCGGCAACCAGCTCTACGAACAGCTTTGCCGGGAGCTGGACGTGCCTTTCCAGCGCTGCGGCGCCCTGACCGTCGCCTTCTCCGAAGAAGAGCTGCCCGCACTGCACGGCGTCTACCAGGACGGCCTCGCCAACGGCGTGCCGGACATGCGCCTGATCGGCCGGGATGAACTGCGCCGCCTCGAACCGAACCTCAACCCGGATGCCCGGGCCGCCCTGCTGGCGCCGAGCGGCGCCATCGTATGCCCGTACGAACTGACCGCCGGCCTGGCGGAAAACGCGGCCGCCAACGGCGTTGACTTCCACCTCAACACCACCGCCCTGGAAATCGCCCGCCAGGACCGCGGCTGGGTTGTCCGCACCGACCGGGGCGACTTGAAGGCCACCGTCCTGGTCAACGCCGCCGGGCTGTACGCCGATGTGTTCAACAACCAGGTCAGCTCCGACCCCATGCGCATCATCCCCCGCCGGGGCGAATACTGGATGATTGACAAAAGCTTTGCCGGGACCTTCCATTCCACGATCTTTCAGCTGCCGGGAAAAATGGGCAAGGGCGTGCTGGTCTCGCCCACGGTCGACGGCACCATCATCGTCGGGCCGACCGCCGAGGACATCGACGACCCCGACGACTGCTCCACCACCCGCGCCGGCCTGGAACAAGTTTATCTGGCCGCCAGGCGTATCTGGCCGGGCCTGCCGCGGAAAGCACTGATCACCACCTTTGCCGGCAACCGCGCCCACCTGGCGCGCCATGACTTCGTGGTCGGCGAGGCTCCGGGCGCCACGGGCTTCTTCAATGCCGCCGGCATCGAATCACCCGGCCTGACCGCCGCCCCGGCCATTGCCCGGGAGCTGGCCGCCGCCATCGCCGGACGCCGGCACGCCGACGCCAGGGACGATTTCCAGCCCTGCCGGCCGCCAGTGCGACGGTTTCGCACCATGTCCCTGGCCGAACGGGCCGCCGCCATTGCCGCCAATCCGGCCTACGGCCAAATCATCTGCCGCTGCGAGCAGGTCACCGAGGCGGAAATCCGCGACTGCATCCGCCGTCCCATGGGCGCGCGCAGCGTCGACGGCGTCAAGCGCCGCACCCGGGCTGGCATGGGCCGCTGCCAAGGCGGCTTCTGCCTGCCCAGGGTCGTGGCCATCCTCAGCGACGAGCTCGGGGTGTCACCGCTGCAAATCACCAAAAACGGCGGCCAGTCACACATCCTCACCGACCAGCTTGGCCAATCATCCTGGGAAAGGCAGGTGGAAGCATGACCGACATCACTCCCATCGGCGTGCTGATCATCGGCGGCGGCCCGGCCGGCCTGGCCGCCGCCCTGGCGGCCCGGGAAGCCGGCGCGGCCGACATCCTCATCCTGGAACGCGAACGCGAACTGGGCGGCATCCTGCGCCAATGCGTCCACACCGGCTTTGGCCTGCATGTCTTCAAGGAGGAACTGACCGGCCCGGAATACGCCGCCCGCTATGTCAGCCAAGTCCGTGAGCAGGGCATCCCGTTTCAGTGCGACACGACGGTCATCGACATCACCCGTGACCGCCTGGCGACCTGCGTCAGCGCCGCCCACGGCCTGCAGCAGTTCCAGGCCGGCGCCATTGTTTTGGCCATGGGCTGCCGGGAACGGCCGCGCGGCGCCCTCGGCATACCGGGGACCCGCAGCGCCGGCATCTTCAGCGCCGGAACGGCCCAGCGCTTTGTCAACCTCGACGGCTTCATGCCCGGCCGGCGATTCGTCATCCTGGGCTCGGGGGACATCGGCCTGATCATGGCCCGCCGCCTGACCTTCGCCGGCGCCAGGGTCGAAGCCGTCGTCGAGCTGATGCCCTACTCCAGCGGCCTCAAGCGCAACATCGTCCAATGCCTGGACGACTTCGGCATCCCGTTGCTGCTCAGCCATACGGTCACCGCCATTCATGGCCAGGAGCGCCTGGCCGGCGTCACCGTCAACCAGGTCGATGAAGACCTGCACCCGGTTCCCGGCACGGAACGTCATTTCCCCTGTGACACCCTGCTGCTCTCGGTTGGACTGATTCCGGAAAACGAGCTGTCCCGCCAGGCCGGCGTCGACCTGGATGCGGCGACGGGCGGCCCCGTCGTCGACGACGGCCTGCAGACAAGCGTCGCCGGCATCTTCGCCTGCGGCAATGTGCTGCATGTCCATGACCTGGTCGACCACGTTTCCGCTGAAGCCGCCGAGGCCGGACGCCAGGCCGCGCGCTTCACCGCCGCCGCCCGCCGGCCGGATGAGCCAAATACCCCGGCACTGCCCGGCGGCGCTGCCCCGACGGCCGGTACGCCGGCCGACGCAACGGCCATCGAAGTCCGTGACGGCGAGGGAATCCGCGGGATTGTCCCCCAGCGCATCCGCCGGGATGCGCTGATGTCCGGGCCGGTCAAGCTGATGTTCAGACCGACGGCGGTCCGCAAAAACGCCGTCCTGGCGCTGGAGGCCGACGGCGTCGCCGTCCATCACGTGCGAAAACGCATCCTGGCTCCCGGGGAAATGGTCGAACTGACGATTCGACCGGAGTATTTCACGGCCGGCCGGCCAACGCGGGAACTGCGGGTCCGTTGTGAGGACGCCACAACGGCGCCATAGGCACGGGCGCGCCGGCCGGGTTCTTTTCGCCCCAGTTCAACCCATCAACGTCTTTATGCAACACTCATGGCCATGAAACGCGACATCACCTGCATCGGCTGCCCATTGGGCTGTTCCCTGGAAGTCACCCTGGACGACGGCCGGGTCGTCTCGGTCACCGGCAATGACTGCCCCCGCGGCGTATCCTACGCGCGCCAGGAATGCGTTCATCCGGAACGCATGGTCACGGCGCTGATCATGATTCCCGGGCGCACCACTCCGCTGAGCGTCAAGACCCAGCGGCCGGTTCCCAAG
The DNA here is from genome assembly GCA_964407145.1 of uncultured Lentisphaeraceae bacterium. GTDB lineage: Bacteria > Verrucomicrobiota > Lentisphaeria > Oligosphaerales > Oligosphaeraceae > JAAZKI01. The sequence goes on along the minus strand of CAYOUR010000123.1, from coordinate 8,952 downwards.
GACAAGATCACGGCCTGCCTGCGGGCCATTGCAGAAGCCCGCCCGGCCCTGCCCGTTCGCATTGGCGAGGTCATTCTCCAGGACGTCGCCGGAACGGGGGTCGCCGTCGTCGCCACCCGCGACCTGGAGTAAACGGAGCCGGACTTCCGGACAGCCTGCCGGACCGCGGCGCGGCGCCCCGGCGGGTGGATTTCGGCCAGGCTTGGGCGCGGCGTGTCCAAGGCGCTGCCGCAACCCATGTTGTCGACCTACTTCTCCTCAACGAAAAAGCTGTTGAGAATCATGAGCATGGCATGGGTCTGGTGCTGATGCACGTCGATGCGGACCACGGCGGAGTCACGTGAAGCGCTGATGCCGCCAAAAGAGTGCGGCTTCACGCGCGGCAGCGACTTCAGAAAAGGATTGAAGTCCTGGTAGGGGCCGCCATACTGCAGCGTGACCAACTGGTTGATGATGCGCTCCGAGGTTTCCCGGAGCACGGCCATGCTGTCCGTGTCGCCGCGCTTCCTGGCGGCGCGCCAGGCGCCAACCAGTCCTTCGACGGCATAGGCGGTATTGCCCTGGCGACTCTCCAGCTGATTATCGTAGAGCAGCCACCACGACATGGCCAGGGCGGCCTGGGCGGCCAGTTCGGCATGCGCCGTCCAGCCGGCCTCCAGGTATTCGGCACTGGCCATGCAGCCCCACTGGTAAAATCCCTTGGTCAGGTCCGTATCCCCGCCCGGGCGCCAGCAGACGACCGTGTACTTGGCGATCAGCCGTGGCAGGGCGTACTCAATCCTGGGCACCAGCTCGGTCATGCCGAGATAGCGGGCGGCCTTGCAGTACGCCAGCAGCGTCTCACCGTCATAGTATGGACTGGCGACCGTTTCCCGGAAGCCGCTGGGCGCGTCATACGAACGGGCCCACGACCCGTCCGCCATCTCCATCGACCTCAGGTAGGTGAGGTTCAGCTCCAGGTAGGTCCGGTAACGGTCCCGGAGCTCCTTGGGCAGGGACGCCTCCGCCCCGCGCAGGAATTCGATCAGGCTGAGGCAATACAGGGCGACCGTGCCGGTCTTGATGTTTTCCTCGCCCGGATACACCACGGTCGATTCACCGGTCGGCAGGACCGTCATGTGGCGCGCGAAAAAGTCAAGTCCGAGGATGACGGCGCGCCGGGTCGGTTCATTGCCGCGGTCACGGTTCAGGCTGGCCAGCCCCCACAACGCCCCGGCCTGGCGGACCTGGTTGTCGTCCTCGTAGACTTCGTCCGTGGCCATGTCCTTGCCGTAGATGAACGACCCGTCCGCCTTCTGCTGGTTCAGGTAATAGGCCCGGGCCGCCTCCAGGGAATGAACCAGGACGGCCCTGGTCAACGGCGGCGGCGACGGCCGCGACAGCCAATAGTCGCGCGACGCATACGGCTGCAGCAGCCCGGCCAGGCGTTCCAGCCCGTCGTCCGCCCCTTGGGCGGCCAAGGCGAGCACCAGCAGCAAAGGGGCGAGCTTGACTCGCAGCGATGTTGTTCTCATGGGGCTCCTCGCATCGTCGCGGAGTTACAGCTCATCGCTGTCCCGCAGTGATTCCCGATAATGGCTGAACACGTCCTCCCGACCCAGGAAGCCGACCAGCCGGCCGGCGCGGTCGAGAACCGGGAGGTACTTCAGGTGATAGGCTTCGAAATTCAACATCGCCTTGGTCAGGTCGTCATCTTCGAGCACGGCACCCACGGGCGGCTCCATCAGGTCGTCAACCAGCATGATGTGGTGGATACGCTGATTCAGCATGGCCAGCAGGATTTTTTCCAGGTGGAGGACGCCGGCCGGGGCGCCATCCGGCTTGAGCACGGCAAAGACCTCGTCATGCAGATCGTCACGCTCAATCGCCTGCACCAGGGTGTCGACCGTATCGGTCGGCGCCAGGACCCGGTAGGTCTTGCGCACGCATTCGCGCACGGGGATGCGGTGCAGCACCTTGTCGTCCCGGCTGTCGCTCAGGAGGTGCTTCTCGGCCAGGCCTTTACGGTAGATGGACTGCGGTTCGAAGCAATGTGCGGCCACCCAGGCCACGGCCGAGACGAGCATCAGGGGCACAAGCAGGATGTAGCCGCCGGTCACTTCCGCCACCAGGAAGATGCCGGTCAGGGGCGCCCGCATCACCGCCGTGAACACCCCGCACATCCCGATCACGGCGAAGTTGCTTTCCGAAAGCGAGGTCATCCCGGTCATGTTGAGCAGGCGCGCGAAGGCGAATCCAGCGAAGGCGCCAATGAAGAGGGTCGGGGCGAAAATGCCGCCGTCGCCGCCGGATTCGATGGTCAGGGCCGAGGCCACGGCCTTGACGAAGATGCTCGCCGTGACAATCAGGACCGGGAGCACGGTCGAGGCCGGCAGCCAGCCAAACAGGGGATTGGGCGCGGTCAGGCCGCTGACGTCACCGACCAGAAGCTGGCCGACCGACGCATAACCGGTTCCACGCAACGAGGGGAACACCATCAGAATGACGCACAGGGCGCTGCCGCCGACCAGGAGCCTCGACCAGGGATGCGTGAAATGCTCGTGCAGCAGGCCGCCAATGCGGTAGGTGCCGCGAATGACAAAGATGCCGACCAGGGCGCAGAACACGCCGCACAGGAACACATAGGGCACATTGCCCGGCGCCCAGGGCAGATTGAAGGCCTGGAAAAAGGGGCTGTTGCCGATCAGCGAACGGGAAATGACCGTCGCCACGGCGCTCGACAGCAGCAGCGGCACCAGCCCGGCCACGCTGAACTCCGGCAGCAGCACCTCCACCACGAACAGCACACCGGCGACAGGGCTGTCAAAGATCGCGGAGATGGCCGCGGCCGCACCACAGCCCACCAGCAGGCTGCGCGGCATGCGGTCGACATAAAAGAACCTGGCGCAGTTGGAGCCGATGGCGGCGCCGGTCAGGACGCTGGGCGCCTCCAATCCGGCCGAGCCGCCCAGGCCGACCGACAAGGCGCTGGACAGGATGTGATTGAAGGTCTCAATCAGCGGGATATGCGTCTGCCGCCGGTCCAGGGCGAGAATCAGCGGGCTGAGGCTTTTGGCATACTGCCGGCCGCCCAGGACGCGCTGCACGAGCAGGGACAGCGCCAGGCCGACCAGGGGCAGAACCAACATCAGGCCGCTCTGCCACCAGGGACGGTTCTCCCAATGGCCGATCAGCTGCTGGCTCCAGCGGGTCAGGCCGGCGACGAGTTCATGCAGGACCACCGCCGCCAGCGCGGTCAGCACGCCGATGATCAACGCCAGGGCCAGCAGGCGATTGCGGGCGTCAACCTGGCGGCCCCACAGTCGCGTCAGGCGCAGAATGACCCGGCGATGAAAATAGATCAAGCGATACAGCATGACGAGGATATGGCCCGGTTTGACAACCGAAAGGCACTTGCGGCAAACAGACAAAAAACAAACGACAGCGGCGCCAGGCGCCCCCCCAGGGCTGGCACGTCATCAAATGGCCCGGCGGTCGCGGCGGCAACAACGTGACCCGGCGAGTCCGACAGAGAGTCGACGGCGCTCACCCGCCACCGGGTTTGGTGACGACGACGGCCTGGCGCGGAACCAGGGCGCCGAAGCGACACACGCTCCCAAACGGAACGCTGCCGGCTCTGACAGGCCCGGCAACTCCCGCAGACTGCTGCTGGCTTCTCCTTCCGCCCCCCCCAATAAAACTCGAAACCACCGACGGCGGCGGCCGGGCCCGGACAGAAAATCATTCGGCCGGCCAGCCGACGCACTGGCAGAGAGTGATCGTCTGGGTTTCCTTCAGCCGCATGGCGCGGGCCAGTTCGGCGGGCGGAAAACTGCCGCGCACGACCGTGCCCAGACCGACCGAAGCGCAGTACAGGTAGGCGTTCTGGGCCAGAAAGCCCGTGTCCATCAAGCTCCAGTCCGGACGGCTGGCCCGGGGCGACAGCTTGGTCGTGTCGCAGACATAGACCAGGGTCACCGGCGCTTCGGTGACGAACGGCTGACGGGTGAGGTCGCTGACCGTCGCGGCGCGGACATCCTCATGCTGCACGCGCAGCAGCGAGTTCAGCCGGGCGTCATACAGCCACACGCCGTCGTCACGCAGAACATAGACATCAAGCTCCTGGGCATTGACCGCGGTCGGCGCCGTCCGCTTGTTCTCACGATTATACCCCCAAGTCGCCCAGAGCAGATCACTCAGGACCTGATCGGAAAGGGGGCGGTCCTTGACAAACTGACGGGTGGACCGGCGCGCGGCCAGCGCCTGCATCAACGGCATGCCGCCAGTCTTCTGGGGCGGCGGCAGCTTGATGGTGACTTCCTGCGCCAGGCAGGTCATCGACGCCAGACAGAGCAACCAAACCGGCAAAACAATTCTCCAAGACATAGTTGTTCATCCTCCTCGTCATTCAATCTTCGCTGGCATGTCATCCCGCGGCGTTTCGCCGGCCGGCCTTTCGGAACGGCGTCAACGAACGGCGAACGTCAGTTCGACCTGCTGATTCGACGCCAGTTCCGTCACCCGGACTTTCCAGACGCCGGGCTGGTCATTGAGCGCCTGAGCCGGCGCAAAGAGATAGTCGCCGTCAACGGCGCAGGCGTGGCCGCTGCCATCCATGACCTTGCCGTCCGGGTCAACCACGTCGATGCGGATGGGATACAGCGCCTTGGACACCTGCCCCCGACCGCGCGCCATGGTGACTTTGACCTTCCGGTCGGCCGTCCACGCCGCCCTCAGTTTCGGCAAATCATGGTCCAGCAGCAGAATCAGCCGGCCGTCGTTGGTGGAGAAATCGACGTCCAGGGTCGTGACGCCCCGCTTGCAGACAAAGGGCACCGGACAATGGGCCACCAGGTCGAAAGCCGACTTGACATCGCCACGCCGCACGGTCACGGCGCCACGGTTCGGCAGGCCCTTCTCCATGGTCAGCTTCCAGGGCCCCAGGTAATCGCCGTAGGTGCGATGGTCGTTGATGACGAAAAGGTAGTCGGCCTGGCCGTACGTCCGCACCCGGGTCACCAGGTCGGGATTGCTGGCATCGGCGTAGGCGCGGTAGTACGGGTCCAGCTGGCGCCGCAGTTCGGCCGCCATGGCCTGCAATTCCGCCTTGGCCGGTTCGGCCTCGGGCTGGCGCTTGTAGGACTTGACCAGGATGTCCGGGACGATTCCCGGAACCAGGCATTCGTCCGCGACGATGATGCCGCCCTTGGCCTGGAACGCCTTGATGGCCTCGTACACCGGCGCGGTCAGCACATCGCAATGGAACAGGCACAGGACTTTCAGGTCCCCGAAGCCGTCGCGCAGCAGCTTTTCCTCATAGACGACGGCCGGGGCGAGGTTGGCCCATTGCAGCATCAGGTGCGCGTCCAGCAGCCAGCCCTGCCAGCCCCAGGTGCCACGCCCCGCGAAGACGCTTGACGCGAAGCTGTGCAGAATCGCCACCTCCGGCGAACGCTCCGGAATCCGCTTCAGGGTCGGCCCCAGCGGCTTCACGACGTCGCCAATGACCTTTTTCAGCATGACCGCGGTTTCCGGGTTGGTGTTGAAATAGGAGCCGATGCTGGGCGCGCCCCAGAGCGAGCCGGAGCCATGGAACATGATGCCCTGAACGCGCCGGGAAATCTTGGCCCAGATGGAGGCCCGCAGAGAATCCGGCGGCAGGGAGATGAATTTGGCGTCGGGCTGTTCCAGCGCCCAGGCCGGGGTGGGGTCGGGGTTGCGGCTCTGGGGGGCGGTTGCGCTGCGGTAGCAGATGATCTGAGTCATGGACATCACGTCCTGGCCGGGGCGCCCGTCCGCCATGGCCCGCAGCTCATCGGTGACGCTGCCGGTCCGCAGGGGATCGGGATACGCGTACGTCCAGTGGCTGACATAGTCGACATTGCCGCCGCTGCCCCAGACCGGCGGAACGCGGACCGTCGGGTCAAAGAAGGTCCAGAACGGCCGGCTGATATGCTTATGATAGGCGTTGTTCACCAGGGTCTGGACGGGATTCCAGCCGTCGCCCTGCTTCCAGAACCAGCGATAGAACACCAGCAGCCGGTGGTCCGGGCTGATGACCCGGCCGAGCGGAAAGTCCATCACCCGGGAATAATGCGGGGCGCTCTTGGTCATGACCTCGTCGGGGATGGGGAAGCCGGCAAAAGCCTGGAACGCGGCCGGCTCAACGGCGCCAAACGACGGCGCCGTCGAATCGCGCACCTCGGAGTTGATCAGCAAAGCGTCGCAGCCGGGATGGTCCTTGATGATCTGCGCCGTCTTCTCGGCCGTGTCGCCCAGGATGGCCTGGTATTCCGGATTCGAGGCTTCAGCGTTGCGGGGCACGACCGAGCCGTCCCGGCGCCGCCGCGGGAACTGCTCGGTAAGCGCCTTGTCATGGGCGAGGGTGAAGTACGATGAGCGCCGCAGGCCGGTGGCGACATACTCGTCCAGGGTACGCTGGACGGCGAACGCCGTGTCCGCCAGGTCAGTGCTGCGCAGCACCCGGGAGGCGAAACCGCCCAGGTCATGGGTGAAGCCGTGGTCGAGAACGACTTCAAGGGGGCTGCCGCCGCCCCACATCAGCACCGGCATGGAGTCCGGCGGGAGCTGCGGGCCGACCGTGTACTCGAAGTTGCCGGCCAGGGTGACTTCGCCCTGCGCGTCATTCGCCGTCAGCGTCGCCGCGAAGGGGTATTTGCCAGGGCGCAGCCTGGTTTCCACCGGCAGACTGATGGCGCGGCGTTCTTTGGCGGCCAGGTCGCCGACAATGATGCGCCGACTCGGCAGGATGCCGGCCAGCTGCTCGCTGAAGGCGACAGCCATCGCCACACCATGCAGGTCGGCCTTGCCCTGGTTGGTCACCAGGAGCGTCAGGGCGGCGCCTTCTTCGCCGCGCACAAAGGCGGCTCGCCCAGGCAGGGTCAAGGTCAAAGACTCCATCGGATAAGTCGTCAGCCTGACCCGGGCGATGCCGCCGTCAAAGCGGTTGTGGGTCGAGCCGCAGCGGTCGCCGATGACCGTTGGCCGGATGGCCGGGGACAGGGGGCCGCCCTCCGTAAAGGTGAACGACTTGTTGGGCGCCCCGTTCACGCTGACCTCCAGGCGGCTGGCGCCGTTGTAGGCCACGGTGATCGTATGCGGTTGGCCCAGGGGGAGGGAGACTTTCGTTCCGGCGCAGACCTTGGTGGACGTCCCCAGCCCCAGCCAGACATACGGCGTGAAAGCATCGCCGCCGCCATGGACCAAGGCGACCGCGAAGCCGTCATGGTTGCCTTTGGCGTTCTGATAGTTTCCGGCCAGCAGGTACTTGTTGTCCCAGAGCAGCTGCTGCGGCTGTTCGGTGCGCAGCTCCAGCCGGTGCTGAAACGTGATTTCCAGGCGGAAGCCCTCGGCCGGCGTCAGTTCCGGGTAGACCTTGTCCAGGAGCAGTCCTTCGCCCTTGTCCTCGTAACCGGGGGCCATCAGCAGAAGACCGTCAACCACCTTCGTGGCCCCACGCAGTGTGCCGGTGAATCGGCCGTCAGCGCTGGCCGTGACGCCGCGGCTGAAGTCCCATTCCGCCACCAGGGTTTCGCGAGGCGCAGCCGTCGCCAGAACGGCCAGCAGCAACGGCAGCAGCAAGGCCGCCGACCATCGAACACGTTGCCTATGACGCATGATTTGTTCCTTGAGGTAAATTGAGAAAAACGATGGCCATCCACCTTAGGGGCCCGCTCCGCCGCTGCCCGTCCTGCGGGTCGCGTGGACCAGACCGGCGGCGCCGGCTTCCTTCATTTCAGGACGTGGAGAACGACGGGCTTCCAGATGCCGCCCTGCTGCGCACTGTCATAGACTCTGACCACGAGGAGGTTCTCCTCGCCCCACTTGATTTCCGGGGTGACATCCAGGGCAAAAGGTATGTCCCAGCCGTCGGTGCCGAGGTCGTGCTGGCTGACATACGTGCCGTTGAGCCAGACCCAGGCGACCTCGTCAACGGCGCCGAAATGCAATTCGGCGGCATTCGCCTGGCCCTTGGGCGGAGCGGTGAACCGGATCCTGTACCAGGCCACGCCGTCATAGGCGCCCAGCCCCTGATGCTCCCAGCCGCCGACCCGCACCGGCTGCCAGTCCCGGTCATCATAAGCCACCGCGAAGAATTTTTTCTCGTGGCCGTCTTCGGTTGGGTCGGCGATGATTTTCCAGGCGTCATCAGGCAGCGTCATCGTCTGGACCGTCTCGATTTCATGGTCCCAGGTGGGATTGTCCTTGAGGCGGACGTTCGGGCGGAAGAAGTCAAACGTCGAGATCATCCGGTTGACGGTCTTCTGGACGCCGGGGTCGGCGGCATGCGCGCCGATGTCGCGCGCCAGGCGTGTGCGCAATTGCGGGTCGCCGATCTTCTTGACAAAATCCAGCAGCAGGCCCTGCACCAGAGGGTCCTGGTCGCGGGTGAGATGCTCGAAGTCGGCAATGCCGGCCTCTCCGCGGTCGGCAATCGTCTCGTACAAGGCATTCTTGCGGATCAGCGGATCGGCCGAATGCAGGCCGTCACGAATGGCCTGGGCGCGCGTCGCCGGGTCGGCAACCTGCTGGCGGTACGCCCGGCGTCCGGCAATGACACCATCACCGGCTCCCGAAAGGGCGACCGGACCGGACAGACACCCGGTCAACATGACGACCGGACACACAAAAAGTAAAATCCGACGGCATGACGAGCTCATGGAAATCCTTTCCTGCTTTTGAGAATCAATGCCTGACTCTGAAAACACACTGCTGACAATAGGCATAAAATATATCCGCACCCCGGCAATTGCGAACGCTACGACGGCAAAAGTGGGGCTCTTCGGGAATTTTCGTGGAAGGAAAGCCATGACAAGTCATGTATAAAACCAGACAAAACATGACAATGGCAAACAGGCTATCAACGACCTTCCCGACTAATCGTTAGGTGTAAAAGCCATATCTCCTTGATAGTCAACGATAAATTAGTGGCGCCAACAAGAAGTTACACAC
>CAYOUR010000122.1:0-12632 GCA_964407145.1 uncultured Lentisphaeraceae bacterium | reverse complement strand
GGCGTTTCTCGCGGGCCGCTGGTTCCGCCCTCACCTCCCGGCCTGGGCCGCCCCCCGAGCCAGCCGTTTTCACCTGGGAAGCCATCATGACGCATGCCCTTGACATCCTGAAAGAACGAGGCTTCATTTATCAGATCACCGATGATGAAGCCATGTCCCAACGCCTGGCCGCGGGTCCGGCGACCTTCTACGTCGGCTTCGACCCGACCGGGAGCAGCCTGCATATCGGCCATCTGCTGCCGGTGATGGCGATGCGCTGGCTGCAAAAGGCCGGCCACCGCCCGATCGCCCTGGTCGGCGGCGGCACCGCCATGATCGGCGACCCCTCCGGCAAGACCGAGGCTCGCCCCATCAGCGACGTGGCCACCATCGACGCCAACGCCAAGGCCATCCAGGCCCAGCTCGGCCGTTTTCTCGACTTCACGCCGGGACCGTCCCAGGCCATCATGGTCAACAACGCCGACTGGCTCCGCGGCCTCAACCTGATTGACTTCCTGCGCGACATCGGCAGCCTGTTCAGCATCCCGCGCATGCTCAGCGCCGAGTCCGTCCAGCTCCGCCTGGAGACCGGCCTGTCCTTCCTGGAATTCAGCTACCCGCTGCTGCAGTCCTACGACTTCTACGTCCTCCGCCGCGACCGCGACTGCCAGTTCCAGTTCGGCGGCCAGGACCAGTGGGGCAACATCGTCGCCGGCGTCGACCTGACCCGCCGACTCCTGGGCGAGGAAGTCTTCGGCGCCACCTTCCCGCTCCTGCTGAAAAGCGACGGCGCCAAATTCGGCAAGACCGCCGGTGGCGCCGTCTGGCTGGACCCTGAGCGCACCGCGCCCTTTGACTACTACCAGTTCTGGCGCAATGTCGACGACGCGGACGTCACCCGCCTGCTGGGCTTCTTCACCAGCCTGCCCATGGCGGAAGTCCGCCAGCTCGGCGCCCTGCCCGCGCCCCAGATCAACCGCGCCAAGGAAATCCTGGCCTACGAGGCCACCGCCCTGGCGCACGGCCATGACGAGGCCATCCGCGCCTTCCTGGCCGCCGGCCAGGAATTCGGCTTTGCCGACCCGGCCGGCGCCATCGCGACCTCCTCCCGCGTCACCGACCTGCCCGCCGGCGGCCTGGACAGCGACATTCCGGCCGTGTCCGTGACCGCGGCCGAACTGGGCGACGGCATGGGCATGCTCACCCTCCTGGTCAAAGCCGGCCTGTGCGCCTCCAACGGCGAAGCGCGGCGACTGATCAAGGGCGGCGGCTGCTACCTCGGCGACGCCCGCATCACCGATGAAAAAGCCACCGTCACCGCCGCCGATTTTCAGGATGGCGTGCTGACCCTCCGCGCCGGCAAAAAGGCGCGCAAGCGCGTCCTGCTGACACCGTGACGCCTTCTCCCCTTGGTGTGTCCAACTACTGCAACTAGCCCAGGAATCATCATGAAAATCGATCCCCGCGCCGCCATTGCGCCGGGCGCCCAGCTCGGCGCCGAGGTTGAGGTCGGGCCATTCGCCGTCATCGACGAGCATGTCGTGGTCGGCGACGGCTGCAGAATCGGCCCGCACGTTCATCTGACCGGCCACACGACGATCGGCGCCAACACGGAAATCCACGCCGGCGCCGTCATCGGCGACGCGCCCCAGGACCTCCACTACAGCAACGAAGTCAGCTACACCGACATCGGCGCGAACTGCGTCTTGCGCGAATACGTCACCATCCACCGTGGCACCGAAGAGGGCAGCCGAACCACCGTCGGCAACGGCGTGCTGATGATGGCGTTCTCGCATCTCGGCCACAACTGCGTCATCGGCGACGGCGTCGTCATCGCCAACGCCTCGCTCCTGGCCGGCCGCGTCGAAGTCGGCCCGCGCGCCTTCATCAGCGCCGGTGTCATGATTCACCAGTTCGTCCGCGTCGGCCGGCTGGCCATGATCGGCGGCGGCAATGGCATCGGCCAGGACATCCCGCCCTTCTGCATGCTCCAGAATGAGCAGATTCAGGGTCCGAACGTCGTCGGTCTGCGCCGGGCCGGACTGGCCGAAAGCTCCCGCGCCGCCGTCCGCCAGGCGATCAAGCTGTACTTCCTCTTCGGCCTCAGCCGGATGGGCGCGGTCGAACGCATCCGCGCCGAAGTCCAGACCTGCCCGGAAGTCGAGGAGTTCATCGACTTCATCCTCAACACCAAACGCGGCATCAGCCCGGGACGACGCCTGAAAACACACCCGGAAACCGCGGAGGCGGCGGCCGAAAACGCCTGAGGCCAGGCAAAATTCCTCAACCCCAGCCAATAAGGGCCGATGGCGAAGCGTTTCTTGTAACGTACCTGCAATCATCCATCCACCCATTCACCCATCAATTTAGGCATTCAGCCAACCAAAGCAAGGGATTCACCATGAAGAAGTCCACCTCGTTGTTCACGCTGATTGAGCTGCTCGTCGTCATTGGCATCATCGCCATCCTCGCCGCCATGCTCATGCCGGCCCTGTCCAAAGCCCGTGAAAAAGCCAACCAGGCCGACTGCATGAGCCAGCTGAAACAAATCGGCCTGGCGCTGAAGATGTACGCCAACGACCAGAGAGGGTGGTACCCGGCGGTTTTGGATAATGACGGCAAGGTCAGCGCCAAGACCCACAACACCCCCGGCTTGGGCGTGCTCCTGCGCGATGACTACATCGAAACCGCGAAAATCTTTGTCTGCCGCAGCAGCAGACACACCGTGCCGCAAAAAGACGGCGATGCCCCTGCCTATCAGGTCATGCTTGACAACACCACCGACACGGCCAGCGGCAAGAACGGCAATGCCGAAATATGCAGTTATTTGTACTACGGCGCCGTGAATTCCGACGATGCCACCGCCGAGCATGGCATTGTCCGCGACAAAAACGCCAACCACAAGGTTTTGGGCAACGTCCTCTTCGGGGACAGCCACGTGGAATCCGTCTCTCCGGGCAAAGACATCGAATGGGCATCAGTCAACAACTGCTTCCAGATGAATACCCCAGGCGATAGTGATGACTATGAAGACATTCGCCCAGAAACAAAAAACGACTTGTGGACGCAAACCGGCAACCAGGATTGATTTTCCCGAAATCTGCTGAGTAAACGTTCGTGCATGCATATCCCCGGCGGTCCGGCCTTGAGCTGGACCGCCGGTTTGCTTTCCGGCACTCTTTTTTTCGCTTCACAAGGTGGCCGGAGCTTCCAGCTCCGGCGAGGGTGGCCGGAGCTTCCAGCTCCGGCGAGGAAGGTAGCGATAGGACGCATAGGACGTATAGGCATGGGACAAATGGGACAAAAAAACGGCGGCCCCATGAGCATACATCCCATGCGTCCTATTCCGCCGCCCCATACGTCATATATGTCCCATAGGTCCCATTCATCGTCCTATCGGTTCCGTGCTTCTTCCCTTGCCCTCCCCCGGGGCCAGTTGTCTGGTCCATTCCCGGAGGGAGCTGTCGCGGGCGCCCATGATGAGGCAGCAGGCCGCACCCTGCTGCCCGCGGATGATCGCCTCGGCTTCCGGACGCGTCGCCGCCTGGACCGGGAGGCCGGCGGCGGCCAGTTCGGCGGCCACCTGGCCGGAAGTCGGCTGGAACGACGCCGAGCCGCCGGCATAGAACACCGGCAGGAGGAGCAGCCGGTCTCCAGGCAGCAGAGCGCCGCGCAGGGCTTCGCGCAAAGCCGGCCGCATGAACTCCAGCGGACGGAAGCCGTGCGGCTGAAAGCACGCCAGCAGCGGCGAGCCGAAACGCTCCCGCGCCGTGGCCAGAGCCGCGGCAATCTTTTCCGGATTGTGGGCATAGTCGTTGACGACTGCCGTTCCCCCGCCTAGTCGCCCCATCACCTCGAAGCGCTGCCGCACGCCGGGAAACGCGACCAGCGCGCCGGCCAGCGCCATCGGCGAATGCGGCAAATCCAGCAGGCTCAGCAGCGCCAGCACCGCCGTCGCATTGACCGCGGAATGACGGCCGGACTGCGAGGACGCGACCTCGCCAAAGCCCGGCACCCGGAAACGAATCCCCTGCGCCGCGGCGGCATAGTTCAGCGGAAACAGCACGCCCGGCGCCAGCGTCTCACCGGCGGCAAAAAGCGCCTGGCGTTGCGGGCCGGCGGCGGCAAGCCCGGTCAGTTCGGCCAAAACCGCGACACCGCACTGGCAGCGCTGCAGGAATCCGGCGAACACAGCCCGCAGTTCATCCTGACTGTAGTGGTCGTTGCCGACATTGAGCAGCACGCCGTAATCCGGCGCAAAGGCGCTCAGGGAGCGGTCGCTCTCGTCGACTTCGTAAACCAGCCAGCGCGGACGACGGCCGCCAACGGCAAAATTGCCGGGGAAGACCTCGGTTTCGGCATCCAGGCAATAGCCGCCATTGACCATAAGCACGTCTTCTCCCAGGGCGCGGAGGGCGCTGGCGATCCAGCCCGTCACCGACGTCTTGCCGCACGAGCCAGCCACCGCGATCTGCCCCCCGTCCAGGCGATTGAGCGCCGCCGCCAAGGCCTTGGCCCGATGCACGACGGGGCAAGTCGGCATGACCTGCAGGTCGGGATTATCGGCCTCGACGGCCGTCGAGATGATCAGCGCCGCCGGCGCCTCCGCCCGCACGCCGCCGCCGTCCTGAGCGTAAAGGCGGATGCCCTGCCGCCGCAGGGCCGCGTAGAGCTCCTCCTTGCCGGGCTCGTCCAGCCCGCGGTCGCTGCCGGCCACCTCATGCCCCTGCCAGCGCAGCAGCTGCGCCAGTCCGCTCATGCCGATGCCGCCGATGCCGACCAGAAACACCTTGGCCGGAACCTCCGGTAACTGTGCTGCTTGCTCCATGCCCATGCCTATGCGTCCTGTGCCTATGCGCTCTGTGCCTATGCGTCCTGTTTCATCCAACTTCTTCTTCAGCCACCGTTCCGGCCGGTACCCAGGGCGATCAAGTCGTCCAGGCGTGCGTCCCGCCATCCAGGCTGGCTCAGGATGTGTTCCAGCAAATAGCCGCAGGCGACCGCATCGAAGAGCGCGTCATGCGCTTCGCGTCCCGGGCAGGCCCGGCAGGTCTTTTCCACCAGCCCGAGCGTGCCCAGCAGGTCACCGAGCTGGTAGCTTTCCAGGCCCGGGTAGGCCGCCCGCGCCAAGACCAGGGAATCAACCCAGTGCGGGAAGTCGTGAAAGGCGAAGGTGTGCCGCAGCAGGGACCGTTCGGTCGGCGCGTGGTGCGCCGCCAGAGGCCGTCCCGTCAGCCAGGGCGACAGCTGCGGCCACAGCTCCAGCAAACTCGGTGACTGGGCCAATTCCGCTCGGAGCGCCGCCCACCGCCCAGGCGCGTAGGGATTGAACGGGTGGCTTTCCGGCACCCGCAGGTGCGAAACCAGGCAGTGTTCCGGCAGCACCCGGCCATGGCGGAAAAAGACGGCGCCGATCTGCCAGGGCAGATTCGGGTGCCCCTCGCAGGCGCCGGTGCTCTCAAAGTCCAAAACCACCAAGTCGCTTTCAATCGCCAAAACCATCGTCGCCTTCCCGCCTCCCTGCATGATTCGTCACTTGGCATGCCTTGCCCATCATTTGGAGTATATTATAGCTCGTCCCCAGCAACATCCAAACCGCCGCAGCCCATTTGGAGACCCACGATGATTGACCTCAAACGCCACCTCGCCGTCCAGGCCTACTGCTTCCGCCACTTCAAAGACGGCGGCCCCGTCGCCATCGCCCGCAAAGTCCGGGAAATCGGCCTCACCAAAGTCGAAATCTCGCCGCCGGCCGACCGCGCGCTATTCCAAACCACGATCCAGCAGTTCCAGGACGAGGGCGTCGGCATCGCCTCAGTCTTCGCGCCGACCCTGACCGGCAACGAACCGGCCGAACGGTCCGCCTGCGAATTCGCCCAGCTCTGCGGGCTGAAGCACATGACTGTCAACTTCGCGCTTGACCAGAATGTCTTTAAGACCTTCGCCCTCGCCGAGAAACTCGCCGCCGAATACGACCTCAATCTCGGCATCCACAACCACGGCTGCAGCCACTGGCTGGGCTCGGCCGCCGTGCTCGACTATGTCTTCCAGAACACCTCGCCGCGCATCGGCCTCTGCCTGGATACCGCCTGGGCCCAGGACGCCAACCTCAATGCCGTTGACGCCGTCCGCAAATACGCCCGCCGCCTGTACGGCGTGCACTTCAAGGACTTCGTCTACACGCCAGCCAAGAAGCACCGGGACGTCGTCATCGGCGCCGGCACCATCGACCTGCCGGCCCTGTGCCAGGCTCTGCGCGACATCGACTACCAGGGCTTCGCCGCCCTGGAATACGAAGGCGAGCCGGAAAACCCCAACACGGCACTCATCGCCTGCCGGCAGGCGATGAGTGCCGTGTTGGGGTTTTCCGGCTCGCCTTCGTATTCCAGGGCGGCGAAGCCCTGGTAGTCGATGTCGCGCAGAGCCTGGCACAGGGCCGGCAGGTCGATGGTGCCGGCGCCGATGACGACGTCCCGGTGCTTCTTGGCTGGCGTGTAGACGAAGTCCTTGAAGTGCACGCCGTACAGGCGGCGGGCGTATTTGCGGACGGCGTCAACGGCATTGAGGTTGGCGTCCTGGGCCCAGGCGGTATCCAGGCAGAGGCCGATGCGCGGCGAGGTGTTCTGGAAGACATAGTCGAGCACGGCGGCCGAGCCCAGCCAGTGGCTGCAGCCGTGGTTGTGGATGCCGAGATTGAGGTCGTATTCGGCGGCGAGTTTCTCGGCGAGGGCGAAGGTCTTAAAGACATTCTGGTCAAGCGCGAAGTTGACAGTCATGTGCTTCAGCCCGCAGAGCTGGGCGAATTCGCAGGCGGACCGTTCGGCCGGTTCGTTGCCGGTCAGGGTCGGCGCGAAGACTGAGGCGATGCCGACGCCCTCGTCCTGGAACTGCTGGATCGTGGTTTGGAATAGCGCGCGGTCGGCCGGCGGCGAGATTTCGACTTTGGTGAGGCCGATTTCCCGGACTTTGCGGGCGATGGCGACGGGGCCGCCGTCTTTGAAGTGGCGGAAGCAGTAGGCCTGGACGGCGAGGTGGCGTTTGAGGTCAATCATCGTGGGTCTCCAAATGGGCTGCGGCGGTTTGGATGTTGCTGGGGACGAGCTATAATATACTCCAAATGATGGGCAAGGCATGCCAAGTGACGAATCATGCAGGGAGGCGGGAAGGCGACGATGGTTTTGGCGATTGAAAGCGACTTGGTGGTTTTGGACTTTGAGAGCACCGGCGCCTGCGAGGGGCACCCGAATCTGCCCTGGCAGATCGGCGCCGTCTTTTTCCGCCATGGCCGGGTGCTGCCGGAACACTGCCTGGTTTCGCACCTGCGGGTGCCGGAAAGCCACCCGTTCAATCCCTACGCGCCTGGGCGGTGGGCGGCGCTCCGAGCGGAATTGGCCCAGTCACCGAGTTTGCTGGAGCTGTGGCCGCAGCTGTCGCCCTGGCTGACGGGACGGCCTCTGGCGGCGCACCACGCGCCGACCGAACGGTCCCTGCTGCGGCACACCTTCGCCTTTCACGACTTCCCGCACTGGGTTGATTCCCTGGTCTTGGCGCGGGCGGCCTACCCGGGCCTGGAAAGCTACCAGCTCGGTGACCTGCTGGGCACGCTCGGGCTGGTGGAAAAGACCTGCCGGGCCTGCCCGGGACGCGAAGCGCATGACGCGCTCTTCGATGCGGTCGCCTGCGGCTATTTGCTGGAACACATCCTGAGCCAGCCTGGATGGCGGGACGCACGCCTGGACGACTTGATCGCCCTGGGTACCGGCCGGAACGGTGGCTGAAGAAGAAGTTGGATGAAACAGGACGCATAGGCACAGAGCGCATAGGCACAGGACGCATAGGCATGGGCATGGAGCAAGCAGCACAGTTACCGGAGGTTCCGGCCAAGGTGTTTCTGGTCGGCATCGGCGGCATCGGCATGAGCGGACTGGCGCAGCTGCTGCGCTGGCAGGGGCATGAGGTGGCCGGCAGCGACCGCGGGCTGGACGAGCCCGGCAAGGAGGAGCTCTACGCGGCCCTGCGGCGGCAGGGCATCCGCCTTTACGCTCAGGACGGCGGCGGCGTGCGGGCGGAGGCGCCGGCGGCGCTGATCATCTCGACGGCCGTCGAGGCCGATAATCCCGACCTGCAGGTCATGCCGACTTGCCCCGTCGTGCATCGGGCCAAGGCCTTGGCGGCGGCGCTCAATCGCCTGGACGGGGGGCAGATCGCGGTGGCTGGCTCGTGCGGCAAGACGTCGGTGACGGGCTGGATCGCCAGCGCCCTCCGCGCCCTGGGAGAAGACGTGCTTATGGTCAATGGCGGCTATTGCCTGGATGCCGAAACCGAGGTCTTCCCCGGCAATTTTGCCGTTGGCGGCCGTCGTCCGCGCTGGCTGGTTTACGAAGTCGACGAGAGCGACCGCTCCCTGAGCGCCTTTGCGCCGGATTACGGCGTGCTGCTCAATGTCGGCAACGACCACTACAGTCAGGATGAACTGCGGGCTGTGTTCGCCGGATTCCTGCAGCGCTGCCAGTGCGGTGTCGCGGTTTTGGCCGAACTGACCGGGCTTGCCGCCGCCGGCCCGCAACGCCAGGCGCTTTTTGCCGCCGGTGAGACGCTGGCGCCGGGCGTGCTGTTTCCGCTGAACTATGCCGCCGCGGCGCAGGGGATTCGTTTCCGGGTGCCGGGCTTTGGCGAGGTCGCGTCCTCGCAGTCCGGCCGTCATTCCGCGGTCAATGCGACGGCGGTGCTGGCGCTGCTGAGCCTGCTGGATTTGCCGCATTCGCCGATGGCGCTGGCCGGCGCGCTGGTCGCGTTTCCCGGCGTGCGGCAGCGCTTCGAGGTGATGGGGCGACTAGGCGGGGGAACGGCAGTCGTCAACGACTATGCCCACAATCCGGAAAAGATTGCCGCGGCTCTGGCCACGGCGCGGGAGCGTTTCGGCTCGCCGCTGCTGGCGTGCTTTCAGCCGCACGGCTTCCGTCCGCTGGAGTTCATGCGGCCGGCTTTGCGCGAAGCCCTGCGCGGCGCTCTGCTGCCTGGAGACCGGCTGCTCCTCCTGCCGGTGTTCTATGCCGGCGGCTCGGCGTCGTTCCAGCCGACTTCCGGCCAGGTGGCCGCCGAACTGGCCGCCGCCGGCCTCCCGGTCCAGGCGGCGACGCGTCCGGAAGCCGAGGCGATCATCCGCGGGCAGCAGGGTGCGGCCTGCTGCCTCATCATGGGCGCCCGCGACAGCTCCCTCCGGGAATGGACCAGACAACTGGCCCCGGGGGAGGGCAAGGGAAGAAGCACGGAACCGATAGGACGATGAATGGGACCTATGGGACATATATGACGTATGGGGCGGCGGAATAGGACGCATGGGATGTATGCTCATGGGGCCGCCGTTTTTTTGTCCCATTTGTCCCATGCCTATACGTCCTATGCGTCCTATCGCTACCTTCCTCGCCGGAGCTGGAAGCTCCGGCCACCCTCGCCGGAGCTGGAAGCTCCGGCCACCTTGTGAAGCGAAAAAAAGAGTGCCGGAAAGCAAACCGGCGGTCCAGCTCAAGGCCGGACCGCCGGGGATATGCATGCACGAACGTTTACTCAGCAGATTTCGGGAAAATCAATCCTGGTTGCCGGTTTGCGTCCACAAGTCGTTTTTTGTTTCTGGGCGAATGTCTTCATAGTCATCACTATCGCCTGGGGTATTCATCTGGAAGCAGTTGTTGACTGATGCCCATTCGATGTCTTTGCCCGGAGAGACGGATTCCACGTGGCTGTCCCCGAAGAGGACGTTGCCCAAAACCTTGTGGTTGGCGTTTTTGTCGCGGACAATGCCATGCTCGGCGGTGGCATCGTCGGAATTCACGGCGCCGTAGTACAAATAACTGCATATTTCGGCATTGCCGTTCTTGCCGCTGGCCGTGTCGGTGGTGTTGTCAAGCATGACCTGATAGGCAGGGGCATCGCCGTCTTTTTGCGGCACGGTGTGTCTGCTGCTGCGGCAGACAAAGATTTTCGCGGTTTCGATGTAGTCATCGCGCAGGAGCACGCCCAAGCCGGGGGTGTTGTGGGTCTTGGCGCTGACCTTGCCGTCATTATCCAAAACCGCCGGGTACCACCCTCTCTGGTCGTTGGCGTACATCTTCAGCGCCAGGCCGATTTGTTTCAGCTGGCTCATGCAGTCGGCCTGGTTGGCTTTTTCACGGGCTTTGGACAGGGCCGGCATGAGCATGGCGGCGAGGATGGCGATGATGCCAATGACGACGAGCAGCTCAATCAGCGTGAACAAC
Source organism: uncultured Lentisphaeraceae bacterium (assembly GCA_964407145.1). Taxonomy (GTDB): domain Bacteria; phylum Verrucomicrobiota; class Lentisphaeria; order Oligosphaerales; family Oligosphaeraceae; genus JAAZKI01. The sequence goes on along the minus strand of CAYOUR010000122.1, from coordinate 2,397 downwards.
GAGGTGGACTTCTTCATGGTGAATCCCTTGCTTTGGTTGGCTGAATGCCTAAATTGATGGGTGAATGGGTGGATGGATGATTGCAGGTACGTTACAAGAAACGCTTCGCCATCGGCCCTTATTGGCTGGGGTTGAGGAATTTTGCCTGGCCTCAGGCGTTTTCGGCCGCCGCCTCCGCGGTTTCCGGGTGTGTTTTCAGGCGTCGTCCCGGGCTGATGCCGCGTTTGGTGTTGAGGATGAAGTCGATGAACTCCTCGACTTCCGGGCAGGTCTGGACTTCGGCGCGGATGCGTTCGACCGCGCCCATCCGGCTGAGGCCGAAGAGGAAGTACAGCTTGATCGCCTGGCGGACGGCGGCGCGGGAGCTTTCGGCCAGTCCGGCCCGGCGCAGACCGACGACGTTCGGACCCTGAATCTGCTCATTCTGGAGCATGCAGAAGGGCGGGATGTCCTGGCCGATGCCATTGCCGCCGCCGATCATGGCCAGCCGGCCGACGCGGACGAACTGGTGAATCATGACACCGGCGCTGATGAAGGCGCGCGGGCCGACTTCGACGCGGCCGGCCAGGAGCGAGGCGTTGGCGATGACGACGCCGTCGCCGATGACGCAGTTGTGGCCGAGATGCGAGAACGCCATCATCAGCACGCCGTTGCCGACGGTGGTTCGGCTGCCCTCTTCGGTGCCACGGTGGATGGTGACGTATTCGCGCAAGACGCAGTTCGCGCCGATGTCGGTGTAGCTGACTTCGTTGCTGTAGTGGAGGTCCTGGGGCGCGTCGCCGATGACGGCGCCGGCGTGGATTTCCGTGTTGGCGCCGATCGTCGTGTGGCCGGTCAGATGAACGTGCGGGCCGATTCTGCAGCCGTCGCCGACCACGACATGCTCGTCGATGACGGCGAATGGCCCGACCTCAACCTCGGCGCCGAGCTGGGCGCCCGGCGCAATGGCGGCGCGGGGATCGATTTTCATGATGATTCCTGGGCTAGTTGCAGTAGTTGGACACACCAAGGGGAGAAGGCGTCACGGTGTCAGCAGGACGCGCTTGCGCGCCTTTTTGCCGGCGCGGAGGGTCAGCACGCCATCCTGAAAATCGGCGGCGGTGACGGTGGCTTTTTCATCGGTGATGCGGGCGTCGCCGAGGTAGCAGCCGCCGCCCTTGATCAGTCGCCGCGCTTCGCCGTTGGAGGCGCACAGGCCGGCTTTGACCAGGAGGGTGAGCATGCCCATGCCGTCGCCCAGTTCGGCCGCGGTCACGGACACGGCCGGAATGTCGCTGTCCAGGCCGCCGGCGGGCAGGTCGGTGACGCGGGAGGAGGTCGCGATGGCGCCGGCCGGGTCGGCAAAGCCGAATTCCTGGCCGGCGGCCAGGAAGGCGCGGATGGCCTCGTCATGGCCGTGCGCCAGGGCGGTGGCCTCGTAGGCCAGGATTTCCTTGGCGCGGTTGATCTGGGGCGCGGGCAGGGCGCCGAGCTGGCGGACTTCCGCCATGGGCAGGCTGGTGAAGAAGCCCAGCAGGCGGGTGACGTCCGCGTCGTCGACATTGCGCCAGAACTGGTAGTAGTCAAAGGGCGCGGTGCGCTCAGGGTCCAGCCAGACGGCGCCACCGGCGGTCTTGCCGAATTTGGCGCCGTCGCTTTTCAGCAGGAGCGGGAAGGTGGCGCCGAAGACTTCCTCGCCCAGGAGTCGGCGGGTCAGGTCGACGCCGGCGACGATGTTGCCCCACTGGTCCTGGCCGCCGAACTGGAACTGGCAGTCGCGGTCGCGGCGGAGGACGTAGAAGTCGTAGGACTGCAGCAGCGGGTAGCTGAATTCCAGGAAGGACAGGCCGGTCTCCAGGCGGAGCTGGACGGACTCGGCGCTGAGCATGCGCGGGATGCTGAACAGGCTGCCGATGTCGCGCAGGAAGTCAATCAGGTTGAGGCCGCGGAGCCAGTCGGCGTTGTTGACCATGATGGCCTGGGACGGTCCCGGCGTGAAGTCGAGAAAACGGCCGAGCTGGGCCTGGATGGCCTTGGCGTTGGCGTCGATGGTGGCCACGTCGCTGATGGGGCGAGCCTCGGTCTTGCCGGAGGGGTCGCCGATCATGGCGGTGCCGCCGCCGACCAGGGCGATCGGGCGGTGGCCGGCCTTTTGCAGCCAGCGCATCGCCATCACCGGCAGCAGATGGCCGATATGCAGGCTGCTCCCGGTCGGGTCGAAGCCGACGTAGAAGGTCGCCGGACCCGCGGCCAGGCGTTGGGACATGGCTTCATCATCGGTGATCTGATAAATGAAGCCTCGTTCTTTCAGGATGTCAAGGGCATGCGTCATGATGGCTTCCCAGGTGAAAACGGCTGGCTCGGGGGGCGGCCCAGGCCGGGAGGTGAGGGCGGAACCAGCGGCCCGCGAGAAACGCC
>CAYOUR010000121.1:5407-12662 GCA_964407145.1 uncultured Lentisphaeraceae bacterium | reverse complement strand
GCATGCAAAAACGCGCCATGGCTCGAATGTTCAATGGATGACCGATTACTGATTATCCGCGCGTTTTGAAAAAGCAATTTGTGAAAACGGAGACTGGAATTATATTGGCGGGACCTCCCGGGGCCTGAACAGGGCCTGTCCAGCCAGGGGGATCAGACGCCACCGGCCTTGGGCTGACACAACAACCAGGTGAACGATGACCGAGGAAACAAACATATATCAGGATATCGTCGTACGTGTGCTGGACGTCAAGCGGTACTACGGCTCGGGCGAAGCCGTGACCAAGGCCCTGGATGGCATCTCCCTCGACATCTTTCGCGGCGAATACCTGTCCATCATGGGGCCTTCCGGTTCGGGCAAAAGCACGCTGTTCAACATGATTGGCGGCATCGACTCACCAACCGAGGGCATGGTTTTCATGGATGAAATCGACCTGGCGCAGCTGGACTCCTTTGAACTGGCCTGGATGCGCTGCCATAAAATCGGCTATATCTTCCAGTCCTATAATATTCTGCCCGTGCTCACCGCCCTCGAAAACGTCACGCTGCCCATGATCTTCGCCGGACTCAGCGCGGACGACGCGCGTGACAAGGCCGCGAAAATCCTGACCAAGGTCGGTCTGGGCGAACGCCTGTTCCACCGCCCCTACGAACTCTCCGGCGGCCAGCAGCAACGGGTCGCCGTGGCCCGTGCCATTGCCAACGACCCGGTCATCATCCTGGCCGACGAGCCGACCGCCAATCTCGATGTGGAAACCGGGCGGGAAATGATCACCCTGCTGCGCGAGCTGCGCGAAAAAGACGGCGTGACGGTCATTGCCGCCACGCATGACATGAAGATGCTTGACGCCTCGGACCGAATCCTGTGGATCCGGGACGGCAAAATCGACCGCCTCGAACGCCGGGAAAACATCGACATTAAAATCGGCCATATCGACGGCCATGCCCTGTAAATCATCACTATGCCGCAACCGGTGAAGAGGCCGCGACCCGGCTGACAAGCCAACAGACCGCAGGGAAGGGCGGCAGGCCGCAGACCGAATGGCAAAGCTTATCCGGCAAGCTGAAGCCGGAACGGCATCCGGCAGGCAGAGGAACACAACCACGACACCATGTCCACCACCAACCCCATAGACCGCCGCCAGGCCCTGCAAAGCATCCCGGCTGTGTGCCCGGGAGTGACGTTCGCCAAGGAGGCGGACGGACGCCTGATGGCCATGGTGCCCGTGACGCGCCGGCGCGGTTTCTTTGGACGTTTTCAGGCTCCGGTGACGACGAAGCGGATTCGCCTCGACGAAATCGGGGCTTTTGTGATTGAACAGATCAATGGGGAGCGCACGGTCCAGGAGATCGTGGACGCCTTTGCCAGCCGCTACCGGGCCAACCGGCGCGAAGCGGAACTGTGCCTGGCGGACTTCCTCAAATCCCTAGCGGAACGCAACATCATAGCCATCGGGATACGCTGAACCGTGTTTCTCAACCAACCCCTCCTCATCGTTTTCGCGGCGGCGCTCCTGCCGCTGCTGCCGGCGTCGGCGACAGCGGCGCCGGCAGCCGACTTCAACGTGGCAGCCGAGTGGGAGGCGCTGTTCGGCGGTGTTACCAGCCGACTTCCAGGCACGCCCGGAAACCTGGAAGTGGAAAAACGGGTCGCGGCCCGCTTCCGGGACAGCGGCCTGGAACATGGCGACATGACCTTCACGGCCCCGACTTTCGTCCCCGGCAAGGCGACAATCACCTTGGCGGACGGCCGCCGGTTCCCCATCCGGCCACTGGCGCCGACCCTGTTCCGGCCAGGTAACTTCCACCAGAAGTCATTCCCCGCGCCCCTCCAGAATGGCGGCCGCGGCACGGAACAAGACCTCGAGCAGCTGCAAGGCAAAACCCTGAAAGGCGCCCTCATCCTGCTCGACTTCGACTGCGGCGACCAATGGCAGCGCCTCCTCCGTTTCGGCGTCGCCGGATTCGTCTTCATCGACAATGGCGGCGACCAGCACGCCCAGGCCGCCGCCAAAATCACCGGCACGGAAACCGCCGTGCCCAGATACCTGATCAGCGCCGAAGCCGGCCTGGCGCTGCGCCAGGGCCTCACCGAGCGAGACCTGACCGTCCGCGTCGACGCCGAGCCCTCACGCTGGGAAAACCGCGACCTGCGCAATCTCTGGGCCATCGTGCCTGGCGCCAATCCCGACCTGGCCGCGGAGGCCGTCCTGATCACCGCGCCCATGGACAGCAACGGCGTCGTCCCGGAACTGGGGCAGGGGGCCCAGGACGCCGCCAACCTGCTCATGCTGATGCGCCTGTTCGACGAATACCGCAGCCAGCCGCCCGACCGCACCGTCATCTTCTGCGCCGTCAACGCCCACACCCAGAACTACCTCGGGGAACGCATCCTGGCCTGGAACCTGCTGGTGCCGCGCCTGACCGTGGAAAAGGCCCTCGACGCCATCAACAACGACCTGCGCCTGGAGGAAATGCTCCTGGGGCACTACCGCACCCTGAATTTGAATCCGCCCACCGCCGAAGACGAGGCCTTCCTGATCAGTCTCCGCGACCTGGTCGACTCCAGCACCGGCAAGAACATCTCGGTCAAGGAACCGGTCGTCGACCTGGCCCGCCGGGATGTCAATGCGCTCAAGGTCCGCCAGCTGCGCCTCAACCGGGAAAACCTGGCCCAGGAAGTCCTGCAGGCGAAAAGCGCGGAGATCGAAAAGCTCCGGCACCGCCATGTCAATGTGCTCACCTTGTTCAACAAGGCCGGCATCAGGACCAAGCTCAGCGACCTCGACGAACAGGAACTCGGCATCCTGCGCGGCTACATCCGCGAAATCGTCTCCACCAGGACAGCCTGGTCGGAAAAGAACCGCAGCGAAATCACCCGCGGCGGGGCCAACAACGCCATCCGCAACGCCCTGGCGAGCCGCACCGTGAAGCTGGCGTTCTGCCTCGAACTGGCCTGGACCAACAACAGCCTGGGCCTGGCCGCCAACGACATCAACGGCGTGGTCCGCTGGCAGCACAAATTCGGCATGAACGCCGCGGCCCTCGCCGCCAAACTGCCGGTGCTGACGGAAGGCCAGCCCGCCATCCGGTTTGTCGACGGCATGACGCGCCAGGGCGGCCTGCCCGAAGGCCACTATTTCCCCCGCAGTTCGGACACGGTCAGCGTATTCCAGGCCGCCGGCGCCCTGCCGGCCTTCTCGGTCCGCAACGCCTTCAGCGACTACGGCCGGCTGTTCACGACACGCGACACCTTTGACCACCTTGACCAGGGCCGGGTCCAAGCCACCATCAAGGTGGTCGCCGACCTGACCAGGGCCATTCTGGCGGACGGTCTCATCACCAGCCCGTCCGAACTGCCGCGGGCCGTCGCGCCGTCCCAGACCTGGTTTCCTGCCTGGGGCGTGCAGGTCAAGGCCTTCAAGTTCGACGACTTCTCGGCCTCGGTCCTGCCGCAGCTGCCGGTGCCCGGGGCGGCCCTGGTCCTGCACGACCCGCGCGACCTCGATACGCCGCTGCGCTCCGGCAACGTCATGACCGGCTACCTGGCCCTGACCGACGAGCGGGCCGTGGCCTCGTTCCAGGCCGTCACCGCCGCCAGCCTCCAGCCCAACGCGTACCATTTCGACCGGGATTTCACCACCGTGCTGCATGTCATTGACGCCGGTGACGCGGAAAACAAAATGTCGTCGACCATTCCGCGCGGCGCGCTGACCAAGACCCTGGCCCTGTTCCAGGGCGTCGAATATCCGATCATGACGCGTGACAATCCGGCCACCATCTCGGTCACGCCCATCACCGAGCATTCCTTCCTGGTCCTCAACGGCCGGCTCAACCACGCCCCGAAGAAATTCGGCTTATCCGGCATCAGCTCGACCTTCTCCAAGAAGCTGTTCAACCGCATGGGCGGCCCGGCCGCGGTCTACATGGAGGAGAACGAGCCGCTGAAGCTGCTGACCTCCGAGCGCGTGCTGGCGCTCAACACCAGTGCCGACGACCCGGCGGGGGAGGGCTTCAAGCACCCGGTCCAGCTGGGCAGCGACCTGTTTGCGGTGGCGGCGGTCGACATGTCGCGTCTCAACCACGACCGCATGGAAAAGCTGCGCGGCACTTCCGACGAGCTGGCGCGGATTTTCCTGGAGCGCGGGGACGAGTCGATCGCCCGCCTGCAGGCGTCGCGCGACCAGCGCGACTGGCTCGGCTACCTGCGCCACCTGCACCTGGCCATCGGCGCCCAGCTCAAGGCCTACAAGCGCATGACCGACATCACCAACGACATGCTCAAGGCCGTCGTCTTCTATCTGGCTCTGATGCTGCCCTTCTGCTTCTTCGCCGAAAAGCTGATCTTCAAATTCAAGAAGATCGAACAGGAGATGCTGGCCTTTGCCGGCCTGTTCGCGCTGACCTTCCTGGTCTTCCGCAACATCCACCCGGCCTTCCGGGTGGCGCAGGCGCCGGAGGCCATCTTCATCGCCTTTGTCATGGGCGGCCTCGGGGCTTTCGTCATCAAAATCCTGCATGGCCGGTTTGAAGGGGAAATGCAGCTGCTGTTCCGCACCCAGGAGGCCTTTGACAGCAACTCGGCCGGCTTCTCGACCGTCGGCCAGTCCGCCATGCTGATCGGGGTCAACAACATGAAGCGGCGGCGCATCCGCACGGCCCTGACCACCGCCACCGTCGTCCTCGTCACCTTCACCATGCTCGCCTTCACCAGCATCTCCAAAAAGCTCAGCCCCACCATCATCACCCGGGCCCAGCAGGCGCCCTACACCGGCCTGATGTACCACTGGCCCGGCAACGCCCGCATGGACGAGGCGACCCTGCGCACCTTCCGCGAAATCCTCACCGGCCGGGCCGAACTCTGCGTCCGCCGCTGGCTGCTCCCACCCAAGGTCGCCGACGGCGAACTGCCGTTCAAGATCATGACCGCGGCGGGGCGGACCGCCAACATCGACGCGTTCCTCGGCCTGCCGCCGCACGATGACGGCTTTGCCGAACGCATCCCGCTCTCGGCCGGCCGCTTCTTCACGTCGGACGACGCGGCCGAGGCCATCATCACGGAAAACCTGGCCAAGGCCCTGAAACTCACGGCCGAGGACCTGGGCACGGCGCTCACCTTCGAGGGGCGGCCCTACCAGATCGTGGGCATCCTCGACGACGCGCAGTTCCTGCAGCTGAAGGACATCAACCAGCGGCCCATCATCCCGATCAAGGCGCTGCTGCAGCAGGCGTCCGGCGAACAGGACCTGGCCGCCATGGCCGCGGGTGACGAGGAGGCCGACACCGGCATCTTCTACACCGACCTGTCCGCCCTGGTGCTGCTGCCCTCCGGCGCCTGCCAGCAGGCCGGCGGCCAGCCGTACAGCCTGTCCGCCAAGCTGCATGACCAGGCTGCGCTCTGGCCGGTCGTGGACGAGCTGCTGACGATCACCAACGCCAGCAAGTTCTACATTTCGAGCACGGCGCCGTTTCAGGTCGGGGCCGCGGCCCGGCGCTCCACCCCGCCCGGCGTCTACTATGTCGGCGAAGGCTACCGCACCTCGATCGGCGGCCTGGCCTTTCTGCTCATACCGCTGCTCATCTCCAGCACGATCATCCTGAACACCATGCTCGGGTCGGTGTTTGAGCGCAAGGCCGAAATCGCCATCTACAATGCCGTCGGCCTGAATCCGACGCACATCGGCATGTTTTTCCTGGCCGAGGCGTTTGTCTACAGCGTCATCGGCTCGGTCGGCGGGTACCTGATCGGCCAGATGACGAGCATCTTCCTGACCAGGACCGGCCTGATCGCGGACATCAACCTGAACTTCTCCTCGCTCAGCGTCGTCTATGTCATCCTCTTCACGGTCGGCGTGGTCCTGCTTTCGACGATCTATCCGTCCATGGTGGCGACGCGGGCGGCCGTGCCTTCGGGCAAACGCAAGTGGTCGCTGCCGGCGCACAACGGCCGGGAAATGCAGGTCGTGTTCCCGTTCATCTACCAGCCGCAGCTGATCTACGGCATCAACGGCTATCTGGCCGAGTACTTCGGCCGGTATACGGAGGCCTCGTTCGGCGACCTGATCGCCCACTGCTCCAGCTGCGTGCGCGGGCAGGACGGCGAGGGCCGCGACGTGCTCAAGGTCACCTACGATGTCGCCCTGGCCCCCTTCGACCTCGGCGTCACCCAGCACCTGCTGTTCACCATCGCCTACGAGGAGCGCGTGCAGGCGTACCGCCTGACCATGCTCAACACCAGGATGTCCGGCCAGGACTCCAACTGGACGGCGACCAACAAGCCGTTCCTGGAGAAGCTGCGCACCTACCTGCTGCACTGGCGCAATCTCAGCCCGGCCGAGCACGCCGACTTCAACCGCAAAGGCGAGGAGCTGTTCGCGGCCCATCGGTAAGGCCGGCGCCGGCCCGGCGCCGGGACTTTGCCACGTCACCTCTCACCACCTTTCCTACTGACAGACCATGGCACGTAACACACAAGACAAAGAGCTCGAACAATACCGCCGCCTGATGGAGCCGCCAGAGCATTTTGAGGACGGCTTCACCTGGAAGACCATTGTCGGGGCGGTATTCCTGGGGATGCTGATCATGCCCGGGAGCATGTACCTGTCGCTGGTGGTCGGCCCCGAGGCCAACATGGACACGGCGGCCCGCTGGGTGACGATCATCCTGTTTGCGGAGGTGGCGCGGCGCTCCTTCAAGGAGCTGAAGATGCAGGAAATCTACATCTTCTACTACATGGCCGGCCTGGCCATGGCGTCGCCCTTCCAGGGGCTGCTGTGGAACCAGTACCTGGTGCAGTCCGACTACGCCAACGCCATGGGCGTCGCCCAGGAGATCCCGTCCTGGTGGGCGCCGGCGGCCGACGTCATCCGGGAGCAGGGGCACACCTTCTTCACGAAGGCATGGCTGGCACCGATCATGCTGATCGTCGTCGGCCTGCTGGTCAGCCGCCTCGACCAATACGGCTTCGGCTATGTCCTGTACCGGATCACCAACGACGTCGAGGAGCTGCCGTTCCCCATGGCGCCGGTGGCGGCGGCGGGGATCACGGCCCTGGCCCAGACCAAGGACAACCTGGAGCGCTGGCGCTGGCGCTGCTTCTCCATCGGCGCCGTGCTCGGCCTGACTTTCGGACTGTTCTACATCGCCGTCCCGGCCATCAGCGGCGCGCTGCTGGACCAGCCCATCCAGCCGCTGCCGATCCCCTGGGTGGACTTCACGCCGGCCATTTCCTCGATCGCCAGACCGCCCGCCCAGGC
>CAYOUR010000121.1:0-5397 GCA_964407145.1 uncultured Lentisphaeraceae bacterium | reverse complement strand
GGGTGGACTTCACGCCGGCCGTGTCAAAATTCCTGCCGGCGGCGCCGATGAACATCAGCTTCAACATCCTGTGGTTCTTCCAGGGCATGGTGCTGCCGTTCTGGGCGGTCATCGGCGGGGCGATCGGCGTGGTCTGCACGCTGATCCTCAACCCCGTCCTCTACCACCACGGCATCCTGTCCCACTGGGACCCGCAGATGGACGTCATCAACACCCTGTACAGCAACAATGTCGACTTCTACCTGTCGTTCTCGCTCGGCCTGACGCTCGCCATCACGACGGTCAGCCTGGCCAAGATTTTCACGCCGGCTCTGCGGGCCTGGCGCGCCCGCCGGGGCAACGCCTCGGCGCTGTCCGGCCGGGCCATCGGCGAAAAGCCCGTCCCGGCCTGGCGGCGGCTGCTGGTCAACGACCCGCGCCGCGGCGACTTCTCGATCTTCATCGCCCTGGGCATCTACGTGTTCAGCAACGCCTTCTGGATCAGCCTGTCATGCTGGCTGATCGAGGGCTTCCCTTGGCAGTTCTTCGTGTTCTACGCCCTGGTTCTGACCCCGCTGCTGTCGTACGCGACGGCCAAGCTGGAAGGCCTCTGCGGGCAGGCCCTGAGCATTCCGTACATCAAGGAGGCCACCTACATCCTGAGCGGTTACAAGGGCGTCAAGATCTGGTTTGCGCCGGTGCCGATTCCGAACTACGGCGTGGCGACCGTCAACTTCCGGGTTCTGGAGCTGACCGGCACCAAGATCATCAGCCAGGTCAAGACCCAACTGGTCACGGTGCCGATCATCATCATCGCCTCGATCGTGTTCTCGCAACTGCTCTGGAACATGGCGGAAGTGCCGTCGGCCGCGTATCCCTACGCCCAGAAGATGTGGGACCTGAACGCCAAGAACCTGTGCCTGACGTACAGCTCAACCATGGAGGGCGGCTCCATGTTCATGGAGGCGCTGCGCCTGAAATACGTCCTCACCGGCCTGGGCGCCGGCGTGGTCTCGTTCACGGTGCTGTCCGTACTGGGGTTGCCGACCCTGCTGGTCTTCGGCGTCGTCCGCGGCCTGGGCCAGACCACGCCCTCCGGCATCGTGCTGGAGCTGATCGGCGCCCTGGCCGGCCGGTTCTACTTCCGCAGGCGTTTCGGCGACCAGTGGATGAAGTACACGCCGATCCTGCTGGCCGGCTTTTCCTGCGGCATGGGGCTCATCGGCATGGTCTCGGTCGCCTTCACCATCCTCAACAAGATGATGGCGCCGCTCATCTTCTGAGCGCGGCCGCCCATCCCCGGCCTTTCCCGTCAATCCCCCTGCTGCATGCCATTCAACCATGAAAAAACCTGACAACATCACCATCCGGTCACTCGTCCTGGGCGCCCTGTTTTCGGGGGCGTTTGCGCTCCTGACCGTCATCCTGGAGAACCGCTACAGCATGCTGCCGACGGCGAACCAGCTGCCGCTGTTCCCGTTCGTGCTGCTGGCGATCTTCGTGCTGCTGCTCAATCCGCTGCTGCGGCTGCTGCGCTTTCTCCGGCCGCTGTCCCTGCCGGAGATGCTGATCATCTTTGTCATGTGCATGGTCTCGTCCGGCATTTCCACCTTCGGGCTGACCGGCCAGCTGATTCCGATTGTCGGCGGGCTCTACAACCGCCACTGGAACAACGACCAGACCGAATGGAACCGCTATGTCGACCCGTACCTCAATGACAACTTCTTCATCGCCGAGCCGGGCATCCAGAATGCCGCCCGCGCGTATGCCGACGAATTGAACCGCCTGAACGACACCCGGGGCCGGCTGGCGACGACGCCATCAGCGGAACGCGCCGCCCTGGAGGCGGCCATCGACGCGCAGACCGCCGTCGTCCAGGAACGGCGGGAGGCCCTGCGCCAGCTGGAGAATCTGGCCTTCGCCAAAGTCCAGGTCTACCGCCGCGGCCTGCCCCGCGACCGGCGCGCCTTCCCCGGCGTGCTTTTCACCAGCGACGACGACGCCAGCAGCTACTTCCGACGCCTGGGACGCCTGCGCCAGGGACGCAGAGCCGCGCGACTCCTGCAGGCGGCGCCGACGGCCAGCGACGGCGCCGAGAAGCTGAAAACCGCCGCCGAACTGCTCGCGCCCTCGGCCGATGCCGCCGCCGTCGAAAAACAGCTGGCCGCACTGGCCGAAATCGCCGACAGCCTGGCCGCGGAAATCCGGCATATCGACCAGGAGCTGATCGTCCTCCACCAGGACAAGCGGGCGGCGCCCCTGGCGGAAATCCGCCGGATGGAAAAGGACATTGAAAAAATGGACCACCGGCGGACCAGAATCACCAAGGAGCGCACCGCCAACGCGAAACAGCAGGAGCGGGTGCGCAACGAAGTGGAGATTTGCGGCCGGGTGGCCGCGGCGACGGCGGCGATGACGGCGTTGTCGTCGGCGTGGCCGGAGCTGGACGACACGGCCCGCCAGGACCGCGTGGCCGCGCTCCTGGCGTCGTTTCCGGCGTTTGACGCCTCGCTGACGCGCTATTTCGTCGGCGACGTGCCCTGGTCGCACTGGGTTCGTCCACTCGTGCACTGGGGCATCCTGATCGGCCTGACCTACATGATTCTGATGTGCTTCAATGTCCTGATCTTCCGGCAGTGGGCCTATCATGAAAAACTGATCTTCCCGCTGGCCGAACTGCCGGAGATCATGACGGGCGTGGAGAGCGGCAGGACGGGCGCGGACCGGATTCCGGCCCTGTTCAAGAACGGCCTGTTCTGGGTCGGGTTTGCCATTGCCGGCGGGGTCATGGGCTGGAACCTGCTCTGCCACACCGGCCTGATTCCGGGCCTGAAGTCCCTGGATCTGATCAATTCCTGGACACCGTTCATCAAGAACAGCATGTTCAAGGGGTTGCTGTACGGGGCGCGTTCGGTCGTCTTCTTCACCATGATCGGCGTGGCCTTCCTGATTCCCCAGAAGGTCTCCTTCTCGCTGTGGTTCTTCCATGTGCTGTACATGGTCGCCCTGCTGGTCCTGGTGGGGCTGGGCTTCGGCCAGAACGAATCGTCCTTCCCGACCGAGTGGTGGTACACCCTCAACTTCCGCACCGCGACCGGCGCGGGCGCCATGCTGGTCTTCGCGTCACTGGTGCTGTGGAAATGCCGGCACATGCTGCTCTGCGCCCTGCGGCCCGGGAAGCTGGAGAATGTCACCCCGGACGAAAGCCGCGAGCTGCGGGTGTCCTCGGCCTTGTTCCTGGCCGGTTCGGCCGCCCTGGTCCTGGCGCTCTGGGGGCTGATGCACATCAACTTCTTCTATGCTGTCTTCGGCTATGCCATCATCCTGGTCTTCACCATCGGCCTGATCCGGGCCGTGGCCGAAGGCGGCATTCCGGGCTTTCAGGCGCATGCCAGCCCGTTCCACTACATCCGCAACCTGTTCGGTTTTGACAAGCCGTTCACGGCGCCGCACCTGGTGGCGCCGCTGATGGTGTTCTACTCGATTCTCTTCCTGGACATCAAGACCTTCATCGCCCCGGCCATGGCGAACGCGCTCAAAATCCGCGACGACCTGCGTCTGTCCCGGATGCGCTATCACCTCGGCATTGTCATCGGCATCGCCGTCGCCGTGGTCGTGTCGCTGTCCGTGGCGATCATGCTCAGCTACGACATCGGCGCCGACGCCATGCAGGGCTGGTTCTACACGTCCTTCCCCAAGTCCACCTTTGCGCGGATCGGGGACATGGCCAAGGTGCCGCCGATGGCCACGGCCATGGGCCGCGGCTGGCTGATCGCCGGCGCCGTCATCATGTCAATGCTGCTTTATTTCCGGCAGTCGATGTTCTGGCTGCCGCATCCGATCGGCCTGATCATGCTGATCAATCCGCTGATGCGGGCCTACTGGTTCTCGCTGCTGCTGGGCTGGCTGGCCAAGGCCCTGGTCACCAAATACGCGAACAAGGACACCTACACGAAAGTGCGGGGGCTGTTCATCGGCCTCATTCTCGGCGAATTCTTCATCATCGCCCTGGCGATGGTCCTTTCCCTGATCATGCAGAAGAACCTCGGCATGAGCCTGAACCTGATGTAAAAACCGGCGGCGAAAGACCGCAGCCAGAATATGCAGACGGCACGGCGACCTGTTCGCCGGCGCGATTCTCCAGGATAACCCACCATGACCATGACCACGTCCACCACCGCGGCGGCGCCAGCGCCGCAGGCCATCCCCGAACAGCGCCACGTCACCTGGGCGGTGACCATGCAGGTGAGCTGGGCCGGCATCAAACGGCGCTTCTTCCGGTCCCTGATCACCATGTCCGGAGTCGTCCTGGCCATTGCCTTTCTGACCTACATGCAAGTCATGAACGACATCGTCAAGAGCCTGATCCTGGCCAATGACACCGTTCTCAACGCCATGCTGCAGAAGGCCGGCGTCGACATCTACGCGGCGGATGCCAGCGACCGGATGATGATTTTGCTGATCATCCTGTCGCTGATGGCCTGTCTGGTCGGCATTGTCAACTCGATGCTGATGAGCGTCACCGAGCGGATCAAGGAGATCGGCACCCTGAAATGCCTGGGCGCCCTGGACGGCTTCATCATCCGGTCCTATTTCATCGAATCCTCGCTGCAGGGCGTGGCGGGGACAATCCTGGGGTGCATCCTCGGCCTGGCCGTCGCCCTGACCGCCGCCGGGTCCAATTACCACCGCTATGTGCTGACCTTTTTCCCCTGGCTGGGGGCGGCCGTCTCGCTGGCCGTCTCGCTGCTGATCGGCACGCTCCTGTCAGTCGTCGCCGCCATTCTGCCGGCCTACATAGCCGCCAAAAAACAGCCCGTTGACGCGATGAGGGTAGAAGAATGAGCATCTCCGAGGACATCATCATCACGACCACCGGCGTCACCAAGGTCTACCAGCTGGGGGCGGAGGCGGTGCACGCCCTGCGCGGCATCAGCCTGCAAGTCCGGCGCGGCGAATACCTGTCGATCCTCGGACCCTCCGGCTCCGGCAAATCGACGTTCTTCAACATGGTCGGCGGCCTGGACCGGCCCAGCGCCGGCCAGGTCATGGTGGACGGCTACAGCCTGCAGGAGCTCAACCAGAAGCAGCTGGCCTGGGTGCGCTGCCACAAAATGGGCTACATCTTCCAGTCCTTCAACCTGATCCAGACCATGACCGCCCTGGAGAACGTGGCTCTGCCGCGCATCTTCGCCGGCGAGACGCCGGGCCAGGCCCGCGATGCCGCCGCCGAGATTCTCACGGTGGTGGGTCTGGGGCACCGACTCACCCACCTGCCCAGCCAGGTATCCGGCGGGCAGCAGCAGCGCATTGCCATCGCCAGGGCACTGGTCAACCGCCCCAGCATCATCCTGGCCGACGAACCGACCGGTAACCTCGACCTGAAAACCGGCGAGGAAATCATCCACCTGCTCGGCG
>CAYOUR010000120.1:0-12734 GCA_964407145.1 uncultured Lentisphaeraceae bacterium | reverse complement strand
TGGAGCCAGCACTCGGATTTGAACCGAGGACCTGCTCATTACGAATGAGCTGCTCTACCACTGAGCTATGCTGGCATTGACTTCTGATGTTCAACAGGGCATTAAGATAATCGCCCTTTTCATTTCTGCAAGGGCGAAAACCGCCAACTTTCGCCGGTTCGCGTTTTTTTCGCAGGTGTCCCGGTATTCACGTTCCATCTTTTGCGCTGTTGTGCCTGACGGGCTTTTCATGGACCGATTCTGCGCTTTTTGCTGTTTTCTGTCCACGAGCGAATCTGCACGCCGGCGCCGCTGGCAGGAGGTCGCCCGCGACAATTTCAAGGCCGGCACGACCGAGACCGCCCTGTTCGAGCGGTTCATTCCACTGCCCGCCCTGGCGGCCGAGCGGCCTGACTCGGTCCAGCTCGAACTGTCCGGACTGGGCGGCCGCGGTGTCTGCCACCCGGGAATTCACCTGGCCGTGTCCGGCCTGCTCGAACATCCGGAAAACATTCTGGCCAACGATGTCAACTGAGCCTGGTTCGGCAAGCAGTCAACCCGGGAAGCGTACCTGGACAGCAGCCTGGCTTAAGTGAAGCGCACCCTGGCCGCGCTGCTGGCCGAAACCGGCTTCGGACGTTCGTCGACGCCTGAAGCCGGCGCGACCAGGCCCTGACCTCGCTTCCCTGGCAGGGCCCGGCGCCCTGGCCGCCAGGTCCTGCCAGGGCGTGGCCTCGGCGTTCCGCCGCACGACGACGCCATGTTCGACTTCTGACCGCCATCACGCCCGCCCACACAGCGCGGAAAACAGCGTCGCTCGCCATGACTTTGCCGGCGGCGCCCTTGCCAGATTCCCTTTCAGGCGCTATTGTTTTCCACTGGCCGGCGGCATTCTTGCCGGACGTCCGGCCCTGCTTCCGAACACCGCCACCCCCATGCCCATTCCGGAGATTTTCTGTCATGTACAAACTGCTTGTTTCAGGCGCCCTGCTGCTTCCTGTCCTGGTCCACGCCGCGGTCGAGACGGTGCCCGAATCGGAACGGGCGCTGCCCATGGCCGCTGACGTCGACCTGGTTGTGGTCGGCGGCAGCAGCACCGGCGTCGCGGCCGCCGCCGCCGCGGCCCGCGCCGGCGCCAGCGTCTTCCTGGCCGCACCCCGGATGTATCTCGGTGAGGACCTCTGCGCGCCCTGCCAACTCTGGCTGCCGCCGGGCGAAAAACCGGAGTCGCCCCTGGCTCAGGCCATGTTTCCGGACCTGAAGCAAGACCAGGGCCTGGCCTTTGAATACACCGCCTCCCGGCCCTCGACCGGCAAACACGTCGACACCACCCCGCCGCGGATGCTCAATGACGGCCACTGGAACTCCGTCTTCAAGCAAAGCGTGGAATTTGATGACGACGTCGAAATCGTCGCCGACCTGGGCGCCCCCAAAAGCCTGCACGAAGTCCGGGCCATGGTCTTTCAGTCACCGGGCCGCTACGCCGTGCGCGCCATCGCCATCGCCACCAGCGCCGACCGGAAATCCTGGCAGGAAGCCGGTATCCTCGACAACCCCTCCTGCACCACCGCCAGCAGCACGGCCGAGGCCCTGAGCCTGACCGCGCCCCTGGTCCGTCAGGC
Organism: uncultured Lentisphaeraceae bacterium; assembly: GCA_964407145.1. Taxonomy (GTDB): domain Bacteria; phylum Verrucomicrobiota; class Lentisphaeria; order Oligosphaerales; family Oligosphaeraceae; genus JAAZKI01. Next base: position 11,133 of record CAYOUR010000120.1, on the reverse strand, counting down.
AAGGTATGTCCGCTTCCAAGTCAGAAAATGCGACCAGTCGCCGCGCCTGCTGCTGGGCGAGCTGCAACTGCTCGAGACGCCGCAGCCGGATCCGCTGGCCGCCGCGAGAGTCCGCAACACCACGCCGATGCAGGTGAAAACGGCCTTGGAGGAGGAACTGCTCGCGGCCGGCGTCGCCTTCGTCTACGGTTCGCCCGTCACGGACCTCCTGCGCGATGACGCCGGCCGGATCGCCGGCGTCGCCATCGCCAACCGCGCCGGCCGCCAGGCCATCCGCGCCAAGATGGTGCTGGACGCGACAACCGGCGCCTGGCTCGCCCGCCAGGCCGGCGCCACGGCCCAGCCGCCGCCCGCCGGCAAACGCGACTTCAAGCGAATCGTCATCGGCGGCAAGATGCGCTCCGGCCCCGGCATTGTCACGGCCCGCGTTCTGCCGCTGCGCACGCCGATCGGCGGCGTCGGCCCGGCCACCTTTGGCTCGCCGGGCTTCGGCAACCGCGTCCAGAAAATCAACGCACCCATGCAGACCAGCCATGGCGAGGCCATCGAATACACCTTGCGCCTGCCCATGGCCGACGGGTCCTTCGCCGCCCTGGCCGAAGCCGAACAAATGGCCCGCGACCTGACTTTCGACCCGGAACAGGTCGAGGAATCCGAAACCCTCCTGCCGCTCACTCCGGAACAGGTCACCGGCCAAGACCTGCCCGGCTACCGCCGTGTCCCAGCCGGGACCGGCACCCTCTCGGAACGCCTTGACCTCGCCGCCGCCCTGGGCCGGGACGCCGCCCGCGCCACGAAAAAGCAAACCGCCCCGCAGGGCGTCCGCGTCGCCGGCGATGCGGCAACCGCGAGCGCCCAGGCCGACGGCGATGTCCGGGAAAGCCTGGCCGACTTCCGGCCGCTGGCCGCCCCGAAGGCGACGGTCCCCTCCCCGGCCCGGACCCTGCCTGTTCTCGGCGACTACGACGTCGTCGTGCTCGGCGGCGGCACCAGCGGCGCCCCGGCCGCCATCGCCGCCGCCCGCAGCGGCGCCAAAACCCTGGTCATCGAATACCTCCATGCCTTGGGCGGCACCGGCACCGTCGGCCTGATCGGCATCTACTGCGCCGGCTACCGCGAAGGCTTTACCGCCGAAGTCGACCGGGGCATCGAGGCCATCGGCTCGCCGACCTATGTCGTCGGCAAACAGGAATACTGGCGCCGGGAAGTCCGCACGGCCGGCGGACACATCTGGTTCGGCGTGCTGGGCTGCGGCGCCTACCGCCGCGGCGACCGGGTCGCCGGCGTCGTGGTGGCCACCCCGGCCGGCCGCGGCGTCGTGCTGGCCAAGGTCGTGATCGACGCCACCGGCAACGCCGACCTGGCCGCCGCCGCCGGCGCCGAAACCGCCTACAACAGCGCCGACGACGAAGCCATGCAGGGCACCGGGCTGCCCTACCGGGCCCCGGGCGCCAGCTACATCAACACCGACTGGACCTATGTCGATGAAATGGACATGGTCGACGTCACCACCTCCCTGATCGCCGCCAAGCGCAAATTCCGCGGCTGCTACGACTTGTGCCAGCTGATCGACACCCGCGAACGGCGGCGCGTCGTCGGCGACTACACGCTTGACCCGCTTGACATCATCAACCAGCGGCGCTTCCCGGACACCATCCAGATCAGCCAGGGCGGCCGGCTTGACAAGCACGGTTCGCCGGTGCACCCCTACTACTACATCAACAACCACCTCGGCGGCCTGTCCTACACGCCCTATCGCTGCCTGCTGCCACGTGGCCTGGACGGCATCCTGGTCGTCGGCATCGGCCTCAGCGCCCATCGCGACGCCATTCCCTCGATCCGCATGCAGCCCTGCCTGCAGAACCTGGGCTACGCCGCCGGCCGGGCTGCCGCCATGGCCGCCCACGACAACCTGCCAACCAGGGCCATCGACCTCAAAAAACTGCAGGCCCACCTGGTTGAGACCCAATGTCTGACTCCGGATGTGCCCGAACACCACGACTCCTACCCGCTGCCCATGGCCGACCTCGAGACCGCGGCCCGGCAGCTGGCGGAGAAAGACTACGGCCGCCTCGGCCTGCTCATGGCCGAACCGGACCGCTCCCTGCCGGTGCTGCGCGGCGCCTATGCCGCCGCCACCACGCCGGACGGACGCCTCCGCGTCGCCCACATCCTCGCCATGATGGGCGACGCCGCCGGGCTCGACACCCTGCTGGCCGTCATCGGCGAGACTACGGTCTACGAGGACGAAAACATCTCCACCTACTTTCCCAACATCACCTGGCTGGACAGCTACATCCTGGCCGCCGGCCGCAGCGGCGACCGCCGCGCCCTGCCCGTCCTGCACGCCAAGGCCACGCAGCTTCTGGCGGCTGACAAGCCGCACTGGAAGCACATCCGGACCATCGCCATGGCCCTGGAGGCGCAGGGCGCCGCCACGTCCGCGAAAGTCGTGGCGGCCTTCCTGCAACGCCCGGGGGTCGCCGGCGCCGCGGTCACCGACATCACCGCGGGCCAACGCAGCCGGGATCGCAGCGGCCTGCAGGAACTCGTCCTGGCGCGAGTGCTGTACAACCTGGGCGACCACGACGGCCTGGGCGAAAAGAGCCTGCGCAGCTTCACCGAGGATTTGCGTGGCCATTACCGTCGCCACGCCTTGGCCGTTCTGCGGCAGCCCGCCGGCAAAGCCCTGCGGCCTTGACCGAGGCCGCCCGAGCCCGTTGAATCAACGACGACAGCCCAAAAACGCGCAGTTGCCCTGCGCCCCACGTCACATCAATCCCAACCGCGAGGAAAGACATGTTCAACATGAACCGGCATCCATGGCAACGCCTGACCCTGTTGACGACTGCCCTGCTGGGTTCGGCGGCCCTTTTCGCCCAAGACGCCGCTGACCGGGAGAATCTCTTTCCGGACCCGTCCTTCGCGTCCTTCACGCTGCGGGACAACTACCGCCTGGTGCCCGATGGCGGCAAAGACGGCGGCCCGGCCCTGTATTGCGAGCAGCAGCGTGGCGAATACAAGCCGCTGGGCCTGCCGATACCGACGCTCACCCCAGGCGTGATCTACAAATTCGGCGCCTGGATCCGCTGCGAAGACGTCGACCGCGGCAAGATGCGCGGGGCCTCGATGCTGTTCGAATACAGTCAGAACGGCAACTACATGTACGGAACCGGCACCTATCCCAAGGGCGTTGAGGGCACGGCCGACTGGACCTGGGTGGAAGGCCGCACCGCCGCGCCGGCCGGCATGACGAACGGCCTGGTCTATTTCGCCCTCCTCCAAAACCAGTCCGGCAAGGCCTGGTTCTGCCAGCCGCGCATCTGGCGTGACGATTCGTTCGAATGGCACACGGCCATGATCCACCCAGCCACCCGCTACGCCCTGCCGCCGGGCCGCCAAACCCTCGCCTTCTTTTCCGAAGCGCGAGGCAACGACCTGCCCGCGAACCTGTTCGCCGAAGTGACCATCACACCGCAGGCGGGCGGCGGCCAGGCCCAGATCATCACCGCGCCGGTCCGGGGCAACCGCTATGAAGTCGCCGGCGACCTGACGCCAGGGGCCTTCACCGTGACGGCCGTACTCCAGCGCGAGAATGGCGCCGAGCTGGCCCGGCGCAACCCCTTCACCATCGCCGTGCCCGATCCGGCCACCCAACCGGCCGACGCCGTCACCATCGACGCCCTGGGCCGCTGGCGCGTGGGCGGCAAGCTGTTCCTGCCCCTGATCCTGACCACGAACCACATGGCCAACGTCTTCAAGGACCAGGGCCATCACTGGAAACGGTCCGAAATCGACCGCATCGGCGACAGCCCGTTCAACACCATCCATTCCTATGACGCCATGTTCTGGACCTTCACGGGCGAAAAAAGCCCCGAACAGGTGACGACGGTCCTGGATGCCATGCACGATGCCGGCCTGAAAGTCGTGTTCTCCGTCAAGGACATCCTCCCCAAAGGCGGCAGGATCTGGCGGTCCTGGCACGGTCATGAGGGCGCGGCCGCGGTTTCCGAAGCCGTGCTTGCCGCCTATCGCCGGCATCCGGCCCTGCTGGCCTGGTATACCAACGACGAAGTCGACGTCTCGGCCTTTCATCACGAGCAGCGCGACCGCATCGGCCGGCTGGACCCCTGGCATCCCACGATCCAAATCCAGAATTTCTCCGGCAACTTCCATGAGCGTCTGGACGGCGCCGACGTCTTCGGCAACGACCCGTACCCGATCTCCAAGGCGGAGTCCAACATCCAGGAGGTGTTCCGGAGCCTGGGGCGTTCGCGCGAACTGCTGGTGCATCAGGACAGCATCGCCATGGCCTCGACCGTGCAGGTATTCTCCTGGCACTACTACCGCAAGCACGACAACGCCTGGTTCCCGAACGCGGAACAACTGCGCGCCATGGCCCTGACCATGGTCGTCGAGGGCGCCAGGGCCTTTTTCTTCTTTTCCTACAACGACCTGTTCCGGAACGGCTTTGCCGAACGATGGCCCCAGGCCTGCGCCGTCGCGCAGATGCTCAAGGACCTGGAGCCCTTCATCCTTGCCGACACGCCACGCCGACAACTGACCCCGGCGCCGTCCTCGCCGCATGTCCGCGCGGCCCAGTTCCAGGACAATGCCGGCCGGAACGCCGTCGTCATCGCCGCCAACGGCCTTGAACCCGTGACCGTCACCTTCCAGCTTCCGGCCGCCGCAACCGGCTATGAATCCGTCTTCGGCCAAACCCGCGACAACGGCGATGGCAGCTGGACCTTCAGCGCCACCAAGGCCAATGCCGACATCATCCGGATGAAGTAGACCCGGCCAGGCCAGCGCCAGCGGGACGTCGAGGCAAAGCCGGCGCCCGGATGCACACCCTGCCGACAGAACAGCGCGCATCCCCAGCCGGAGCCGTCGCCGACCCGACTGACCCCAGCCGGCCCGGCGACGGGGACGCGGCGTTCAGCGACGCACCTTCCGGATTTGCGTGAAGATGCCATCGATCCCCTGGCTCTCACCTTCGTCCACCCAGTCCAGGACCGTGCCGCCGCTGCGCGGATAATAAGGACTGACCAGGTAGTTGTTGCCGCCTTCGCGGGTCACCCGGTACTCCCGCACGCGAAACGTCGCCTTCTCGTGCAGATCGAACATCTCGTCCTCCAACGACGGAACCGGGCTGAAGATGAACAGCTCCTCCAGCACCTTCTGACGGTCGGCGTCAGGAATCACGTACTCCTCGACCATCACCCCGTTCGCCATCAGCAACGGCCGGCGGGGATACGGCAACTCGTCCTCCGGCCCGGTCAGCGACCGCAGAATCCGCTTCTCCTCGCCGCCAAGCTCCGGCCCGGAACAGCCTGATGACGATGGGAACGGACCCGACGCCGGCCGCTCCGACGAGGGCGGCAAACCACCCAACGACCGCGACAACCGCCGCAAACGCCTGAACTTCATGCGCAGCCTCCTTTCCGTGAATGACACACCCGAAACAACCCCGACCGCCGCAAAACCAACCGCAGACAGGCCGGTTCCACTACTATCGACCGGCGCCCGGATAATGCAAAGTGCAATAGGAAAGTTTCATTCAATTGCATAAAAAATCATACCCAGGCGCGGCGGCGACCGGCCTTTCCCAGCCTTGGCCGCCATTACATTTTTGCGTCTTTAACGGCGGCCTGTTTTACATTATTGTAAAGTTATATATCTTAAGCCGCGGGTTATCGGCGCGGCGCCCCCTGCCCGACAGAACTGGCATGGCATCTGCTGATATTGCGGTGGTCATGTCGTGGCCGGGATCATGTGCAGGCCTTCCAATCACAGCCAAGGGAATAGGAACATGAGCAGTCAAAACCGCCTTTTCGCCATCAACGCCGTTGCCGGGCGCGTCAGCGGCGGCGTCCAGGCAGCCAAGCCGGCGTCATTGTCGTGCTATGGCGAGGATGTCTTCAATGTCGAGACCATGTGCAAGCACCTGGCCAAGGCGACAGCCGCGAAGCTGCTGGCGACCATCCAGAAAGGCACGCCGCTGGACTCGTCGATCGCGGACGCCGTGGCGCACGCCATGAAGGAATGGGCCATCGGCCGCGGCGCCACCCATTTCACCCACTGGTTCCAGCCGTTGAACGGCGGCACGGCGGAAAAGCATGACGCCTTTTTCGAGCTGAACGGCTCCGGCAAGGCGGTCATGGGCTTTTCCGGCAAGAACCTGATCATCGGCGAGCCGGACGCGTCGAGCTTCCCGTCGGGCGGCCTGCGCAGCACGTTCGAGGCCCGCGGCTACACGGCCTGGGACCCGACCAGTCCGGCCTTCATCAAACGCCACGCCAATGGCGCCACCCTCTGCATTCCGACCGTGTTCTGCTCCTATACCGGCGAAGTCCTGGACAAGAAGACGCCGCTGCTGCGCTCGGTCCAGGCCCTGAAGAAGTCGGTGGCGCGCCTGATGCGCTGCTTCAAGCTGCCCGGGGAAGTGGTCTCGGTCACCTTGGGTCCGGAGCAGGAGTACTTCCTGATCGACAAGACGTTCTACCTGCAGCGTCCCGACCTGGTGCAGACCGGCCGGACCCTGTTCGGGGCGCCGCCGCCAAAGCACCAGCAGCTGGAGGACCACTATTTCGGGGCGATCAAGCCGCGGGTCCTGGCGTTCATGACGGAAGTCGAATACGAACTGTGGCGTCTGGGCATTCCGGCCAAGACGCGTCACAACGAGGTGGCGCCGGCCCAGTTCGAGATCGCGCCGATCTTCGAGGAACTCAACCTGGCGGTCGACCACAACATGCTGGTGATGGAAGTACTGCGGCAGGTCGCGGACCGCAACGGCCTGGTCTGCCTGCTGCATGAAAAGCCGTTTGCCGGCATCAACGGCTCAGGCAAGCACAACAACTGGTCGATCAGCTACGGGGACCGCAACCTGCTCGACCCCGGCAACGACCCGCACGAGAACGCCATCTTCCTGACCGTCCTGACAGCCATCATCCGGGCCATCGACCTGCACAGCGACCTGCTGCGCTCCGCGACTTCGGGCGCCGGCAACGACCATCGCCTGGGCGCCAACGAGGCCCCGCCGGCCATCATCTCGATCTTCCTGGGCGACCAGCTTGCCGATGTCATCCGCCAGCTGGAAAACGGCGCCGTCACCGGCTCCAAGCGCGCCGACGCCATGCGCATCGGCGTCGACTCCCTGCCCACCCTGGCCCGCGATGTCACCGACCGCAACCGCACCAGCCCGTTCGCCTTCACCGGCAACAAGTTCGAGTTCCGGGCGCCGGGCTCCAGCCAGTCCTGCGCCAGCGCCAACATGGTCCTGAACACCATCGTGGCCGAATCGGTCGACTTTATCAGCGACCAGCTGGAGAAACTGCCGGCGAAGTCCTTCAACAGCGGCCTGCAGGACGTGCTCAAGACCATCATCAGCGAACACAAACGAATCATCTTCAACGGCGACAACTACAGCGACGACTGGGTGGCGGAGGCGGAACGGCGCGGCCTGCCCAACCTGAGAACGACCATGGACGCCCTCAAACCGCTGCTCAAGCCGCAGAACCAGGAGCTGATGCTTGCCTACGGCGTGTTCACCAAAACCGAACTGAGCTCCCGCTACGAAGTGTTCATGGAGGAATACCACCGCAAAATCCGCATCGAAGGCGGCGTCTCCCTGGAAATCGCCCGCAGCATGGTCATTCCGGTCGTCACCGAGGAATTCCGCAAGACCGTCTTTGCCCTGCGCACCATCCAGGGCGGCCGCCAGGCGTACGGCACGGCCGGGCTGCGGACCATCGCGGAAAAGCTCGGCCGGGCGACCGACAAGCTGATCGCCGCGACCGCGGAGCTGGAAGCCGCCCTGGAAGGCAAGCACGAAGGCATCCTGCTGGCCATGGACCAGCTGCGGGAAATCGTCGACCTGGTCGAACACCTGGTTGACGACAACGTCTGGCCGCTGCCGAAATACCGGGAAATGCTGTTCATCTACTGAAGACCGCGACCAGGACCGGCGGGGGGCCGGCTCCCGGCCCGCCGGCCGGCGCCGGCCTTCCATCCCCCCCCTCACGCCCTTTCATCCGTCCCGCAACCGGAAGACCGCCATGTCCGACGAACTCAAACACGAATGCGGCGTCGCCCTGCTCCGCCTGCGCCACCCGTTGCCGTACTATGCCCGGAAATACGGCACGCCCTACTACGGGTTGCAGAAGATGACCCTGCTGATGGAGAAGCAGCACAACCGCGGCCAGGACGGCGCCGGCATTGCCTGCGTCGGCTTTGACGTGGACCCGGGCCTGCCGTACTACCAGCTGGAGAAGTCGTGCTCGACGCTGCCGCTGGCCGATGTCTTCGAGCGGATAGCGCGGCAGATCGAGGCCGCCCGGCCGGAGCATCAGGCCGCACCGACCGCGGCCAGGTCGCTGGGCTCGCCGTTCTGCGCCGAGCTTTACCTCGGGCACGTCCGCTACGGCACGTACGGCCAGCGCCATCTGCAGGCCTGCCACCCGATGGTGGCCGACTCCTCCTGGCGTAACCAGACGCTGCTTCTGGCCGGGAATTTCAACCTGACCAACACCAGGACGCTGTTCGACCAGCTGGTCGACTCCGGCCACCACCCCCGAAGCCGCCAGGACTGCGACATCCTGCTCTCCCTGCTGGTCCACACCCTCAAAAAACAGTCCCAGGCCCGGCAGGGCAATGACGCCATCGACCTGTTCGGCATGCTCAACGCCGCCGCCCCGGACTGGGATGGCGGCTTTGTCATTTGCGGCGCTCTCGGCAACGGCGAGGCCTTCGCCGTCCGCGACCGCGCCGGCATCCGGCCGGCCTTCTATTACTTTGACGACGACATCGCCGTCGTCGCCTCGGAACGCGCCGCCATCCAGACCGCCTTCAACCTGGCCAGCGCCGAGGTGCACGAACTGCCGCCCGGCCACGCCCTGGCCATCCCGAAAAACGGCGACCTGCAGATCGAACGCTGCCTGCCGGAAGCGCCGCCGAGACGCTGCGTCTTCGAACGCATCTATTTTTCCCGCGGCAGCGACGCCGACATCCAACGGGAACGCCGCGCCCTGGGACGCGCCCTGGTCCCGGACGTCCTGGAGGCCGTCGGCCACGATTACGACAACACCGTGTTCTCCTACATCCCCAACACCGCCCAGATCAGCTTCCACGGCATGCTGGACGAACTGGACGAACTCCGGCAGGGGCACAAGGTCAGATTCGCCCAGATCGCCGTCAAAGACGCCAAATTCCGGACCTTCATCGCCGACGCCGAACAGCGCAGGGACCTGTTTCCCCATGTCTACGACGTCACCTACGGCATCATCCGCCCGGGGACCGACAACCTCGTCGTCATCGACGACTCGATCGTGCGCGGAAACACGCTGCGCAACGCCATCCTGCCCATCCTCGACCGCCTCTCCCCGCGCCAGATCGTGGTCGCCTCCTCGGCTCCGCCGATCTGCTACCCGGACTGCTACGGCATTGACATGGCCAGCTTCGGCGAACTGGTCGCCTTCGAGGCGCTGCTCGACGTGCTTCGCGCGCGCGGCCAGATGGACCGGTTCGAGGAAGCCGTCAGCCAGGCGCGCCAGGACCTGGACCTGGCCGACGACCAGATGCAGAACCGGGCCAGGGCCCTGTATGACAGCGTTTCCGCGGCCGAGCTTCTGGCCGCCATCCGCGACCGCCTGCGCCCGCCGGAACTGAAGGCGGAGCTGGCCATCATCTACCAGACCTGCGAGAGCCTGCGCGCCTGCTGCCCCCGGCATACCGGCGACTGGTACTTCACGGGCGACTATCCCACTCCCGGCGGCAACCGCATCGTCAACCGCGCCCTGGTCAACTACGCCGACCGGATTTCCGGCCGGGCGTACTGATGCCCGGACGGCGCCGCCGCCGGCCCCCGCCGCCCCGGCCCCCGCCGCCATTTCCCACCCAACTTTGCAACGGCTGCCAACCATGACCACACCCAGACATTTTCTCGCCCTGGCCGACGGGGCCATCTTCCCCGGTGTCTCCTGCGGCGCCCCCCGGGACCGCGTCGGCGAAGCGGTGTTCAACACCGGCATGACCGGCTACCAGGAGATCATCAGCGACCCGTCCTATGCCGGCCAGTTCGTGACCCTGTCCACGGCCGAAGTCGGCAATTATGGCTGCAACGAGGAGGACATGGAATCGCGCGGGCTCTTTCTCAACGGCCTCGTCGTGCAATCCCTGAACGCGCCGTCGAACCACCGCTCCCGCGAGGACCTCGGCGGCCTGCTGCGCCGCTCCGGGGTGCCGGCCCTCACCGGGGTGGATACCCGCGGCCTGGTCCTGCACCTGCGCGACCACGGCACCCAGAAGGCCTGGATGCATGTCGAAGACCAGCCCATGTGCCCGGACGAGGCGGTCGCCAAGGCCCGCGCCTGGGAGGGGCTTGACGGCCAGGACTACTCCGCCAAAGTCACGCATCCGGACGGGTACCAGTGGAACGTGACCGGCGACCTGCGCATCATCGCCTATGACTTCGGCATCAAGTTCAACATCCTGCGCTGCCTGGCCCAGGCCGGCATGCGGGTCCAGGTCGTCCCGGCCGGCACCTCGGCCGGCGAAGTCCTGGCCTGCCGGCCCGACGGCGTCTTCCTGTCCAACGGCCCGGCTGACCCGTCCGCCCTCACCGGCGCCATCGCCGCCATCCGCCAGCTGATCGGCAAAGTGCCGCTGATGGGCATCTGCCTCGGCCACCAGCTGCTCGGCCTGGCCTGCGGCGCCAGGTGCGCACGCCTGAAATTCGGCCACCACGGCTGCAACCATCCAGTCAAGAACCTGCTCCGGGACACGGTCGAAATCACCAGCCAGAACCACAACTTCGCAGTCGTGCCCGAGACCGTCCCGCCGGAACTGGAAGTGACCCACCTCAACCTCAATGACAACACCATCGAGGGCCTCCGCCACCGCCAGGCCCCCATGTTCTCGGTCCAATACCATCCGGAGGCCGGCCCCGGACCGCATGACTCACAGTACCTGTTCCAGGCCTTCCGGCAGCTGATCCGCCCCTGAAGCCCCCCCACCACCGACCTCTGGCACGACCATGACCAAATTCATCTTCATCACCGGCGGCGTCATCTCCAGCCTGGGCAAGGGCATTACCGCCGCCAGCCTGGCGCGGCTGCTCAAGAACCGCGGCTACCG
>CAYOUR010000119.1:0-12738 GCA_964407145.1 uncultured Lentisphaeraceae bacterium | reverse complement strand
AGATTTCGCACATTACCCAAATATCTGCTCCTATCACAAGATTTCGCACATTACCCAAAAAGGCAAACCAAGAGAAACGACCATGATAGAATTCGAAAAAGTCTATGACCTCTTCACCGACTTTGGAATGAGCGATATTAGCGATCTCACGCTGTACATCAATACCATCTCCAATGAAACGGGCTATTTGTCAGAGGAAATGGAACGTCTTACGGATGATGAAGATATTCAGATCACGAAGAAGCGCATCGGCTCTGAGCCGGGGTGGGTGCAGCTGCCGGACAGACGGGAGCTCGACCTGGGCAGCCGACTGCCGGTGCATTTCGCGGAAGATCACCTCTCGCCCGAAGATTGCGACCTGGTCCATGATTTCTTCCGTCACAGCGGCGCCTACCGCAATTTTCGGGCGCTGCTCGACCGCCTGAACAAGACCGACGACTGGTATCAGTACCAGGACAATGCCATTCGCGAAGCCCTGAAGGAATGGCTGCGCGACAACGACATCGAATTTTCCGAATAAGGCCCGACCGGCAGCCGGGGCTGGTATCAGCGAATCCGGAAGCAGCCGAAAACGCATTCACATGATACAGACTCCCGGCCGGGACACGCTTTCCGGCCGCAATCACGCTTGACACCCATTACCCGCGCAAGGGCAATGGGCTGCGACTGACGATAACACTTCCTCCTGCCCAAAAGTTCAGGGTGCAGCCGGGTTCATCGACAGTTCGGGATTTCGCCCCGGCACGCACTGGCGCGGCCATTTCACCAGTCTTTGGGCACGGGGCGGTAACCGCGCTGGGAGTTGCCCTGGCGGCGGCGCTTGTCGGTCTTCTCCTGGTCAAGGATGTCCTGGGCATCCTGGGCGTCGGCCTCCCGGGCGCTTTGCTGTTCCCGCTTATCGTCATCCTGGCCTTCGGTGGACTCAGGCTGGGCTGACTGCTGGCCCTGCTCCTCGTCCTCACCTTGCTGCTGGCCGCCCGGCTCCTGCTCCTCGTCCTCGCCCAGCTGCTCGTCGCCCGGCTGCTCGTCGCCCGACTGCTGGTCGCCCGGTTTCTGCTGCTGCTCCTGTCCCGGCTGCTGGTCTTGCTGCTGTTTCATTTTATCAAGGGCATTGCGCAAGTGTTGGGCGGCTTGTTTTTGGAGCGGCCCGGCCTGTCCGGGGTCATTCTGGTCCAACGATGCCTGCGCCTGCTGCTGCGCCTGGCGTGCTTGCGTCATGTCCGCCAGGAGCTCATTTTCGGGCGAGGCCGACGAAGGCGGCGGGCTGCCCGGGGCCGGACTGGCCGCTGGCGGCATCATGGCCTGAAGCTGCCCGGACAATTCGTCCGTGTCCTGGCTGATGGCACGCTGATTTCCCTGCAATTCGGCATGTCTCTCGGGTGCAATCGGCTGAGTTTGAGCGTTCTCTGCCGTACTTTGGCTCTGATTGGCGGCGTCTTCCTGACGGGCGGCCAGTTCGGCCAGCCGCCGCGCCAGTTCCTGCTGTTGCTTTTGCTGTTCCTGCTGGGCTTTCTGGCGGGCGGCCTGCTCAGCCAGAATTTTCTTCAGCAGCAATCGCGCCGACTTCCGGTTTCCCAAAGCATCCTGATTCTCCGGGTCGATGGCCAAGACGCGATCATAGGCATGGATGCTCTCGGTAAACGCTTCGGCGGCCTTCTTCAAGTCGCTGTCCTGCTGGCGCTGCCCCTCACGGAACCAGCTGTTGCCGAGGCCCGACTCACCGCGCGTCTCCAGGGCGCGGTCCGGCCGGCGAAGCAACCGCGCACGGGCGACAGCCCGGGCAAAATGCTCCCGGGCCTGGCCGAAATCGCCCTTCTTGTACCAGACGATGCCCTCGTTAAAAGCCAGATAAGGCGATTCCGGCGCTTCCAAGGCGGCCCGCCCATAGGCATCCAAAGCAGCGTCGAAGTCTTCGGCACGCAGGGCGGCGTTGCCTTGACGCAACAGTTTTTTCGCATTCTGGCCGAGGCATGGACTGACGGCCAGAGACGCCGCCATGGTCAATGCGATAATCATCACAAAAGTGAATCGAGGTTTCATGCCGGGCGTTTCCTTTCAACCAGGACTCCCTCGACCAGCAGCAGCGCCAGCGCCAGGCCGAGGAACACCTGGTATTTCTCCTCATAGCGTTCGATGGTCTGTGATTCCAGGTCGCGCTTGTCCGCGGTCGCAATCAGGCTGCGGTAGATACCGCCCAGGTCAAAGTTGCCGGTTCCCACGGGCAGGTACTTGCCGCCCGGCGTCTTGGCGACCATTTCGCGCAGGGTATCCGCGTCCAGGCGGCTGCGCACGACTTCGCCGCGGTCCTGCAAAAAGGTCTTCTGGCCATGCTCGTCGGTCACCATGATCGGCGTGCCCTGACCATCGTCTCCCAGGCCGATGGCCAGCAGGCGAATGCCCTCTTCGCCGAGCTTCTGGGCCGCCTCAACCGGGAAGGTGTCCTGGTCTTCACCATCCGTAATCAGGACCACGTCCTTGTACTGCCGGAACTGGCCGTCGAACAGGTCGCTCATCACCTTGCGGAGAGCATCGCCGATCTTGGTCCCGCCGCGGGAGACCGTGCCCGGGTCGACATCAGCGAGCATCATGCGGAAAAAACCATAATCCATGGTCAGAGGGCAGCGAACCATGGCGGTGCCGGCAAACACCAGCAGGCCGACACGGTCACCCTCCAGGACTTCCAGGCAGTCGCTGATGGCCAGCTTGGCGCGTTCGAGACGGTTGGGCTTCAGGTCGTCGGCCAGCATGCTCCGGGACACGTCCAGAACAAAGACGACGTCCCGGCCCTGACGCTTCACTTCCTGCGCCACGGGATTCCAGCAGGGACGGGCCAGGGCCAGAATCAGGCCGGTCATCGCCAGCAGCCAAAGACCCTGCTTCCAGCGCCGCCGAACGGGGCTGACCTGGGCCAGCAGACGAGCCAGCATGTCGGTCTGCGCAAACCGTCGCAGGGCGCGCCGACGGGCGGCGCCGGCGTAGACGAACAGCAGCCCAAACGCCGGCAAAAGCCAAAGCAGGTGCAACATGGGCAGAGACTGCCAGATCGGACTCATGGTATTCTCCTGAACCAGGTTGAGGCCAGCACCTGCGCCAGGGCCAGCAGCACGAAACCGGCCAGAGCGAATGGCTGGTACAACTCTTTGTAATTGACATAGCGCACGGACTCCACCTCACTGCGTTCCAGGCGGTCGATCTCCTCGTAGACGGCCTGGAGGGACTGCGCGTCCGAGGCCAGGCGGAACAGCCCGCCGGTCTGGGTGGCCAGGTTCTCCAGCGGCCGCGTGTCCATCGGCGGCATGGGTATGGCCTGGCGGTAATTGCCCAGCGGAGTGCGGATGACCCGATAGGCCTCACCCCCGCCAATGCCAATCGCGTAGACTTTGATGCCCCACTCGGCGGCCAGTTCGCCGGCCTCCTCGACGCTGCGGCGGCCGCAGTTGTTCTCGCCGTCGGTGAGCAGGATGATGATTTTGCTTTTGATCTGGTAGCGGTCCTGGTCCTTGCGGGTTTGCCGGGCCAGGGTTTCCTCGGCCGTCCGCAGTCGGGCGGCCGCCAGGGCGACGGCGTCGCCAATGGCGGTGCCGTCCTCGTCCTGGCGGTCGACGAGCCGGACCGATTCCAGAAAGGGCTTGAGCACGCCATGGCTCAAGGTCAACGGGCAGACGGTATCGGCATAACGGGCAAAAGCGATCATGCCGACCAGGTCGTTGGGGCGTCCCGGGAGGCCTTTGCCATGGCCGAACACGAAACGCTGGAACACTTCCTTGGCCGTATCGAGCCGGTTCAGGGTCCGGCCCTCGTATTCCAGTTCGGCCTGCATGGACCCGGAACGGTCGAGGACCATTTCAATGGCGATGCCCTGGCTGACGTCCTGGACCAGCTCGCGACCTGCCTGCGGCCGGGCCAAGGCCAAAGTCAAGGCCGCGATGGCCAGACAACGCACAGCTCCCGGCAGCCAGAGCAATCGCTGGCGCCAGGACAGGCCCGCACGCGAAGCATTGGCGACCGAGGAAAAGGCCACCGCCGCACGACGACCGCGGCCAGGACGGCGCCGCCAAAGCCACAACGCGGCCGGAATCAACAGGACCAACAAGGCCCATGGAGTCTCAAAACGAAATGACATCATAACCTGCAACGTCCACTATACACTCATCCAAGGCACTGCCCTGTGGGCTGCTATATGTCGCCCCCACGGGGCGTTCCTCCACCGTCTCGTAACGTCCACTTGTCCATCGTCTGTTAACGTCCATGAAAGTCCACTAGCGTCCACGGCCCACGGTCCACGGGTCCGCGGGGCCGCGGGTCCACGGTCCCACTTCCTCCTCACCGGCTGGCGCCGCCGCCGCCCGAGCGGCCGCCGCCGAAGCCCCCGAAGCCGCCGCCCCCCCCGAAGCCGCCGCGGCCGCCGTAGGAGCCGCCGGGTCGCATCCAGGGGTAGCGCCGTCCGAGCACCGACTGCATGAAAATCACCAGTCCAAAAAAGATGAAAATCAGGATTTTCACGAAGACCATGGCCTTGTCATTCATCTGCCGGTAGGACGGCGCCGCAGCCAGTGGCTTGAGGGCCTCGGCCCTGATGTCGAGCTGGTATTCATCGGCGACGGCGCGGCCAATGGCGAGGTAGGCGTCATAAATGCCCTTGCCGTATTCTTTCTGTTCCCAGGCCGGCAGGGCCAATTCATCCAGAATGCGGCCGCACTTGCCGTCAGGCAGCGCTCCTTCCAAACCATAGCCGACTTCAATGCGGACGCGGCCGGACCGGTTCGCCAGCACACTTTCCTGGTTAACCAGGAGCAGCACGCCGTTGTTTTTCTGGCGGTCGCCGATTCCCCAGGCCTGGAACAGCTCGTGGGCGTAGTCTTCCAGCACAGCTCCGTCCAGTGAGGCCACGGTCACCAGCACGACTTGGGCGCCGGAGGCGTCTTCCAGGGCCTTGCCCAAGGCGCGAAGCCGCTCCGCCTGGCCGGCGTCCAGCAAGCCGGCATAGTCGAAGATGAAGGAATTTTCCGCCGGGCGTGGTGGTATGGCCGCAGTCGCCATCCAGGCGGTGACGAACAGACAGGCAAAGGCTAGAAGCGGTTTCCGAATCATGTCAGAGGCCTCTCAGCTGGAAAAGCAGCTGTTTCAGTGATGAATTTTCGGCAGGCGTCGAAAGTCGCCTGCACTTCCTGGTCCCGCGGGTGATGGGCGGCGAATTTGACCAGGTCGCAATGCCGGAGGAAATCGGCGAGCAGGTCTTGATGGGCCTTGATCAGTCCATCGCGGGCCGTGCCCAGCCCGTTGAGAAATTCCTCGGTGGTCTGTTCCGGCGCCCGCAGCTGGAAACGGTTCTCAATATAGTCCCGCAAGATGCCGGAAACGCGATTGTAGAACAGTTTCCGCTCGCCGCGTCCGACCAGGTCTTCCGCGATCAGCTCGCGCAGGGCCTCGAGGGCGATGACATGGGCCGGCGTGGGCGGCGCATCGGCGGCCCGACGACGGCGGCGACTGCTCCAGAACAGAAAGGCGCCGGCGGCCACCAGGGCTGCGCCGCCGCCCCACAGCCACCAGCCCCGACCGCGACGCGGCGGTTCCAGGCGCTCGGCTGGAACCAGGGCTGACGTTTCGTCGATATCCAGACTGTTCCAGACGTCCTCGGATGGCATGGTCACTGCAATCGGGATTTTCTCGGTCTCGACTTCATGGACCTTGATCGGCTCATCAGCCGCCGCTGTTTTGGCGGTGAACCGGAATGTCATCGGCAGAATGGCATGTTCATCGGCAATCATCGGTTCCAAGACGTATTCACGCGCATAAAGCATGGTTCCCTGCCCGGTCAGGCGCGGAGTTTCAAAGCGCACATCGGGTTTCATAAACTGGCCGGTGCCCTCGTCGAACTTGGGCAACTCGACAGCATAGTCTTCCGGCGCCTCGGCCTCCAGGCGCAACGTGGCGGTTTCCGTGAGGTCGAGCCGGGACCGGTCCAAATGCAACCGCACCTGCAAGGGCCCGCGGTCGACCTTCTGCTCCACCGGCCGGGCCGGATTTTCGACGGTACCGTCGGCTGTTGAGGTCACCTCCGCCTGGTCGGCGCCATCCCGATGACAGCCAGACACCAGCAGCAACGCCACCGCGAAGAGCAGCGAGCACAGCGACGGTGGCAGCGACGGCCGCCGGAACCGGTCGGGCCGACGACGCCGGCGCGGCCGGGAAAACAGCAGGTATCGTGCAGCAGGCATGGTCATGTGGTTTTCGTTGTTTACTCCGTTGCGCCTGGAACCGGAACCGGCTGCCCCGTCGGCATTGCCGGCTGGACTTCTGCTGGCGGTGTCGCCTGCAGGCCGGGTGCGGCCCGGTGCCAGATCACCTGGTGACGGCCGGACAGTTCCTGGAACAGCGCGGTCTGCGCGTCCCGCTGCTTTCTGGCCAGCAGCTGATCACGGGCCGACGCGAAGACCTTTTCGTCCTTGAGGTCCGGCACAGCTGGCGGACGCACCTCAAGGACCTTGACCACGTGCCAGCCCTTGCCGGTCTGGACCGGCGCCGCCGCCAAAGCGCCGGCTTCCGGCAAGGGCTGTTGCCCCAGCACAGCCCGGGCCAGGGCGCGGTAGTCTTCTGGCCCGCTGTCAAGGCTCAGCCAGCCGCGGATTTCACCGCTGTTGTCCGCGGTCGATTCATCCAGGGAAATAGTCTTGGCAAGATCGGCGAACGAGGTCCCACCGCGGATGGAATCCACGGCCGACTTGGCGCGCTCCTCGTCCGCCACCTGGATGTGCGCCAGACGCACGGCAGCCGGCTTGCGGAACAGTTCCGGATTGGCCGTGAAAAAATCGCGTACGTCATCGTCGGAAACAGCAATCTGCCGCAGACGCCGCCGGATGACCGCGCCGGCCAGGATGCTCCGCTCAGCATGCTGCAATTCATCTCTGACAGCAGCCTCTTCATACAACTTCTGCTGACGGGCTTCACGATACAGCAGTTCCTCCTGAATGACCTGCGCCAGCAGACCCTGCAGATTTTCCGGGTTGCCGAGACTTTTCAGCATGCTCTTTTTTTGTTCAGCGGCCTGTTCGACCGGCATTCCGGCGGCGGCGATTTGCAGGTCGATCATCTGTTCGGCCATTCGTTCCAGATCGCCGCGGGTGATCTTCCAGGCCCCGACTTCGGCCAGGACCTCATCGCCGGGCTGGGGCGCCGCAGGGGTGGTGCTGGTGCGTTCCTCCAAATTCCGGCGCAGGCCGGCCATCTTGCCCAACGCTGCCAGGCATTCCTGGGTCCGACGGCTGATTTCGGGAGCCAACACCGCAACGGCCTGCAGAGTCTCGGAACGGTAGAAGCTGGCCAAGGCTTGTTCGTACTGCCGGCCATCCTGCTGAATGACACCGATGCGATACCAGAGCTTGGCGGCCTTCTCCGGGTCTGGCTGACTGACCCGGAGGTATTCCTGCCAGGCATCAACCGCGGCGTCGGTCAGCCCCTGGCGCTCCAGACGCTGCGCCAGCTCCAGCTGACGCTCCACCTCCAGCCCCGGACCGCCATCCGCCGGACGGTCGCGGCCAGGCCGAAACAGCACTGCCAGCAGCAGGACAATGGCCACGGCCTGCAGCAGCAAAAACAGGCCTGACCCGCGAAGACGCGGTGTGACCGACGCACCAATGGACGACGGCGGCAGGGAAAAATCAAATTGGTTGGTCATGGCGACTGGCTCCTTTTCGTGGCGTATGGTCCGCCGGCCAGACTCGGCCGGGATTCAACCCGCGGCCTGGCACGGGTGAGGCGGCTCAGCGGTCTTTCTCCCGGCGCCGGAAGAAATTCACCAGCTTCTTGGCATAATTCTCACCGGTCAGCAGCTCAATCTGGTCGACATCCATGGCCCGGAATGCCGTGGCCAGTGCGCGACGCTGGTCATTGCCGAGACGGTCGTAATTTTCGCGCACGGCCCTGCTGCCGGTGTCGATCAGCACGATTTCGCCGGTCTCGGCGTCCTCCAATTCCAGAAGTCCGACATCCGGGAGGTGGAGTTCGCGCGGGTCCGAGACACTGACCGCGATCAGATCATGACGGCGGCTCAGCACCCGCATGGGCCGCTGGTAGTCCTCGCCCTGGAAGTCCGACACCAGAAAAACCACGCAGCGTTTTCGGATGACGCGACCGAGGAAATCCAGCGCGCCGGGGATGTCCGTGCGGGCGCCGGACGGCGTGAATCCAAGCACTTCACGGATGATGCGCAACGCGTGCGAAACGCCCTTGGCCGGCGGAATGAACCGCTCGATCCGGTCCGTGAACAGAATCAGCCCGACCTTGTCATTGCTTTTCACGGCTGAGAAGGACAGCAACGCGCACAGCTCAGCGGCCAGGTCATTCTTCAGCTGGCCGGCCGTGCCGAACTGCCCGGAGGCCGACAAGTCGACCAGGAACATCACGGTCAGTTCGCGCTCCTCATGAAAACGCTTCACATAGGGATGGCCTTGCCGCGCCGTCACGTTCCAGTCAATGGACCTGACTTCGTCACCCGGCTGATACTCACGCACCTCGTCAAACTCCATGCCGGCGCCCTTGAACGCGCTCTGGTATTCGCCCGCGAGCACGTCATTGACCTTCCGGCTGGTGTAGATCTGGATGTAGCGGATTTTCTTGGACAGTTCTTTCGGGATCATGGCATTCTCACAGCTGTCTTCCCTGGTCGTCCTGACGGCCAGGCGGCCGCCGGTTGCCGACGCAACCTCAGGGCACCTTGACCGTGTTGAGCAGTTCCCGGATGATATCCTCGGAAGACTTTTCCTCGGCTTCGGCCTCATAGGTGATGATGACCCGATGGCGCAGCACGTCCATGGCCACGGCCTTCACGTCCTGCGGCGTCACATAGCCGCGGCCCTCCAGCAGGGCCTGGCCGCGCGCCGCCATGGCCAGATAGATCGTGGCCCGCGGCGACCCGCCATACCGGATCATCTCACCCAGCTCGCCAAGGCCATATTCACCCGGGTGACGCGTCGCGTCGACCAGGTTGACGATGTACTCCTCGATCTTCTCGTCCATGAAAATGTCGTCGGCCAATTCCCGGAGCCGGCGCACGTCGACCGGCTTCAGGACCGATTCGACGGACACCTTCGGGGAGCTCGAGGCCATGCGCCGCATGATCTTCAATTCATCCACCTTGCTGGGATATTCGACCTTGAGCTTGAACATGAAGCGGTCGACCTGGGCTTCCGGCAGGGGGTAGGTGCCCTCCTGCTCGACGGGATTCTGCGTTGCCAGCACCAGGAACGGGTCGTCCAGCGGGAAGGTGCTGTCACCAACCGTCACCTGGCGTTCCTGCATCGCCTCGAGCAACGCGCTCTGGACCTTGGCCGGGGCGCGGTTGATTTCGTCGGCCAGAATCACATGGGCGAAAATGGGGCCCTTCTTGGTGGTGAAATCGCCGGTTTTCGGGTTGTAGACGAGCGTGCCGACGACGTCGGCGGGGAGCAGGTCCGGCGTGAACTGAATGCGGTGGAAGGTCGCGTCCAGGCATTTGGCCAGCGTGGTGACGGTCAGCGTCTTGGCCAAGCCGGGAACGCCTTCGATCAACACGTGGTTGTTGCACAGCAGCGCCAGCAGCAGACGGTCAATCAGGGCTTCCTGCCCGACAATCACACGGCCCAGTTCCGCCCGGACACGCGTCAGCAATGCGCTTTCCCGAGATACTCGTTCACCAATCTGTTTGACATCCACGGCCACGTCACTCCCTTTGAACCAAATAATGACAATGATGCAAGATTCAATCATACAGCCGTGCGCCCGGCGGCAACAGGGCGCCTGGTTGTCCCACCTGGCGCCCTCCGTGGCCGCCGCCTGCCATGGTCAGCCATGAAGCAGAAACGCTGACTGACTGGGCGGTGGCGGAGGCGGAGGCGGACGGCGGCGCGCCAACCGGCAAAACCCGGCCCGATTACGGGGCGATGGTCTGGCATGGCGCCTTGACAACGACGTTACCAAAGACAAGCAAACCGACGGGGAGTTCCCCGAAAAACTGACCCGACAGACACGAATCGGCCCAAAAAGACGGCCCGCGGCGGACGCGCCTACGAATCATTCAGGCGCGGGAACCAGTGGAATTTTCCGGCTGCGGGGCATGGCGCTGCGCCTTGGAGGTGCTATGGTATCATGAAGCGCCGTCACAAGTCTGTCCGAGGTTGCCGGTTACTGGCAGCCGTCATCTCTCCGGCATTCCACCCGAAGGAGTTCCCATGAAAATCCCGCGCTCGGAATTTGACGTCCGCCTGGAACGCATTCAGGCGATGCTGTTTCAACGTCAGCTTGACGGTCTCATGGTTTACGGCGATGAGTACCGCAAGGAAAACCTCCGCTACGTCTGCGACTTCTGGCCGATCTTCGAACGCGGCATGCTGTTCATCCCCAGGACCGGCCAGCCGATTTTCGCCGGGGCGCCAGAGGGCGAGAAGTATGCCCGCGAGCAATGCGTCTGGGACGACATCCGCAATGTGCGCGACTTCGCCTGCGTCTCCGTGCCGGATGCCATCGACTATCCGCTGGCCACCTTCTCGACCTTCCAGGAGATTCTGCCCGAGACTCTGCACGGCGGCCGGCGACTCGGCCTGGTGGGCACCTTCGACCTGCCCGGATACGTGTCCGAACGGCTGCGCCAGGCCGCGCCGGACATCGACATCGTACCGGCGGACGACATCCTGCATAAACTGCGCCTGATCAAGTCGCCGGCGGAGATCGCCTGCCTGCGCGAAGCCGGACGCATCGCCGGCCTGGGCTACCAGGCGCTGATGAACGCCGCCGTGCCCGGCAACACCGAACGCCAGGCCGCCGGCGCCGCCGAGGGCGCCGCCCGCGCCGCCGGCGCCGAGGACATCAACTTCATGGTCTTCGGGTCAGGCAAACGCGCCGATACCATCATCGGCCGCGCCGAGGAAAAAGTCATCGCGGACGGCGACATGATCATGGCCGCCATGGCCGTGCAGTACGCCGGCTACGTCGCCACCGTCGAATACCCCTTCGTCGCCGGGAAAGCCAGCGACGCCCAGAAGGACTTCCTGCGCACGCTGCAGAAAGCCGCCAATGTCCAATACGACATGCTGAAGCCCGGCCTGCGCGCCGGCGACATGGTCAAAGCCGTCAAACGCGTGTTCGCCGAAGCCGGCATGACCGCCTACGACGTCTATCCGCCCATGCATGGCATCGGCCTGGCCGAGGCCGAATCGCCCTACCCCGATGCCAACGCCGACTACCCCTTCGAAATCGGCATGTGCGTCAATTCCGACATCAGCCTGTTCGGCCACCCTCATGGCTCCAATCGCATTGAGGAAGGCTTCGTCTTCACCGAAAACGGCGTCGAATCGCTCACGCCGGTCATCCGCGAACTGCTGCAGAAAGGAATATGACCACCATGAACGGCGCCAAGAACTGGTTTTTTGCCGACGGCTACCTGCCGGCCAAGACCGGCAGCGGGGCGATGGAATCGCATGAGGCCCTGATGCTCTTCAACACGCTGCCGGAGCAGGTGGCGGTGCGCCTTGACATCTATTTCAGCGACCGGCCGCCGATCCGCGACATCCGGATGACGGTTCCGGGCGAACGCGTCATCTCACTGCGCCTCGACCACCCTGAAGACCTCGGGGGAGCGGTCATCCCCGTGCTGACCCAGTACGCGCTCCGCGTCCGCTCCAGCCATGAAATCGTCGTGCAGTTCGGCCGCCTGGATGTCACCCAACCCAATTTGTCCTACTATGTCGGAGTCGGCTACCATGAGTAAACCCCAAAAAAACGTCCTGGTCCTGGCCGGCCACCTCGACGACTCGGTCCTGGCCATTGGCGGCATCATCAAGAAATACACCCAGGCCGGCTGCCATGTCGCC
Source organism: uncultured Lentisphaeraceae bacterium (assembly GCA_964407145.1). Classification (GTDB taxonomy): domain Bacteria; phylum Verrucomicrobiota; class Lentisphaeria; order Oligosphaerales; family Oligosphaeraceae; genus JAAZKI01. The sequence goes on along the minus strand of CAYOUR010000119.1, from coordinate 895 downwards.
GTCGTCTGCTTCGGCAATGGCGACGAAGGCTTCGCCCACCTCGAAAACCGAGAAACCTGCACCAAGAAATTCTATGCCGAGGCCCTGGCGGCGCATCGCATCCTGGGGGTGGACGACTTTGTCTGCCACAACTGGTCGGACTTCGAGGTCAACGAAAACAAGGCCATCTACCGGCTATGCATGCAGGCCATCCGGCGAGTGCAGCCGGAAGTGATTTTCGGGCATTACTGGCTGGAGTACTTCCAACACCGGGCCATGGCCAGAATGACCTGCGATACCTGGTTCCAGGCCGGCTGGGAATGCAGCGCCGATTTGGGCCGCCCCCACGCTGCCCGGGCCATGTACCATTTTGAAGTGCTGCAAACCATGCCGGAACCGACGCACATCGTCGATGTCTCCGACACCTTCCAGGCCAAGCTCGACGCCTGGAGCGCCTTCCAGACCGGCCAGGAGCACCTGGGCGCCGAATTGGAACGCCTCGAAACACGCGCGCGTTTCCACGGCAGCAAGATCGGCGTCAAATACGCCGAAGCGCTGACGCGCTCCTACTTCCTGCCCCAGCCGGTGACTGACCTGGTCACCGAACTGTGACCGCCGCAACGACACGATGCAATAGGAGGGGAAAACGTATTAGGAATAGAGCTGTAGGACTGGGAATGACGCCCACCCAGGAACGAACATCCCATACTCCCCTTTCCACCACACATTCACTTTCCGACCCTTCGTCCAATGCCCCTTCGCACCCGCTGTCCGCTGTCCGCTGTCCACTAACGTCCATTAGCGTCCACTGATGTTGACTGTCCACTGTCCACTGTCGTAACCGGTCACCCATTGAGAATTGCGCCATGGTATGGTGCCGTCGTCCTGGCATGATGCCCGGCAAATGAGGCTGGAC
>CAYOUR010000118.1:0-12868 GCA_964407145.1 uncultured Lentisphaeraceae bacterium | reverse complement strand
GCATCATGCCAGAACGACGGCACCATACCTTGGCGCAATTCTCAATGGGTGACCGATTACGGCTGGGACGGCAATTCGGCCGCGCGAATTTGCAAAGCGGCGTTGGCGGCGCATTTTATTGCTGGCATTGATTCGCCGTGGGGACGGCCGGCATGACGGCCAGGGCGGCATGAGGACGGTTTGCAGTTCAACTTTTTCGAGCGGAGGTAATAGAAGATGGGCAAAAGCTACTGGTCGGTTTTGTTGTTGGTGTCGGCCGTGTTGTTGTGTTCCTGCCGGACCGTGCCGATTTCGTCTCGTCGGCAGCTGTTGTTGAACAGCGAAGCCGAGGAGATGAAGCTCGGGGCGACGGCGTATTCGGAGTACAAGGCCGAGTATCCCGTGTCGAAGAACCGCACGTATGTCGACGCGCTGAGCCGGGTCGGGCTGGCCATCCAGAAAGTGGCGGAGAAGGATGACTATGCGTGGGAATTCACGGTCCTGGAAAGCGAGACGGCGAACGCCTTCTGCCTGCCGGGCGGCAAAGTCGCCGTCTACAGCGGCATTTTCCAGTTCATCGACAACGACGCTGAACTGGCGACCGTGGTGGCGCATGAGATCGCGCACGCGCTGGCCCGGCATGGCGGCGAGCGCATGAGCTGGGCCGCCATGCAGCAGCTGGGATACTTGGGTCTGAAGCATGCCGGCGGCGGGGAAATATCCGAAATGGTCTATGGCTATGGCACCCAGCTGGGGGTCATGCTGCCGTTCAGCCGGAAACATGAAAACGAAGCCGACGCCATCGGCCTGATCCTGATGGCCAAGGCCGGATTCCACCCCGCCGCGGCCGTGACTTTCTGGAAAAAGTTCGGTGGCGACCGCAGTCCGTCCTTGATTGAGCAGTGGACGTCAACCCATCCGGGCGGCCAGGAACGCGTCACCCAGCTGAGCGACATGCAGGCCGAAGCCCTGCAACTCTACAACCAGGCGCCAGTGAAATACGGCCTTGGCCAGAAAATCAAGTGAGCGCCGCCGCCGCCAGTTGCCAGCCTGCAGTCTCATCCCGCGGGATTTTAGACAGATGGGACGAACGCGACAGATGTGGTGGGATGGGACGAATGGGACGAATGGAGTATTGGGACACTGCCCATTGGCGTCCACCGTGCATTGTCTGCTGAAGTTCACTAATGTCCACTGATGTTCACCAAGGTTCACAGATTCGCAGCCCCCAAAAAGGAGTGCCGTACACATGCGTAGCCTGTTTTTTCGTTTGATGGCTCTGGTTCTCGGAATGAATGTGGCGATGGCCCTGGACTTCGACCCCGGTGGGTTTTCCGTCCAGATTGCTTCAGGCGGTCTGGGCCGTCGCACGGCCGAGGAGACGAATATCACCATCCGCGCCTTTCCCTCGGCTTTTCTTGACAATCAATTTGCCTTGAGTCAGGGCCAGCCCGGCGTTCTTCGGCTGGCCTTCAACAACACGCCGGAGGTCAAGATCGGCAAGCTCACGGCATTCATTGAGGTGCCTCGGGCGATTCGGCTGGTCGGCCTTGATCGTAGTCTGACGCTGGTCAGCCAGGAAGCGGTCGGCGATTTGGTTCGCTATGCGATTGACGCCGGCCCCACCCGCGGCACGATCACGGCCAAGGGCTACAATGTCTTCGGCGCCCTGGCCCTGATGCTGGCGACCGACGCGGCGCCTGGGAACGCCTGGCAGGGAAGCTACTGGCTGACCCATGACGCGTATGCCTCGCCACGCCTGCCCTTGACCTTCACGGTCATTCCGGCGATTCGCGGTGAACGGCCGCGACGCTTCGAGACCGGCGTCCATTTCACCGACAACTGCATCGACTTCGAGGGCGCGCCGCTGGACAGCTACGCGCGGTTCTATGTCGAAACCGGCTGCAACGCCGCCATGATCGTCCCTGGCGCCATGTCGCAGCGCCTGCGCGAGCTGGGCGTGCTTCGTTATTACCAGCCCTCCGGCTGGCTGGTCAATGGCTGCATGATCGGCAAGCCGCCGCGGCCTGAGGAGGTCCGGTTCCAGTATAAGGACGGCACCAGAGCCGGCAATGGCGTCTGCCCGGCGGTCATCTATCGAAAGGAAGACCCCTACTTCAGCGCCAATTTGGTGGCGCCGCTGCGCAAAATCCTGGTGGAGGATCGGGACACCGATCACTTTCTGTGCAACTGGGAGCCTTTCATGTTTGATTTCAAAGGCTGCTTTTGTGCGCGTTGCCAGGAGGACTTTGCCCAACATGCCGGTCTGACTCCGGCACAGGTGGCCGAAGTCTGGCCGGATACGGTCATGGAAAAGCACCGCGATCAGTGGATCGCCTTCCGCGCCTGGCAGAATGCCCGGCTCATCGTCACTATCGAGGAAATCGTCAACGCGATGGGCCAGGAAGTCGGCGTGGACGCGCATTTCGCGCCGGAGGTCCACATCAAGTCCATCACCCGGCTTTGGGACACGTCGGCCTCCCTGCGGCAATATGCGACCATGGCGTATGCCGACCAGATTCCGCTGCTTAATGCGTGGGGGCCGTATCCCTGGCAGACTGTCATGCAGCCATACAACTACGTGCGTGGCTACAATCTCTCGACGCATTGCCTGACGCGTGATTCCGTCGATTACCTCCGCGCTCAGATTTCGGCGGAGAAGCGTCCGCGTCTGTTGGGATTCCCGCATGGCCTGCAGGGGAATTTGTGGACCACGGAGCCTGAGTCCATGGCCATGGACATTTTGACCTATTTCATCAACGAGTACGACGGTCAGCTGGTGTATGCCTTCCCCAAAGGCTATGACGCCCGCTACTGGCAGGCGCTTGCCGAGGCCAATCGCGCCATCGCGGCCTTTGAGGACTTCACGCTCGACGGCCAGGCCGGGCAGGGTCATCTGCTCGAAGCTCTGACGCCCTATCCGCAGCCCTCGCCACGCTTTCTGAAGGCGCCGTGCGGCGGCATTGACGCCGAAAAATGGTCCGGTGCAGCCATGCTGCAGTCGTGGGAATACCGCCTGGGCGAGCGCCGGCTGATTGCCGTCGCCAACTACTGGCAGCGCGGCGAATGCTTTGCGCGCCTGTCGTTCACCGACCTGGCCGACGGCGTCGGGTACACCCTGCGGGAGCCGCTCCAGGGCCGCGCCTATGGTCCGGCGCAGGGTGCGCCCGTGCTTTCGGCGGTCGCGCTTCGTGACGGCGTCACCATCCACGTCGGAGCCCAGCGTTTTGCCTTTTTTCTGCTGGAGCCGTCCAGCGCGCGGCTGGAGATGGCCGATGCCGCGGTCGTGCGTCCAGGCGCCTTGGCCGCGTTGCAGGCCGAACGCCTGCCCGGCATCGAGAAGGCCTTTGCCGCGGAACGCCCGGAATTGGGCCTGGCTGATTTTCAAAAAAGCCTCCAGGCGCTGAAGCGCATTTCCAAGGATGGCATTGAGATGGCGCGGGTGAACAAAGCCGCGTTGCGGCGCGAAGTTCTGGAGGTGCGCACGCCCGGCCAGGTCCTGGAGCTTGATGTGCTCGGCGGCGGTCGGGTGCGTTCCTGGGAAGTCGATGGGGTGGAGGTCGTCAGCCAGGACGAGGCCTCGGGCCTGGCCCTGGACGGCTTCTGGCATCCGGCCAAGATGCTGACCGGCCCGATGCAGCTGGTCAAAGCCGAGGTGGAAGACGGCCGTGCCGTCGTCGCCTTGCGCCTGCCGGCCATCGGTGAACTGCCGGGCCTGGAACTGCGGAAGACCATCACCGTTGATGGCGCGGAGGCGTCCTTTGTCGTCCAGACCAGGGTGCATAATGGCGGTGCGGCGGCGGTGGAATTCTCGCATCGCTATCACAACATGGTTGCCGCCCTGGAAGTGCGCAACGGCGCCGCGGGTACGGCCGCCTTCCAGGGTCCCCAGCCGGCGGTGTTCCGGCGCGAGTTCGCCCGGCATATGTTCGTCATGGCCAAGGCTCAGGCGGACAACCTGCTTTCCAAGGCCTTCGACATGGGCAAGATGACCAGGGTCGACGCCGCCGAAGTCGTGTTTTCGGCGCCATGGCGGGCCCGGCCGCTGCAGGCTTCCCTGCCGGTCCGGGACCTGTACGCCGTGGTGTTCTGGGACAGCCAGGCCATGGCCTGCCCGACCTTCGAGCCGATCCACCGGCGGGTCACTCTCCAGCCCGGCCAGGATTGGGATACGGAGATGCGCTGGAGCGTTAAGGCCGAATGACCAGGCAAAACACCACCTTCGCCAGCCGGCGCGAAAGGTTCTTTTCATCCGAACAGCAGCGACAAGGAGAAGCCATGAAGTTTGCCGTCAATACCAATGCCCTGCGCAAGGCCATGTCCATCAGGGAAATGGTCCAGGTCTGCCTGGACGCCGGCGTGCACGGCGTCGAATGGGGCCTGGGCCCCCTGGAAAATGCCGCGGCCGAGGCCCGGGAAATGGCCGCCGCCAGCCGTGACGCCGGCCTGGAGGTGCTCTCGTTCATCAATGGCGGCAAGCTCTGGGCGACGGATGACATCCGGCGCTGGAGCGAGGCCGTGGCCGGCGCCGGCGGCAAGATGCTGCGGGTCGCGCATCCATGGTACGCCTACAACTTCGATGAATCACTGCGCCAGCCGGAGACCTTCCCCGAACTGATGAAAAAGACGCGCGACGGCCTGGTGAAGCTCATGGACGTCGGCCGGGAATTCGGCCTCCGGTATGTGCTGGAGACGCACCGGGCCTCGACCTTCGCCAGCCCCATGGCGGTGCCTGCCATGATGCAGGACCTCGACCCGGCTTATTGCGGCGTGATCTACGACCCGGCCAACACCTTCCTGGAGGGCTTTGTCCGCCCGCGCGGCGCGGTCGAGCTGCTCGGGCCGTTCCTGGCCTACCTGCACGTCAAGAATCTCGTCATTGTCCAGGAGCCGACTGCCGAGGGGAAAATCGCGGTGGCCATGCAGAAACGGCCTCTTGACCAGGGCGCCATCGACTATGAAGAGGTGATGTTCGCCCTCAAACTCTGCCAATTCGACGGCTGGTACTCCTTTGAGGAGATGATCGCCGCGCCCGACCCGGAAAAGACCGTCGCCGAAATCCGCCACGGCATCAGCCATCTGCAGGCGTGCCACGCCGTCGCCCCCGATGCGTTGCATGGGCCGTTTCTGACGTTCAATCTGTGATGGTTTCTTTCCCGAAAAGCAAGCGGAAAACAGGGAAGAACCACGGATGGACACGGATGGACACGGATGTTCATTCCATGTCGAAACGCAGCAGACCAGGAAAGGCCAAATTCTCACCGGCGGAGAACTTTTCGGGCGGGGGCTGTCAAGCTTTGTCCTGGCGGTTGAGGGTGGCGAGGACCTTTTTGGCGGCATCGAGGTAGACTTGCTCCCATTCCGGGGCCAGGAAGCACTCGGTCACTTCATAGCCGCCGGCCGGGTAGTCCCTGGCCGGGGCGCCGTAGTGCATGTAGCCGTTTGAATAGGCCGCCATGAAGGTCTTGGGCAGGGGCGACTGTTTTTTTACCGCCAGGCCGATTTCGGTCAGGGCTTCGGCGGGGCAGCTGATGAGTGCGGCGTCGCCGAGGCGCAGGCCCATGATTTCCGCTTCGATGCTGGTTTCGCCGGACTGGTCGTTGATGTCCTGGTGCCGGAAATAGGTCGCGATGCGGTCCTGGATGCGGGCCAGCTTCTCCATGGCCCGCACGTTGGCGAGGTACTTGTCCAGGTTCCGGCGCTGGGCGCGGTCGAGTTCGGTCAGGCCGTTGAGGCCCAGGTCGCGCTCCCGCAGATAGCGCCAGGATTCGGCCGAGGGATGCTCGCGATGGAGCTGCGAGGCAAGGTAGGCTGGCAGGAAGCTCTTCAGGTTCATGGTGGTGTAGCGCAGGGAGTTCAGCAGCTCCTGCTGCTCCTGGCGCAATTCCGCCACCCGCTCCGGAATATCCTGCCGGCGCGGGAAACGCACCGCGGTCGAGGCGATGGCGAGGCCAGCCGGCCCGGGCGTGATCTGCCGCCACGCCTGGATGGCGCTCAACGCCAAAGCCACGCCCACGGGCTCGGAACTGCGCGGGCCGCTGAAGTCCTTGTTGAGCATTTCGATGATGTCCCCGCCGGCGCCCTGCAGGAACATCGCCTGCACGCCCGGGCCGAGGATGTCCTCGATCGTCCGGCAGGCAAATCCGGGGAATCCGGCCGTCACCCGGCCGTCGGGGACGCCGATGAGCGGATGGCAGGCGTAGTTGAAGACGACGGCCAGGGGTGAGCCGTCCAGGCGGTCAAAGCGCAGGACGCCGATTTCGGGGTCGACCGGCCCCAGTCCGGCGACCTCATCGTCGGGTGGGCTGGGGTTGGTGTGCCGGATCGTCCAGGCGCGGCCATTTTTCAGGCGCAGGGTCCGGTTGGCGACCAGGCGTTCTTCGCGGCCGGCGCCGGCGCCGAAGACGACGGGTGTCAACTGGCTTGCGGCCTGGGCTACGGCCTGGACGGTCTGTTCCAGGACGGCGGCCTCGTCGCGCAGCATGGGTCCGGCCGTGTGCGTATGGGAGGCATTGACCAGGACATTCCGGGCGGGAATGGCCAGCCGTGTTTCCAGGCGTTCGCGCAGCCGTGGCAGGAAGCTGTCGCTCAGGTCACAGATGCCGCCGATGGCGACGGCGTCCATGGCGATGATGGCGGCGCGCGTATCGCCGCCTTGCAGCACCAGGGCGCTGGCATGCAGCGGGTCATGGAGCTTTCCCGGCAGGAGAGTGCCGATTTCGCGCCGGCCCGTGCCGGCCAGAAGGGGACAAGGTGTGTTGCTGGCCATGTGGTTTTTCCTGTGGTGGTTGTCGGCTGTCGCGCCGGGTGGAAGAATCATGCCGCCGGCTGGTCAGCCGAGGGCGGCAAGCCAGAAGGGCACGGTCACAATGCAGGCGACCGTCGTAAGCAGTACGGAGGCCGCGGCAAAGTCGCTGTCCGCCCGGTAGATTTCGCTCAGGGCGACACTGGCCACGGAGCATGGCATGACCGCGATCAGCACGAGGATGAAGCGCGACTCCGGTTCCAGGGGCAGGGCGAACAGAAGCAAGGGCACCGTGACCGCCGGAATGGCGAGCAGGCGCACGAAAAGGAGCCAGAACTGCAGGGGCTGATTCAGGTTGTGGACCTGCAGCGTCGCCATGCGGCTGCCGGCGATGATCATGGCCAGCGGCACGGTCGCCCCGCCCAGCATCTCGCCGACCGAGAGCAAGGCCTGCCAGCTTTCCCGCAGCAGGCCGCCCGCCGCCGCCGACCAGGGCGACAGCTCACGGACCGCCAGGACGATGATCGACAGCAGAATGGCCAGCATCGGCGCGCTGAGCAGTTTTTTCAGGGCGTCCAGGCGGAAGGACAGCCCGGTCAGGGCGAGGATGCCAATCGTCCACACGCCGATTTCCGAGCCGATGGAGGACAGGGCCAGTTTTCCCAGGCCGGTGTCCGGCCAGAAGACGATGACGAGCGGCAGGGGCAGGAACACGTAGTTGGTGACGGAGCACTGGAAGTGGAACATCTGCCGGGTCGCGGTCGTCTTGCCGCGGCTGAAGAACGCGAACAGGTGTCCGCAGCAGTAGCCGATGGCGATGATCAGAAACGCTCCGGCCGGCATGACCCATTCGGCGCAGATGCCCCTCAGCGTGAACTGGCCGACCAGTGAGGCGAAGATGGCCGCCGGATACAGCAGGTTGGTGACCAGCATTGACATCCGCCGCGTGCTGTCGTCGTTGAGGAAGTCGCGGCGGCGGGCGTAGTAGCCGGCGGCCAGCATCAGGCAGATGGCGAAGAGGCGGATGAAAATGACCCCGAACTGCTGTGTGAAGCTCATGGCGTGATCTGTTCCTGGAAAGACCCCGGGCATGGGCGGCGCCGGGCGGCGGAGAAACTGGATGGCGTTCCGGCCGCAACGTCGCGGCCGACGCGCGGGATGGTGCTTTAAGGTAATCAGCGGTTGCACGACTGGCAAGCCGGTCAGGCCGAAACAACTGCATCCGTAATCGGTCACTCATTGAACATTGAGCCATGGCATGGTGTCGTCGTCCTGGCATGATGCCTGGCAAATGAGCCTGTCCTACCTGCGGCAGGCTGAAGCCTGTCCTACCTGCGGCAGGCTGAAATCAAGCGCTTAGCACCACATTTCGCCTATTGGCCATAATGATCAATGAGTTGGGTGACCGGTTACGCTGCACCCAAGGTTATTTAGCACGTTGGGACGCATGGTATGGCTTTCGGCGCTATATTACAACGTGTTTGAGTGATAACGCGCGACCCGGGCAAGGCCCGGTTGGTGTGCAACAGGCCACGGAACAGCTGCAGTGACGACGGATTTGCATATTACGCCACAAGGGGCTTTGCGGGACGAGGCCGGTGTCTTTCTGGCCGGCAACGGCCCCGGTTTGCTCGCCTTGGTGCAACAACAAATGCCCGATGAGGCGCCGGCAAAAGGCTTTTTCCAAAAGCTCTTCCGTAAATACGTCCTCAAGCTCGCGGCCCTGGGCGAACCGGCCAGCAAGGACTTGACGGAATTTTTCAGCCAGGCCCGTCCGACTCCCGGCGAGCTGGACACGGCCGTGCTGTCGGCGCCGCCGATGCTGGGCGGCGAGTACCTCGACGCAACGTTGCTGCTGCGCTTTTATCTTGACTTCGAAGACGCCTTGCAACAGCGCCTGCTGGCGTCAAAGGGGTCCTTCACTGAGCTTGTGCGCAGTTTTTCCCCGGCCTGGAAGGATGTCGGCAAGGTCAGTTTCCACCTGGCTGAAAACAAGGGCGACAGTTCTGGCACGCGCCCCTTCGCCTTTCTGGCGAGCTTCATTTATCGCGCCGAGGGGGACAAGCCGCGCCATCTGCCCCTGGCCACGGCGCTGAAGGCGTATGCCAATGCGCCGGCGGCCATGACGGCCGTGCTGGCGCCAATTGAGCACGCGGCCCGGAAAAGCCCGCTTATCCGCGAATTGCTGGAAAGCCGCCGGATTTTTCAGCCGGTGGCGTGGACGAGCCGGGAAGCATACCTCTTTCTGCAGGACATTCCGCATTTCGAAGAGGCGAACATCGTCGTCCGCATCGTCAATCTTTGGAAGCAGGCGCCCGCGAAAGCGCAGGTGTCCGTGTCTCTTGACATCGCCAAGACCATCCAGATGGGCGCCAAGACCCTGCTGGATTTTTCCGTCGATCTGTCGCTGAACGGCGAACCACTCACGCCTGAGGAAGCTCAGGAGCTCCTGCAGTCGTACGGCGGGCTGGTCCGCATCCGCGGCGAGTGGGTCGAGGCAAACCCGGAAAAGATCGCATCGCTCTTGGATGAGTGGAAGGAGGCGGAGGAGATCGCCCGGAAAACGGGCCTGTCCCTGGCCGAGGGCTTGCGTCTGCTGGCCGGATTCCAGCCTGGCCGTCGATTGCCGGGCGACGATGGCGAGGATGGCAGCTTCCAGGTCCGGGCCACCGGCGAATTGCAGAAGCTGCTTGCCGGTCTGCGTCAGCCGCAGGCTGTCGCCCTGCCGGAACTGCCTGGCGAACTGGGCGCCATTTTGCGGCCGTATCAGCGTGACGGCGTTAAATTCCTGTGGCAGGCCGGCGCGTTGGGCCTGGGGACATGCCTGGCCGACGACATGGGCCTGGGCAAGACTCTGCAGGTGCTGACCATGCTTCAGCTGTGGAAGCAGGCCGGACGCCTGGACCGCCTGCCGGCGCTGCTGGTCGTGCCCGCGACGCTGCTGGACAACTGGCGCCAGGAAAGCGCCAGGTTTACCCCGGATTTGAGGCTGAAGCTCCTGCATCCGTCCGTCCTGACGCGCGAGGAAGCCGCGGTGTTTGAGGAGCACCCGGAAGACTTCCTGGCGGATTGTGATCTGGCGCTGACCACGTATGGCATGCTGCCGCGCCTGCCACAGCTGGCAGCCATGGCCTTTCCGGCCGTCATCGCGGACGAAGCGCAGGCGATCAAGAATCCGACCTCCAAGCAGAGCCGCGCCGTCCGCAATCTGCGGGCTGACTGGCGGCTGGCGTTGACGGGTACGCCCATTGAAAACCGCTTGACGGATCTGTGGTGCCTGTTTGACTTTGTCCATCCCGGCCTGCTTGGCAACCTGAAGGCCTTCATGGCCTTGGCCAAGGGTCTGGAGAATGACTACACGCCGTTGCGCAGGCTCACCCAGCCGTTCATCTTGCGCCGCCTCAAGACCGACAAAACGATTATTGCCGATTTGCCGGACAAGACCGAGCTGAAGGTCTATTGCAGCCTCAGTCGTCCGCAGGCGGCGCTTTATGCCAAGACCGTCGAAAGCCTGCAGCAGGCGCTTGAGGAGGCTGAGGATGTGGTCCTGGGCTTCCTGATGCGTTTCAAGCAGATTTGCAATCATCCGGCCCAGTATCTGGGCAACGGCGATTATGCGCCGCAGCAGGCCGGGAAGTTCCTGCGTCTGTCTGAGCTGGTTGAGTCAATCGCTTCGCGGCAGGAGCGGCTGTTGGTGTTCACGCAATTCCGGGAGATGACCGGCCCCTTGCACGACTATCTTCGCCAATGCTTCGGGCGCGACGGCCTGATCCTGCATGGCGCCACGCCGGTGAAGGAGCGGCCCCGGCTCGTCCAGGCCTTCCAGGCCGATGACGGGCCGCCGTTTTTCGTGTTGTCGCTCAAGGCCGCCGGTACCGGGCTCAATTTGACGGCGGCCAATCACGTCATTCACTTTGATCGCTGGTGGAACCCGGCCGTCGAGAACCAGGCCAGCGACCGCGCCTTCCGCATTGGCCAGAAACGCAATGTCCTGGTGCATAAATTCATCTGCAAAGGGACGCTGGAGGAGAAGATTGACGAGCTGATCATGTCGAAGCAGAATTTGGCGGACGAGATGCTGAAGGGCGGGGCCGAGAAGGCCCTGACGGAAATGAACACCGACGAATTGCTCAGTCTGGTGCAACTGGATATCAACGCCATGGGAGACTTGCAATGAGCCGTTACCACGATTGGTACTATCCGCCGTATGTATCCGTCGCCCAGAAGAAACAGCGCAATGCCAGGATGGCGCAGGACTTGGATGATCAGGATTTGGAGCCGGTGCGGGTCGCTGGGCGGGCCATTGCCAAGACGTTCTGGGGCAAGGCCTGGTGCCAGAACGTGGAGTCTTATCAAGACTACATCAACCGGCTGCCCCGTGGCCGCTCCTATCTTCGCTGCGGCTCGGTGATAGACCTCAAGATTGCCCTCGGGAAGGTGACGGCGCTGGTTACCGGCAGCCGCCCTCGTCCCTATGAGATCACCATTGACATCAAACCCCTGGCACCGGAACGCTGGGAAGCACTCAAGAAAAAATGCGTCGGCAGGATTTCCTCGCTGATGTCACTGATTCAGGGACGGCTGCCGCCCGAGATTCTTTCGGAGTTCTGCAGTCAGTCGCAGGGGCTTTTCCCGGCCCCCCGGGAAATGACGATGACTTGTTCCTGCCCGGACATTGCCGGGCTGTGCAAGCACCTGGCCGCAGTCCTGTACGGCATCGGCGCCCGCCTGGACGAGAACCCGAAGCTGTTTTTTACGCTGCGTGGCCTGGATGAAAACGAGTTGATCGGCGGCGGCATGGTCGATTCCCTGACGGCCGGAACGAGCTCCGAAATCGGCACGGGAGACCTTGCCGGCGTGTTCGGGGTCGAGTTCGATGACCTGCCTGACATTAAGCCCCCTGCTGGCGCCGACGCTGCCTCCGGGGCGGCGGCGGTGGTCGACGCCCCGGTCAGTGCGCCGCGGGAATGGACGCCGGCGGCTTTGCGCGCCATGCGCAAAAGCATCATGATGACCCAAGCGGAGCTTGGCCGGCTGATGGGTGTCAGCGCGGCAGTGGTCAGTGCCCTGGAAGGCGGTCGCGCCAAACTCTCGCCAAGCGCCCGCGCGGCCCTGGAAAAAATCGCCCCGAGCGCCGCGCGGCCGGCGTCCACTTCCGCCGCGCCGTTAGCGCCGGCCGTGTCGGCTCCCACCGCGCCGCCGCCGGCTCCTTCCCGGTGGACGCCCGCGGCCATGCGTGAGCTTCGCAGCCGTCTGAACATGAGTCAATCCAAACTGGCCTGGCATTTTTTAACGAATCAGATGAAGGTCAGCCTCATGGAGCGAGGCTTCGCCAATATCACGCCATTTCACCGGGAGGTTCTGGACAAGCTCGCGAAGACGCTGGAGTCTCCTTCGTCGCCGTCGCCGAGCTGGTCGGCCCCGGTTTCAACTGTGTCTGATGTCTCTCAAGCAGTGAGTCGTCTTGCCATTCAGAAGAATCCGTGGACGGCGAAGGGCATTTTGGAGTTGCGCCAGCGTCTTGGCCTGTCGCAGGTGCGGTTTGGCCAGAAGCTCCAGGTCAGCGCCACAACGGTGTGCTTGCTGGAAAAAGGCAGAGTTACGATTTCCCGTGCCGTTACTGAAGGACTTGATCGCTTGGCGGCGGAGGCGTCCCGGGGCGCCGAGGCTTCACCGCCCCCGGCGGTGGTCTCGCGGTCGCGCCGCAGCAAGGCCGTGCCAGCGAAAACCAAGGTGAAATCCTGGACGCCGCTGGCCATCGCCCGTCTCCGGCAACGGCTGGGCCTCAGTCTGAATGCCTTTGCGAAAAAAGTCGGCTCTTGCACGCAGACCATCCGCAATTGGGAGAACGGCAAGTCGTTTCCCGGGCCGGCTGCCAAGGCCAGGCTTTCCGCGCTTGACAAGTGAGGCGGCTGTGATGTGCCTTCGTCTGGTTCGTGGGCAGATTTTGGCTTGCCTGCCATTTTGAAGCCATGAGCGATTACCGGCGTTGTAGTCGGTCATTCATTGGTCATTATGGTCAGTGGGCGAAATGAGGTGATGGACGCTTCCTGCCACTGTCTGTGGAAACCGGCGTTTTCAAGTGGCGCCCTTCGGGCGCGGAGGTGGTGGGGGTTCTACCACGGGTTCCCTCGCCCTTCGGGC
>CAYOUR010000117.1:5720-13060 GCA_964407145.1 uncultured Lentisphaeraceae bacterium | reverse complement strand
GTCTGTCTGGACCCGGAAGGCCAGATCTGGAACGTCCTGCGCGTCCATACGACGCCGCGCAGCGATGTCGCCGCCATGGTCCGGGTGTCGGACGACGGCAACGAGATTTCGTTTGATCCACGGCGCGGTTTCATTGAGATGCCTGGCGGGCATACGAAATTCGTGATTCGGCGGGACGGTCGGACCGGCTATTATCTGAGCCTGGTCAACGCGCCGCTGCTCAAGGCGCCTTTTCTGAGCGGCTGCCGGAACGTGTTGTCCCTGGCCAAGTCGACCGACCTGCGCCACTGGGAAATCGTCAAGGAGGTGCTGCGGGACGAATCCGGCCTGGTGCCGCAGGATTCCGCCCGCTTGACTGGCTTCCAATATGTCGAATGGCGTTTTGACGGTGACGAGGACATCATCTTTGTGACCAGGATGGCCTGGCGCGGCGCCCATAACTTCCACGATTCCAACCGGATTACCTTCCATCGGCTGTGTAATTTCCGGCACTGGCTGTGAGTGTTCCAGGTGACGGCTGGTCGTCGGCGCCGGGCTGGCGCCGGTGTCCCTGTCAGGCATAGTCAGTGCCATCCCGGTCCTGGCCCGGCGTCAGGAGTGCCGGGCCGGATGAGAATCCCCCTTCGGCGTCCATGGCCTGGGGCGCCGGCATTGGAGGCCATATGAAAAAGATTGACACGGTGAAGGCAGCGGTGCTCAAGGCGATTGACGCCCGCCGGGACGACATTCTGGCGTTGGGGGAGTTTTTCTGGAAGAATCCGGAGGCCGGTTTTCGGGAGTACAAGACTTCGGCGAAGGCGGTGGCGACGCTGCGTTCTCTGGGGTTGTCGGTGCAGGAGAAGCTGGCGCTGACCGGTTTCCGGGCGGATTTGGCCGGGTCATCACCCGGTCCGACCGTGGCGGTTCTGGGCGAATTGGACGCTTTGCTGTTGCCCACGCATCCGGAGTGCGATTCATCCACGGGCGCGGTGCATGCCTGCGGTCATCAGGCTCACATCACGGCGCTGTTGGGTGTGGCCTTCGGGCTGGTGGAGTCGGGGGCGATGGCGTCTTTGGCTGGCCGGGTCAGTTTCATCGGTACACCGGCCGAGGAGTGCATTGAGTTCGAACATCGTCTGCAGATGATGGCCGAGGGCAAGATTCAGGCTTTGGGCGGCAAGAGCGAGCTGATTCGGCGCGGCGCGTTTGACGGCGTCGACATCGCGATCATGCATCATGCCACCACCAAGGGCTATGGGGTCAACGATCACAATGGCTTCGTCATGAAGACGGTCAAATTCCGGGGGCGCAGCTGCCATGCCGCCGGACCGGGTAACGGCGTCAACGCGTTTCATGCGGCCACCCTGGCGGTCAACGCCCTCGGCATGATTCGGGAGACCTTTTCCCGCAACCGGACCATCCGGGTGCACGGCATCATGACCGGCGGCGGCGACGTGGTCAACATCATCCCCGATTCCTGCAAGATGGAATACATGATTCTGGCGGACAAGATGGAGGAGATCAAGGTCGTCTCGGCGCAGTTTGACAAGGTGATGGCCGGTGCGGCGGTGGCGGTCGGCGCGGAGGTGGAGATTCGGACCGTGTGCGGCTACATGCCCCTGGCGGACGACGAGGCGCTGTTTGACCTGTACAAGGCTGCCGTGAAGAAGATCGACCCCGGCTGGGACAAGCCGGTGGGTCGCGGTTTCAGCATGGGTTCCACTGACATGGGCGACGTCGGCTACATCATGCCGGCCATCCATGGCGCGGCGCCCGGCATGAAGGGCACGGGCCACGGCATTGACTTCACGGTTGACGACCCGGTCAAGCTGTATCTGGGCAATGCCAAGCTCGCCGCCCTGATGGTGGTCGATCTGCTTTACGGCCAGGCGGAAACTGGTCGGAAGGTCGCGGCCCGCCGCGACGGCAAGATGACCGTCCAGGAATATATCGACTATGCTGACAGCTTCACGGCGACGCGAAACGCGGCTGGCGTGCTGGAGGCGGTCATTCATCCGGAAACGGGAAAGTGAGACGACATGACAAAGGCGTCGCCGACAGCTGGCGATCTGCGTTTGGGGTTGGTGCAGACATGTTCGGGACCGGACGTGGCTGCCAACATCGCCATGGTGCGTGACCGTCTCGGCCAAGTGCGTTCCGAGGGGGCCGACCTGGCTCTTTTCCCGGAATATGTGTTTTGCCTGGCCGGCATGACGGCGACGCGGTCGGCGTCCCGTCCGGACCAGGAGTGGTGCGAGGTCCTGGCCGGCTTGTGCCGGGGCGCCGGTCTGGCCGCCGTATTTGGCGGGGTGCCGGTCGCGGTTGACGACGGCCTGGTCAACCGGTCGTATGCGATTGATGCTGACGGGGCGGTTCTGGCCCGGTATGACAAGCGGCGCCTGTTTACGCTGCAGGGCAAGCATCCCGAGGCGATTTTCGAGCCGGCGCTGTTCCGGCCGGGTCATGACGCGGTCACCTTTGTCAGCCATGGCTGGCGGATCGGCCTGACCATCTGCTTTGACCTGCGTTTCCCGGAGGTCTTTGCGGCGTGCCGGCCTTGCGACCTGCTGGTCTGCACGGCCGCCTTCACGGCCTGGACCGGCCAGGCACACTGGGAAGTGCTGCTGCGTGCCCGCGCCATTGAAAACCTGACGTGGGTGGCCGGTGTGGGACAGGGCGGCGTCAACCAGGTGACTGGCCTGGAGCTGTACGGCCATTCCGCGGTCTACGACCCCTGGGGCCTGCCGATCGCCGTGGCTCCGCACCGCGACCCGCAGTGCTTTACGGTGACTTTGCGCCGGGAACGGCTGGCCGAATGCCGCGGCGCCCTGGGCATTCCCGGCGGGCATGGCGCGGGGACGTGCTCCTGCCACGAATGCCGCGCCTGAGGCCGGCGCCGTTCGAGCAAAAGGTCGGAAAAAAACATCGGTGTGCATCGGTGTGCATCGGTGGTTCAGGCAATTGGACGGTCTCAAGCAAGGGCGGAGATTTATTCTGGCCATGGTTTCCGGCGCGTATCAATCCTTGTATGTGCACGTACCCTTTTGCCGGGGGAAATGCTCCTATTGCGCCTTCTATTCGCTGGGTGCGTCCTCGTTGGACGGGCGGCGGTCCTACTTCGAACGGCTTGAGCAGGAGCTGCGGCAGGGCGCCCGGAACTGCGCGCTCCTGCAGTCGGTCTTTGTCGGCGGCGGCACGCCCAGCGCCCTGACCGCACCCGAATTGAAACGGCTCGCCGAGCTGATTACGGACGCCTTCCCCCTCGCCCCGGATTGTGAATGGACGGTGGAGGCCAATCCTGAATCGCTGGACGAGGAGAAAATTGCACTGCTGGCCGCGTATGGCGTCAACCGCCTCAGTTTTGGTGTCCAGAGTTTTTCGCCGCGTCTGCGGCAGATGATTGGTCGGCGCGGCAGTCCGGAGCGTTTGGGTGAGCTGCTGGACGCGGCTCGTCGGCATGGCATCAGGCGGTGCAACCTCGATTTCATCTATGCCATTCCCGGCCAGACTCTGGCGGACTGGGAAGCCGACCTGCGCCAGGCCTTGGCCCTGGCGCCGACGCATGTGTCGACCTACGCGTTGACCATTGAGGAAGGGACGCGGCTGGCCGGACAGAACCTGGCGCCCTCGGAGGATGACTTTTTGGCGATGTGGGACGCGGCTGAAGCGATTCTGGGCGGCGTCGGCTTCCGGCGCTATGAGATTTCCAACTTTGCGCTGGCCGGCGAGGCCTGTCGGCACAACCTCGAGGTCTGGCGTGGCGGGAGCTACCTCGGCTGTGGTCCGGCGGCGGCGTCCTTTGACGGCGTCGGGCGTTCGGCCAATCGAGCCGATTTGGGCGAGTGGTTGCAGGGCCGTCCGCCCAGGCGGGAAGTCCTCCCGCCGGCGGAACAGGCGGCGGAGATACTGGCCTTTGGCATGCGCTTGACCGATGGCTGGCAGTGGGCGGATTTCCGGCGGCGCACCGGTTATGACGCCGGCCGTCTGCGCGGCGCGGCGTTGGACCGCCTGGAGCGCCGGGGGCTGGTGGCGTCGAATCCGCTGGGCGCCTGGCCGACCCGCCAGGGGTTGCTTTTTAATGACGATGTCATCATGGAATTGTTGTAAGAAGGCGCAGGTCGCGCTACATTAGTCGTCTTGTCGCGTCGCGCGCCGGGGGTGATGGCCGCCGGCGAGTCAGAGCAGAGCCTTGGAACAGGACCAGTCATGAAGCAGCGTTTGTTGGATGCCTTGAAACACGCCCGGGCGGACTACGCCGAAATTCGTTTTGAACAGTCTGATGCGACGTCCTTTGCCTTTCGCGGCGCCGAGCAGGAAAATGCGAGCACCGGCCGCCGCACCGGTGGCATAGTCCGCGCCTGCCATCATGGCGGCTGGGGGGTCTGTTCGTTTGATACCCTCGACGATCTGGCGGAGAAGGTGTCCGACGCCTGTGCCGCGGCGGCGCTGGTCGGTCGCGAGAAAACCGTCCTGGCCGAGGATGTCCCGGTCGTGGACCGGGAATACCGCGCGGTCCTGAAGCAGGACTTCCGGGGCGTGTCGATTCAGGACAAGGTCGCCCTGGTCCAGCATTACAATGAGATTTTGCGCCAGTCGGTGCCTGGAGTCGAGACCTCGCAGGTCAGTTATGCGGACGTTTTTCGGACGGTCTGTTTTGCTTCCACGCGCGGCGCCTTTTTCCTGGATGAACGGCCGCGGGTCGTGCTGGCGCTGTCAGCCGGCGCGCGTTCCGGCGGGGTGGTGCAGAGGGCGCATGAAAGCGTCGCCTCCGCGACGGACTACGGCGTCGTGTTCGGGCGTGAAGAGCTGGCGCGTGACGTCGCGCAGCGCTCGGTCGACCTTTTGAAGGCGCCGCAGTGTCCGGGGGGGCGTTTTACGGTGGTGCTGCGGCCGGATTTGACCGGTGTTTTTGCGCACGAGGCCTTCGGTCATTTGAGCGAAGCGGACTTCCTGTATGAAAACCAGCAGATGCGGGAATTGATGACGATCGGCCGGGAGATGGGGGTCAAGAATTTGAACATCACGGATGACGGTACGCGGGGCCGCCTGCAGGGTACGCATCCGGTGGATGACGAGGGCACGCCCACCCAGCGCACCGAGCTGATCAGGAATGGCGTTTTGGCCGGGCACCTGCATTCCCTGGAGACGGCCGGCAAGATGGGCGCCCGGCCGACTGGCAACGCCCGCGCCATCAGCGGTGGCTACTCGCCGATTGTCCGCATGACCAATACATTCATTGAACCGGGCGATCTGACCCGTGACGAGCTGTTTGCCGGGGTTGACGACGGCATCTACGCCTGCGGCATGAAGGGTGGACAGACCATGATGGAGATGTTTACGTTCTCAGCCGCCTACGGGTATCGCATCCGCAAAGGCCAGGTCTGTGAGCTGCTGCGTGACGTGGTGCTGACCGGCAATGTGTTTGACACGCTGCATGCCATTGACGGCATTGCCGACGATTTCACGATCAACGAAACCGGCGGCGGCTGCGGCAAGGGCGGCCAGGCGCCGTTGCCCGTGACCGAAGGCGGGCCGCATATCCGCATCAGGAACGCCGTCATCGGCGGCCGCTGACGATCCATAGAACCACCGATGGACACCGATGGATACACACGGGCACTGATTTTATTCATGGTCAAAAGGAGGTACGGGCATGCTGGGTGCAGGGCAAAAGGCCATGGTGTTGCTGGTGGTTTGTTCGTGGGCTCTGCTGAGTCAGGCCGGCGTGATCAGAACCGCCGTGACCGAGACGTTCAACCAGTCGCCGTTTGAGTATGAGCTGCGTGAACTTGAGCGTCGCGAAACGCACACGGTGTATGCCCTATCGTACCCGTCGCCGGTTGTCAGCGATTTGGACAGCAACAATACCGTGCATGGCGAATTTTTCCTGCCGCACGGCCTGCCGTTGACCAAGTCGCATCCGGCGGTGGTGATCAACCACATACTCGCCGGCGGTTTCGACTTGGAGCGGATGATGTGCACGACGCTGGCCAACAACGGCGTGGTGGCGATGTTCATCATGATGCCCTACTATGAACGGCGCGGCAACAACCGCGGCCGCAAGCAGATGCTGGAGTCGCCCGAGCGGTTCATCAGGTCGCTGGAGCAGGCCGTTCAGGACAACCGGCGGGCCGTGGATGTGCTTGCCTCGCGGCCGGAAGTGGCGGCGGACAAGGTCGGCATCGGCGGCGGCAGTCTGGGCGCCATCATGTCCGCCACGGTCTGCGGTTTTGAACCGCGCCTTGAACGGGCGTTCCTGCTCATGGGTGGCGGCAACCTGGAAAAGATCTTCCGGCATCCATCGCGGGAGACGGCCGCGTTCCGGAAGTTCCTGGACGGTCAGGACGAGGCGTCCAGGCAGGCGACGCTGGCCGAATTGACGCGTCTGGACCCGGTGTCGCAGGGCGAGGCCTTGCGGCGTCTGAGCCGTGCCGGCCGGCTGCGGATGATTTGTGCGTCCGAGGACCACGTCATTCCGCCGGAATGCTCGCGCGCCCTGGGCGAGGCGGCGGGATGCACGATCACCTGGCTGCCTGGCGTGAACCACTACACGGTGGCTTCGCAGTCGGCCTTCATCTTTGCCGAACTGGTGGATTTCTTCACGGTGCGCCGGCCGCCCGAATGGCAGCCGGCCGGCACGACGGACGGCAGCAACCCCGAGGCCGCCGGGCTGCGCCTGCTGGCCGGTTTTCTGCGGGAATTGAGCCTGATGCTGGCCGGCGTGCCGGTGCCTGGCTGCGGCCATCACCTGGGCGTCAGCCTGGCCGTCGACCACCAGGGCAGCAGTCACAAGGCCGATCTGCAGCTGAAACGCGGCACGAACGGAAGGTATGTGCTGTCCGGAAACGTTCCCAAGCTCGGCCAGGCGGTTTTCGGGCAGGGCGAACATCCGTGGATTGCCGGCGCCAAGGAGTCGCTGTTTGTCGGTTCGCAGCAGGCCGCCGACGGGCGGCGCTGCAGTGCGTTCATGACTCCGGAGCAACTGTTGAAATATCAGATGGCGACCGGCGTGCTGGCCAGCGTCGCCATGGCGCCGGAGATGATCACCTCCTATGCCCGGGTCTCAGTTACGCCGACCAGCGAGGGCATGACCCGCGTCGCGGTTGACATTCCCCACCCGGATTTCTATGGTCGGGTCAATCTGGTGTTTGGCGCTGACGGCGCGCCGAAGAGCGGCTTTTTTTCGGTGGGCGGCGTCCAGGGCACGCTGACCATCTCCGACTGGCGCCTGGATGCGGCGACGCCGGAGGCGGAGTTTGCGCCGCCGGCCGGCCGGGCCGTGCGTGAGGTCAACCAGGAGGATGTCCTGCGCATGACCGCGGCGGTTTTCGACCGTCTGCTCGAATGGGTCAATTTCTGAG
>CAYOUR010000117.1:0-5620 GCA_964407145.1 uncultured Lentisphaeraceae bacterium | reverse complement strand
AGGCAAGGAGGGTGTTTTCCATGCGTACGTGGTGGTTATGGCTGACTTTGGTTGTGATGTTGTCGAGCCAGGGCCTGGTTGGCCAGGAGGTCCGGGTCTTGGCGCGGGACGAGCATGGTCTTCTGGGCATGACCCAAGGCAAGCGCGTGCTGTTTACGGCGGGGACGCCGGAGCAGATGGGCGCGGCGCACGGCCGGCTGCTGTCGTGGCTGGTGCCGCAGGTCTCGCCGCGGATCATGTCGCTGGTGGCGGCCGGGTATTGCGTTTCCAAGGGCGACTGGTTTTATGACCGCCTGGAAGAGATCATCACCCGGGCGCGGCCGCATACGCCGGAGAGGTTTCTGGACGAATGCCTGGCCATGGGCCGGGCGGCTGGCATCACCGAGCGCGACGCCCTCTGCGCCAATTTTTTCCCGGAGCTGTTTCACTGCAGCGGGGTAGCGGTTCGCGGGCGGGCCTCGGCGGACGGCGAGATCGTGCATGCGCGTGTGCTGGACTACATGTCCGACGTCAATCTGCAGAAGTACACGGTTCTGCAGGTTTTTTTGCCGGCCGGGCGTCATGCGTGGCTGTCGGTCGGCTACGCCGGTTTTCTGGGGACGGTGACGGCGATGAACGAGCACGGCCTGGCCATGGGCGAGATGGGCGGCGGCGGCGAAGGCGATTGGGATGGCATGCCCATGACGTTTCTGATGCGTGACATCATGGAACGGGCCAGGACTGTCCGGGAGGCGGTGGCCATCCTGCAGGAAACGCCGCGCACGTGCGAGTATTACTACGTGCTCAGCGACCGCGGCCGCGACCTGGTCGGCGTCTATGCGACGCCTGGCCAGCTGGAGCTTCTGGAGGCCGGCCAGCAGCACCCGAAGCTGCCGACCGTGCCGGAAGACACGGTCATGATTTCCGGCTCCGGCCGCGCCAAGGTCCTGTCGCAGCGTCTGCAGGAGAAGTTCGGAACGATCACGCCGGAGGTGATGATTGAGATCATCAAGCGGCCGGTGGCGATGAAGTCCAACCTGCACAACGCGGTGTTCAAGCCGGTCACGCTGGACGTCTGGTTCTCCGATGCCGGTCAGAAGAAGCCGGCCTGCGACATGCCCTATGCCCAGGTCAACCTGGGGCGGCTGCTGGAGTTCTACCGGCAGGACGCCGCGTTGAAGCCGTGACGCCTTCGGTTTCAGGCCTGGCCATCGCCGGGGCCGGGGCCGCCGGTGTGGTGCGCGGCCTTGTTTCAGGCCGTCCGTTCACAGGCAGAGCTTGTGGATGGGATAGGCCAGGAAGTCGGCGGTGGGGATGGCGATGCCGGAGGGCGGCGCGACCGTCAGGTAAAAGGCGGTAATGACCGCCATGACCCAGATCTGTCGGCGGGTCAGGCGGAGGTCGACGCCGGCCGTGCGGTCGGCGAGCACGACCAGCAGGGCGATGAGATGGCAGATGAACAGGGCTGAGACCCAGCGGATGTAGTCGTGCGCGATGAAGAAAAGGGCACCGGCGCCGAAGCATGACGCCAGCAGCAGCAGCAGGCGGCGGCGCCGTTCCGGGTCGTCGCGGACCTGGCCAAGGACTTGCCGCCAGAGCCGGAACAGGATGATCGCCGCAGGCGCCATGATGAGAAGCGACAGGATGTTCACGGCCAGCTGCTGCGGGCTGAACTGCTCGCGGAAGAAGTGCTCCCAGACGGACCGGATGTGCTCCGGGTAGGTCATGTGAAAAGTCGGCACGACGGAGCTGGACGGCGGCGGCGGGTCAACCGGCAGGGACTGCAGGTGCTGTTCCAGGCGTTGCGCGGCCTCGCCGTCCGTCGAAATCTTCTGTCGATGCCAGCAGATTGCTCCGAAGGCGACCGCGGTCGTGAGCAGGATGGCCGAGATTTTCAGCCAGGGCCGGAATGAGCGGAAGCCGTCTTTCCAGACGATGATTCCGAGCAGGAGCGGGACGTACATGAACAGCATGTTTTCGTGCGTGAACAGGGCGATGGCGACGATGGCCATGACGCCTGGCAGCAGCCACAGGTGCGGCAGCATGGGGATGGCCAGGAGGGTCATGGAGGACAGGTAGAGGTCAAACGCCGTCCTGATGTTGGCGTGATGGAAGGTCGACGGCAGGGAGAAGATGAAGGCCGCCAGCAGTCCGGCAAAACGCCGGTCAGGCACTTGGCGCAGCAGGCGGTAGGCCCCGGCGGTGGCGAGGTTGTAGGCCAGGAAGGCGTACGCGGCCTGGAGGAGCGAGAAGCCTTTCCAGGACAGGCCGTGTTCCCGCAGCAGCTCGTAGGCGGTCCCGACCACGGCTCTGGGCGTGATCGCATGGCGCAGTGACAGCAGGTAGTAGCCGTAGTTGCCGTCCGGCGTGAAGAAGGGCTGCCGCATCCAGACGGTGATCAGCTGGCTGTTGACGAGCAGCAGCGCCAGCCAGAGAAAACGGTGTCGGTGCAGTTGGGCTAACACGGTGTTCATGGCGCCGGCTGCAGGAATTTTTCGAGGGCCGGGGCGGCGACAAAGGCGCGGCAATAGGGCTCGGCCTGTCGGCGGATGCCCTGGTCTCCGGTCACCAGCCAGATGGGGTTGCTGGCTTCGGGACGTTGCTTCAGGTATTCGACGATGAAGTCGTCGGCATTGTGTTCGTCATGCTTTTTGGCGGCGAAGACCACGGTCATGCCCGGCAGGGTTTCCTCCCGGGTGGTCTGGACCGGGTCATTGCCGTCAAACACGATCATCCATTCGTGGAAGTAGCTTTTTTTGCGTTGGCAGGCGGTGAGGAAGTCATGCCTGGCGTCGTTGAGGCTGTGTTTCTGTTCGATGGCGGCCCAGTGTTTTGAGCATTTGATGGCGTTGTAGCCGTCGATGACGATGGTCATGTGCGGCATTTCGGCCAGGAAGGGGATGAAGTTCCAGACTTCCTGCGGCCCCCGGTGGTTTGGCCAGGCCGGCGGTGGCTGCTGCAGGAGGTGCTTCTGCTGCGCCCGGGTGGCGAGGGTGTGCCGGAGGCCGACCGCGTCGGCCTCGGAAATCAGGTTCAGATGGCTGGCCTGGCTGATGAAGTCCTGCAGGCGGGTGATGTCGTCATCGGCCAGCTCAGCCGGATTGCCGGACTTGATGACGCCGGTCAGCAGCATGGGCAGGCCGAGGCTAGGGTGATGCGCCGGCTGTGAGACTTTGAGCTGTTTGCTGATCGCCTGCAGGCGTTTTTCCAGGTCAGGCATCAGGGCCAGGAGGCCGTCGGAGACAGTGACGGCGTCTTCGATCAGGGCGTTGGCGCGCTGCAGGGCGTTTTGCAGTCGTTCCTGTTCGGCCAGAAGCAGGGACCGGATGCCGTGCTGTTCATTGAGCTGCTGCTGTTCCGCGATGGCGGTTTCCAGGCGTTCCAGCAGGCTGCCATCTTCCCGTCGCAGCTGGTTGGCCTGTTCCTGTCGTTGTGGGGTCAGGCCGAGGAAATGCAGTTTGAAGGCTTGTTTTTCCTGTTCCAGGCGGTCCTGGAAATCCAGGTCCCGTTGGGCGAGTTCCAGCTGGTGCCGGTTGATGACGGCCTGGTGTTCCTGTTCCGCGGCCTTGGCGTCTTCTTCGCGCAGGTGCCTTTGTTCGCGGTACTGGTGGTCGAGTTGATGATTCCGGTCGCGTTCGCGGTTCAGATCTTCGGCCAGCTTGTGGTTCTGGTTTTTCAGTTCCTGGTTCTGGGTTTTGAGTTTGGCCAGCTGGGCGGCCTCTCCGTTGGTGGCCGCGGCGGCATCGGCCGGCGGCGGGGCGGCGGGCTGATTGGCGGGCGGTGTTTTGGCGGGGGGGAGGACCGCCTCGGCGAAGTCAAGCCAGAGGTCGCAGAGCGGGTCGTGCAGCGTCTTCTCCCGCCACAGGGACGGGCAACGCAGGAGTCTATGGGCCAGGCGCGACAGGTCTGGGTCATACAGGTCAGCGAAGGACATGGCCAGGACGAATGGCCTGGGGTCGAAAAGGGTGTCAAAAAGATCTCGCCAGCTGGAGAGCACCCAGGTTGCTCCCAGCAGTTCAATCATTTCCAGGCAGACATCCCAGGGTCCTTCCTGTTGACGGATCAGCTTAAGGAGTTCTTCGGCATACGCCGGGTTGCGCAGCATCAGCTGGCGCAGGCGTTCATGCATGGCCGGGGAGCTGAGGTTCTGCGGTGTGAGCTTGAAGCCGCCGCGGCACAGCTGGCTGCACCAGGACGGATAGCTTTTGACGGCGTTGCAGAGGGCGGCGGCGGACATTTGCGACAACAGCCAGTCCAAGGCTTCCGGGCAGAGGAACTGGGTGACGGCTGCTTTGGCGGGGTGGTGTTTCTGGGAGGGAGGCTTCATGATGGTTTGGCAATCCGTCTATGAGGTGGCGGGTTGTCGGCGCGGCGGGGCGTCGTCGGCAATGGTTTCCGGCTGGAGCGTTGTTCGGGTTGGTTCGGGTGGCGTTATATTATAGCCCGACCGGCCTGGCCGGGGAGTGCGGCTGGGGTGTCGGGGCCTCGTCGTGGCCCGGCAGGGTCTCGATACGGTCAATATAACGGGGAAAGGGCAAATGAAAAGCTGCAGGGAAAACGAAAAGGACGCCCTGGCTGCGGCGACGGCGGTTTTGCAGGCCGGGGGCGTGGTGGCTTTGCCGACCGAGACGGTCTATGGCCTGGTGGCGTTGTGGCGTCACCAGGACGCCCGGCAAGAGATCTACCGGCTGAAACGGCGTCCCGCCGACAAGCGTCTGCAGATGCTGGCCTCGTCAGTGGCCATGGCGGCGGCGGCCGGGTTGTGTCCGGATGGGCGGCTGGAGTGCCTGGGGCGTCGTTTCTGGCCAGGGGCGCTGACCGTGGTGGCGCCGTCGCGGGACGGGGACGGCATTGGCCTGCGCATTCCGTCGCATCCGTTTTTGGCGGAGTTGCTGGTGCGGCTGGGCGAGCCGTTGGCGGCGACCAGCGCCAATTTATCCGGCCAGCCGGCGGCGTTGACGGCGGCGGCGGCCGTCGCCGGTCTGGACGGTGCGCCGCAGTTGCTGGTTGACGGCGGCGAGGTCAGCGTCACGGCCGGGTCGGCCTCCACGGTGGTGTCGCTGCTGGGGCCGACGGTTGCGGTTTTGCGGGCCGGGCCGATCAGTCTGGCTGCGATTCAGTCGGCGCTGGCGGCTGACGGCGGTGTCAGCGGCTGTTGAAGCTGACGATGGCGGCGATCATCATGACAGTGGCGAGCAGGCGCCGCAGGAGGATGGCTCGGCTGACGCGTTCCTCCAGTTCGGTGAAGCCGGCCTTGGCCAGGATGGCGCCGAGCAGGATGGCGATCAGTCCGCGGCTGCTTTGGATGATATTGCCGTTGACCGTGCCGATGCTGCTGAAGCAGGCGAAGAGGAACAGCATGGCCAGGAGCCAGAAGAAGGCGAAGGGTGCGACGGCGCGCCAGACCGCGACCGGCTGGCGCGGGATCCAGGGCAGGGCGGCCAGGGACAGGGCGCCACACAGCGCATAGGAGAGAAAGGCCCCGAGCATGGAGGCCGGCGCCAGGCCGGTGACACCGGCTTCCTGCAGTCGCCGGACCAGTTCGGTGATGCAGGTATCGGACGAGGCGTAGCCGATGCAGGTGAACACCACCCAGAAGAAGCTGTCGTTGGCGTGGGACACCGTCATGCCGCCGGCACCG
>CAYOUR010000116.1:0-13180 GCA_964407145.1 uncultured Lentisphaeraceae bacterium | reverse complement strand
CCGGGCCAGGCGGGGATGCCTCCGTCGCGCCGTGTCGTGCCGGCCCTGCGGCCGGCTTGTTTTATTCCCCAACACGTTCCGCAGTGCAGCCCCAAGGAGATGACGACAATGGCTAAAATGGTGACCATCGATGGCAATACCGCCGCTTCCCAAGTCGCTTACGCATTCAGCGAAGTGGCTGCCATCTATCCGATTACGCCTTCCTCGGTGATGGGGGAGCTGGCTGACTCCTGGGCCGCCATGGGCCAGAAGAACATGTTCGGCCGGCCGCTGAACATCATCGAGATGCAGTCTGAGGCCGGCGCCGCCGGCGCGGTGCACGGCTCCCTGGTCGCCGGCGCCATGACCACCACCTACACGGCCTCCCAGGGACTGCTGCTGATGATTCCGAACATGTACAAGATCGCCGGGGAAATGCTCCCGACCGTCTTCCATGTCTCGGCCCGCACTCTGGCCGCCCAGTCCCTGTCCATCTTCGGCGACCATGCCGACGTCATGGCCTGCCGGGCCACCGGCTTTGCCATGCTCGCCGCCTCCTCGGTCCAGGAATGCCTGGACATGGCGGCCGTCGCCCACCTGGCCACGCTGGAGGCCGAAATCCCCTTCCTGCATTTCTTTGACGGCTTCCGCACCTCGCATGAAATCCAGAAGGTCGAGGACCTCGACACCGAGACGCTGAAGTCGCTCGTCGACATGAAGTTTGTCGAGCGTTTCCGCAACCGCAGCCTGCGTCCGGAAAAGCCGTCCATCCACGTCGCCGCCCAGAACCCGGACGTATACTTCCAGGGTCGTGAGACGACGAACGCCCAGTATGCCGCCCTGCCGGGCATCGTCCAGAAATACATGGACAAGCTGGCGAAGGTGACGGGCCGCCAGTACCACCTGTTTGACTACGTCGGCGCCCAGGATGCGGAGAAGGTGATCGTCGTCATGGGTTCCGGGGCTGAGACCGTCACCCAGGCGGTGGAGAAGCTCAACGCGGCGGGCGAGAAGGTCGGCGCGGTCATCGTCCGCTTCTTCCATCCATTTGTCAACGAGCTGTTTTTGCGGGCGTTGCCGAAGACGACCACGAAGATTGCGGTTTTGGATCGGACGAAGGAGCCGGGTTCGGCGGGCGAGCCGCTGTTCCTGAACGTGGTCAACGCGGTCAAGGATTCGGCCTTTGCCGGCGCGAAGGTCATCGGCGGGCGCTACGGGCTGTCGTCGAAGGAATTCACCCCGGCCATGGCCAAGGCGGTCTTCGACCACCTGTCGGGTGCGGCGTTCCACAGTTTCACGGTCGGCATCACCGACGACGTGACCAACCTGTCCCTGAAAGTCGACCCGTCCTTCAGCTGTGACGCGGAAGGCACGATCAGCTGCACCTTCTGGGGTCTGGGCTCGGACGGCACGGTCGGCGCCAACAAGGACTCCATCAAGCTGATCGGCAACGAGACCGACATGTACGCCCAGGGCTACTTCTCCTATGACTCCAAGAAGTCCGGCGGCGTCACGGTCTCCCACCTGCGCTTCGGCAAGAAGCCGATCACGGCGCCGTACCTGATCACCGAACCGAACTTCGTGGCCTGCCACAACCCGGCCTACATCGGCCGTTATGACATGACCTCCGGGCTGAAGGAAAACGGCGTCTTCCTGCTCAACTCCGAATTCTCCAATGACGAAGTGTTCAGCAAGCTGACCCGCGAGATGCAGGAGACCATCATCCAGCGGAACATCCGCTTCTACAACATCAACGCGCTGGAAATCTCCAGCGCCGCCGGCCTGGGCAAGCGCATCAACTCGGTCATGCAGACGGCCTTCTTCATCATCTCGAAGGTGCTGGACAAGGACACCGCCATCAAGATGCTGAAGAAGTCGATTGAGAAGCGCTTCAAGAAGAAGGGCATGGACATCGTCACCCAGAACTGGACCTGCGTCGACAACACGGCCGGCGCCCTCCAGGAAGTCAAGGTCCCGGCCTCCCTGGACGGCGTTGACTGCTACGTCCCGGCGCCGCTTCTGGACCAGGACGCCGACGACTTCGCCAAGTCGGTCATCCTGCCGGTGATGCACCAGCAGGGCGACGACATCCCGGTCTCCAAGATGTCCTTCGACGGCACCCTGCCCTCCGGGACGGCCTGTTTGGAGAAACGCGGCATCGCCCCACGCATTCCGCTCTGGCATGCCGAGAACTGCATCCAGTGCAACATCTGCAGCATGGTCTGCCCGCACGCCGCCATCCGCACCAAGCTGATTCCGACGGAGGAACTGGCCCAGGCTCCGGCCACCTTCGGGGCCGTCGACGTCAAGCCCAAGGCCGACCCGAGCCTGAAATTCAAGGTCCAGGTCTACATTGAGGACTGCCAGGGCTGCGGCGTCTGCATCCAGTCCTGCCCGCTGGCCAAGAAGGAAGAGGACAAGAAGGCCCTGACCTGGACGACTCTGGAGAAGGCCCGCGAGGCCGGCCAGACCGAGAACTACAAGTTCTTCGATTCGACCACGGACAACATCCTCGGCAACAACAAGATCAACTCGGTCAAGGGCAGCCAGCTGCTGAAGCCGCTGTTCGAGTTTTCGGGCGCCTGCGCCGGCTGCGGTGAAACGCCGTACGTGAAGCTGGTCACCCAGCTGTTCGGCGACCGCATGGTCGTGGCCAACGCCACGGGCTGCTCCTCCATCTATGGCGGCACCTTCCCGACCGTACCCTACACCAAGGCCAAGAACGGCCGCGGCCCGGCCTGGGCCAACAGCCTGTTCGAGGACAACGCCGAATTCGGCCTGGGCATGCGCCTGGCCATTGACGCCAACCGCGAGCAGCTGAAGATGAACGTCGATGCCATCCTGGCATCGGACAAGGCGCCGGCCGACATGCGCGACGCCCTCAACCAGTGCCTGGAGCTGTGGGACGCCGCCACGCCCGAGGCGTTCGCCGCCCAGGACAAGGCCGGCGCCATCCTCAAGGACGCGGCCGCCAAGTGCCAGTGCCCGTATGTGGCCAAGGCCGCGGAACTGTCGGACTTCTTCGTTGACAAATCGGTCTGGATCATCGGCGGCGACGGCTGGGCTTATGACATCGGCTTTGGCGGTCTCGACCACGTCATCGCCTCCGGCCGCAATGTCAACATCCTGATTCTGGACACCGAGGTGTATTCGAACACGGGCGGCCAGGCTTCGAAGGCCACCCAGATCGGCGCGGTCGCGCAGTTTGCCGCCAACGGCAAGCGTTTCGGCAAGAAGAACCTCGGCATCATGGCGATGAGCTATGGCTACGTCTACACGGCCAGCGTCTCCATGGGCGCCAACCGCCAGCAGACGATCAACGCCTTCCTGGAGGCCGAAAGCTACCGTGGGCCGTCGGTGATCATGGCGTATTCGCCCTGCATCAACCACGGCATCAACATGATGCTGCATCAGGACGAGCAGAAGAAGGCGGTCGACTGCGGCTACCTGCCCCTGTATCGCTACAACCCGGCCGCCGAGAAGCCGTTCACCTGGGACAGCAAGGAGCCCGACGGCCTCTTCCAAGACTTCCTCGCCGGCCAGAAGCGCTACACGTCCCTGGCCAACACCGCCGCCGGCGCGGACGCCGAGCGACTCTTCAAGGAATGCGAAGAAAACGCCATCCGCCGCCTTGACCTCCACAAAAAGTTCGGCGAGCTGCTCTGACGTGACGTACGAGCCACGTCGCTGAACAGGACGAACTGACACCTGGGCCTGACTGCCACCGCGGCAGTCAGGCCCAATTCGTCGGGCGCCATAGGGGACAACGGGGACGCGGGGGACGCGGTCTGGTTTGCCAGGGGCAGCCATGACAGACATCGTCTTTGGTCGAAAGATTCATCCGCGATCATCAGCGGCATCCGCGGATAAAATGGGTAATGTGCGAAGTGTTGTGATGAAAGGCGGTTATGTATCGCCCTTTCAGGGCTCCCTGTTTATATATCCTTACCCAGGGCTGCGCGGCCTGCGGCCGCTTGCCCTGGGCTCTTATGCCGCGCCCCTGCCGGGGCGCCCGTTGGTGAGGCGTTGCCTGACTTTGAGGGCATGGCTTTTCATGATGCTGGCGCTCTCGCCCTGTTCGGACGATTCGGCGGGAGCCTTTGCGCCTCGGCAGACGCCCAGCCGCGACCGCCTGTTATCAATCGGTGACCGGTTACTCTGTTCGACAGTGTTTTCATGCGCCCGTCTGGTAAAAATTCCTTGAAGCAATACATTATTTATTATTGGGTAAAATTGGGCCATACAGGACACATGAGGCTTAAAGGAAGGCGGATAGGACAATAGGACAAGCAACCCATTGGATTATTGCAGCCGCCAAAGGTCCTGTCGTGTTCAGGATGATGATTGGGCTATAGTGTTTTTGAGCGAGAGTGGCGGAACTGGCAGACGCGCTGGATTTAGGTTCCAGTCCCGAAAGGGGTAGGGGTTCAAGCCCCCTCTCTCGCACCAATTCGGCTCGCAAGGGACTACCGCGCTTCCTGCTGTCGGTCCAGCAGCCGGTATCCGGCGGCCTCCTGGATATGCCTGACCATGACCGTTTCGCTGCCATCCAGGTCGGCCAGCGTGCGTGACACCCTCAGAATCCGGTCGTAGGCCCGGGCGCTGAGGTTCAATTCCGTAATCACGCTGCGCATGGTCTGCTGGCATTCCCGGGACAAGTCGCAGAAGTCGTCCATGGCCCGGCCGCCCAGGTCGGCATTCGCGCGGAAGGGCGTCCCGGCAAAGCGCCGGCGCTGAATGGCGCGCGCGGCCGCCACCTTGGCGCGCATGCTGGCCGAGCCCTCGCCCTGCCGGCGCGAAGTCAGCAGCGTGTCGCTGATCGGACTGACCTCAATATGCATGTCAATCCGGTCCATCAGCGGACCGGAAATGCGGCCGCGGTAGGAGGTGATCTGGTACGGATTGCACTGGCAGCGGCGTGTCCGCGAGCCGAAGTACCCGCATGGGCATGGATTCATCGCCGCCACCAGCATCACCCGGGCCGGAAACACAAACGTACCGGTCGCCCGCGACAACGTCACTTCGCCGCTCTCCAGCGGCTGACGCAGCACTTCCAGCACATTGCGCCTGAATTCCGGCAGCTCGTCCAAAAACAGAACCCCGCAGTGCGCCAGACTCAGTTCGCCGGGGCGCGGAATCGCCTGACCGCCGACCAGGCCGGCGTCGCTGACCGTATGGTGCGGATTGCGGAAGGGCCGCCGGACGATCAGGCTCGTCCGGGCATCCAGCACCCCGGCGATGCTGTGAATCTTGGTCACCTCCAGCGCCTCGGCCAGGTCAAGCGGCGGCATGATGCCCGGTAACCTCCTGGCGAGCATGGACTTGCCTGTGCCAGGCTGGCCGATCAGAAGCAAATTGTGGTTGCCGGCCGCAGCCACGACCAGGGCCCGTTTGGCGCTTTCCTGGCCCTTGACGTCCACGAAATCCGGAATATCGTCATAGACGCCCTGGTACAAGCGGGACACATCGACGGCCACCGGCTGGAAATCATCCGGCTTCAGGAAGAACCGCACGGCGTCCTGCAGATGGCTGACGCCATAGACGGCAATACCGCCCCCGGCGGCGGCCTCATTGGCATTGGCCGCGGGCACCAGCACATTCCGCATGGCCTGTTCACGGGCATGCACCGCCACCGGCAGCGCGCCCTGAATCGGCCGCAGGGCGCCATCGAAGCCAAGCTCGCCGATCACCATCGTCTCCGCCAGGCGCTCCGCACTGAAAACCCCCTTCGCCGCCAGCATCCCCAACGCAATCGGCAAGTCAAACGCCGAACCGGTCTTGCGCAGCTCCGCCGGCGCCAGGTTGATCGTCGTACGCCCGGTGGGGGGCCGGAAGCCGCTTTCATACAGCGCCGACCAGACCCGCTCGCGACTCTCACGCACGACGGCATCCGGCAAACCGACCATCATCACCGAGGTCTCCTGGCCGGCGCCAGTCGCGTTGACTTCGATCTCCACCGTCTTGATGTCAACCCCATGGACGGCCGCACTCCAACTTCGTGCCAACATTTTCACCTCTCCTTTCGTTAAGTAATATCCAGGCGACGCCGCAAAACACCGGGACGACGTCCCGAACAGCCTGACGCGCCTTGTCCGCAAAAACCAAAACCGCCATCATTCATGTGAAATGTCCAATGCCGGAAAAAACTGAACTTGTTCAGCCTGATACCATACCATGTATTATTCATTTTGCAATTCATTTAATTTCATGAAAAATCATCCGGAGTCACAAGGCGGGCGAAGCTTCGGCAGCCAGGAAGCGCCCCAGGGCGCCGCTGGCGCCGGGTGCGGCATTGGCGCCTTGAACGCCACGTTGCGACGCCGGGCCGCCGGTTCTTCCACCGCTTTTAACATCATGTCAGGAGTCGACCTTGATTACCACCATTGAGCCTCACGTCATTCAGGAAGGCTATGACCGCAAGACCTGCTGGGTACAGTCGCGCGCGGGTATCTTCCCTGACGGTCAGGCTGTCCTCACCACGCAGAAGCTGCTGCTTTCCGGCAGTGACATCTTCTATGGGCTGCACAGCCGGCACAGCCTGGACCGCGGCCGCAGCTGGGAGCCGCTGCAGGCGCAACCCGGCCTGAGCCGCCGCCCCCATGGCGAGGGCCTGGTCATCTGCCCGTGCGACGGCACCCCGTCCTGGCATGAGGCGAGCCAGACCATGCTGGTGACCGGCCACACGGCCGTGTACCGCGGCGACACGCTGGCCCGTCCCTACCGGCATTTCACCTACTACAGCACCTATGACGCCGCGGCCCGCACCTGGGACGCCTGGCGCACCATCGACCTGCCGCATGGCCCCGGCCTTCTGGCCAGCTGCGGCTCCGGCTGCGGCCAGCGTTGCGACCTGCCGGACGGCGACATCCTCATTCCCGCCTACGGCCCAGGCGACCCGCCCGCGGCCGACCACGCCGCGGTCATCCTGCGCTGCGGCTTTGACGGCAAGACCCTGGCCTTCCGGGAAGCCGGTCGGCCCTTGCGCCTGGCCGGCGGGCGGGGCTATTGCGAACCATCGGTGACGGCCTACGCGGGGAGATTCTTTCTGACCTTGCGCAATGACGTCAAAGGGTATGTCGCCTGCAGTGAAGACGGTCTCAACTATTCGGCGCCCAGGCCGTGGTGCTGGGAAGACGGCGCGGAAATCGGCAACTACAACACGCAGCAGCATTGGCTCACCGGCGGCGGCGGGCTGTATCTGGTCTACACGCGGCGCGGCGCCGGCAACGACCATGTCTTTCGTCACCGGGCGCCGCTGTTCATCGCCCAGGTTGACCCGGAACGGCTCTGCCTGCTGCGCGCCACGGAACGCGTCGCCGTCCCGGAAAAAGGCGCGCGCCTCGGTAACTTCGGGGTCACCCGGGTGTCAGACCAGGAGTCCTGGGTCGTGACCACCGAGTGGATGCAGACCACGGCGCCTAATCCCCAGGACTGCATGGTCTGCGAAAAATACGGGGCCAACAACCGAATCTGGCTGTCAAGGGTCATGTTCTGAACCAGCCCGGGAGCAAGTCCAGAGTGGCCCATCCGCCCGTCTCCTCCAGTCAGTCATTCATCACCCTTCACCATAGACCTGCTCATGCGTCCAGTTTTGCTCTGTCTGGCCACCATCGCCCTGCTCGCCGCCGTCCGCGGTGCGGCCCAGGATGCCTATGTCGCCACCTTCGCCTTCACGGCTGACCGGCGTTTGCCGGACCACGCGGTCAGCGAGCTGGCCATTGTCAGCCGCGACCAGACGCCGCTGGCCACGCTTGCCATCAGCCCGCACGAGGCCGTCCTCACGGACCACGGCGCCTCCCCGGCGCGCCGGCTGCTGAACAGCGGCCTGGCGCTGGGCCCCGGCCAGCACCAGATTCGCCTCTGGCTGTCCCCGACCCAGACGGCACTGGACGTGAATGGCGTCCGACTGGCCCTGGGACCCGGCCTGGCCATCACCGGCCGGCCCGCCGTAACCGGCAAGCCCGCGCCAGGCCTGCGCGTCACCGACAACCCGCGCCTGCAGAAAATCGCGCCCATCGCCTTCCGGGACGACTTTGCCCGCGAGGACGCCAGCGCCGACGACTCGCAATGGGAGACCCAATCCGGCACTTTCATGGTCAACATGAGCCGCAATCCCGGCAGCAGCCAAAGCGCCTTCCAGCTCTGGGCGGCGGCGCCGCAAAGCCAGGCCATCGCCCTGGCTAAAAGCTCGCTCTGGTTCTGGCAGAACCTGCGTTTTGGCGTATCGGTGCTGCCGGAAGACGACACGGCGGAATGGGGCCTGGTCTTCAACTGGCTTGACCAGGGCAACCATCATCTGCTGGCGGTGGTCCAGAATCACCGCTCCGCCGTGGCCAGGCTGGTCCGCGTCCGCGACGGCCAGTCACAGACCCTGGCCGAGACGGCCCTGGACCTCCGCCGGAAAGCCTGGACCAGGGCGGACATCCTTGCCGTCAACGGGACGATGCAGGCCTATCTCGGCGGCCAACTGGTCCTGACGGCCCAGGACGCCAACGCCACAGCCGGCCGGATTGGCCTGTATCTCAACCAAACCCGGCAGGCCTTCTTTGACGACGTCAGCGTCGCGTCCGCCGTGCCCGAGGACCTCCGCCAGCCGCTGGCCGAACCGTTCGGACCCTGCGAACAGCAGTGGTCGGACTTTTCCGGTAAACATTTTCTGACGGACCCGCACATGTCGCAATGGGCGCATCCGCGCAGCTTCTGGTCCGAGGACAGCCAGGGCCTGTTCTGGTTCCGCAATCGGCTGTTCCAGCAGGTCGCCCTGGTCTGGAAGCCGGAAAAGAGCCGCCGCCTGCCGTCGGCCAGCATCATCCTGTTTGCCGAGGAGGGCCGTCCTGAAACCGGCTATTGCTTCACCATCACGGGAACGGACGCCGCTTTGGCCAAAAACAACCGTCCGGTCGCCCAGGCGACCATCCCGGAGCAGATTTCCGAGCTGAGCGCCGGGGTGGATGACGCCGGCGGGGTGGTGTTGGCCATCAATGGCGCACCCTGCCTGTCCTGGCAGGATGACGCGCCGCTGCGCCGCGGCTGGCTGGCCGCCGACCTGGGGCGCACGAGCGGCACGTCCCGGCGCCAGCTCCGCGCCTCGGACTGGCGCGACCACGCCCTGGTCAAATCAAGCCACCGGCTCGACTACAGCTTTGAACACGCCCCGGCCGCCTGGACGCCGCAGGCCGGCAGCTGGCAGGGCACCCACCGCTGGGCCTGCGTGCCCAAATGGTCGTTCTTTGCCGGCCGCGGCCAGGCCGGCCCCGCCGAAATCCGCCACGGCAACGCCATTCTCTGGAACCTCCGGCAAGTCAAAGGCGACTTTGACCTGGAGCTGTTCATGGCGCCGCTCGAAGGCACCCCGCAACGGGCGCACTTCTCCTTTCCGGTCACCCTCAATGTCGCCTTTGGCGCCGATGGCCGCAACCTGGATTCCGGCTACAACCTGGTCTTTGGCGCCTATGATGTGCCCTCCAGGCTCTTCTTCCAAAACCAGCAGCTGGCGGAGAACGGCGACCGCGTCCTGCCGGGGCTGCGGCTGCGCGAAGGCCCCTGGTACCACCGCATGACGCAGACCTGGCAGCACCTCCGCATCCAGCGCCGGGACGGCCGTGTGCTGGCCCACGCCGCCACGCATGACGACGGCGCCGCGTACCAGGGCCTCCAGCCGCTGTTTGACGTCCCGGCCAACGGCCGTGACGACGCCGGCCAGTTCGCGGTGTGGACCTGGGGTGACAACGGCCTGGCCATTGCACGGGCCACCCTGTCCTTCCAGGACAGCCCGGGGCCGGCCGCGCCGCCACCGCAGCCACCGGCCCGCACCCCGCAGACCGCGGCCACGCCGGCTGAGCCGCGCCACTATATCCGTTACCAGAACCCCATTCCCGGCGGCCAGTTTGCCACTGTCATGCAGCATCTGCCGGTCGACATCGCCGCGACGCCGCGGCTGACCATGCTGTGGCGGCCTGGGCCAGACACCCGGCTCAGCCTGCTGGCCACGGTCCGCGACCAATGCGCGGAATGGATTCTCACCGGTCCGGCCGCGGCCCGCGACTACACCATCGCCATGCCGCCGCCGGGCTCCCGGCCGCACCCGGATTTCCCCGGCTGGCACACCGTCACCATCAACCTCCACGCCTTGCGCGAGTTTTTCCCGGACCGCCATCCGCTCACCATCCAGCAAATCGCCATCGGCAGCCCGTATGACAGCCTGGAGGAAATCGCCGGTTTCGGGGTCAATCCACTCGGCGCCTGGATGGACGTGGCGTTTTTCAAGCTGGAGGCGATGCCGACAGCGCCGGTCACGCCGCCAGCCGCGCCGGACTGGCGCCTGACCGTGCATGACCGGCCCTGTCAGGACGACTTTGAGGCATCCTACGGCGAGTGGCACCGCCTCGGCGGCCCGGATGGCGCCGCCCTGCTCCTTGACCGGACGGCGCCCGCGGCGGGCGGCGCCTCGCTCCGACTCCTCAACCAGCGCATCGGCGGCACCGCCGGCGCCTGGATCAGCAAAACGCCGTTCCGGCTGGACGCCTTCCCGGCGCTGTCCTTCCTGGCGCGAATCCCGGCCGGTGTCGAGACCAATCTCATCGTCATCGCCAACCAGCGCACCTTTGAAATCGGCCTGACCGGCGCTGACACGGCCTGGCCGAAAATCGGCCAGGCCGACGCCTTCCGGCAGGACGGCTCCTGGCAGCAAGTCGACATCCCCCTGGCGGCCTGGCTGCAGCCACGCCTGTCCGGCCAGCCGGTCGTGGTCGAGGCCCTGGCTCTCGCTGACAGCCGGCGCATGTCCTCCTATCAGCGCCAGGCCTTCTGGATTGACGACTTCCAGCTGGTTCCGGCCGTGACGCCGGCCACGGCAATGACGCTGCACAGCGCGGATGCCGCCAATCCGGTCACCGCGTTCCAGGTCGTCGCCGACCCGGCGCCCACGGCGCCGGCCACTCCGGCCGAGGAACGCCCCGGGGCGACGCTGACGGGGCAGGACCTCCCGGCCGGGGCCGAATGGGTCCGGCTCACGCCGCGCTTCCAGAACGGCCTGCCGGGCCGGTCGCGCCGCCTGCGTATCATCCGGGCCGATGCCGTCGACGCCACCATTCCCGCCAGCGCCCCGGCGCCCGGGACCACGGCGCCGGGCGCCCCGTACATCTCCTACATCCCTTCGGACCGGCTGTGCCGGAACACGTTCGAAGTCGGCCCCGACGATTTGGAGACCTGCGCCGACTACGGCGACTTCTCCATTCGCCGGGAGGCCTGGGTGCTGCGCAATGAAAACCACGGCGCCACGGGCGCCGCGTCAGCCGAGCTGGTCAACCTCGACCGGAACGGCTTCTGTTCGATCTACCTGCACCGCCGGGCCTGGGACCCACAGCGCTGGCCGTGCGTTTCCTTCGACTACATGTTCCGGCAATCCGGCGGCAACCTCAATCTCACGTTGCTGGTCAATGACGCGATGACCGTGGTGGAATGGACCGGGCCCAACGGGGTCAACAACCATTTTTACGCCGGCATCGTCGGCCGGACGCCGTATGCCAGACAGGACCGCCAATGGCATCACACCAGCTTCAATCTGCTCGAGATGCTGCAGCAGACCCGGTATGCGCAGACCGCCCTGCCGGTCGGCCTGCAGGCTTCCGAGCTGGCGACCTGGGCGACCAGGCATCATGGCGGCGGCTATGAAAACCCGGACGACGCCCGCGTCTTCTTCGACAACTTCACCATCTATTCGGAAAAGGGCCGCGACCCGGCCTTTGAGTGGAAGGTGCCCGGCACACCGCCGGTCGCCGGCTATGCCGTGCTTTTTGACCAGAGCCCCGACACGATTCCGCCGGAGCAGGTCAACTGCCAGGAGCCGCGCATGGCGTATCACGACATCGCCCCCGGCCAGTGGTTCTTCCACGTCCGCGCCGTCTCCCGCGACGGAACCTGGGGGCCGGCGGCCACCAGGGCCATCACCATCCGGGAATGACCGCGACGACGCCGACTGACGACTGCCGGCGGCAACAACGGATGAGCCCGGACTGAGCCGCAGGTCCTCACTTCGCCCACCAGGCGCCCGGGCCAGAGACCTGATTCCGATGGCGGGGGAGAGTTTCTCAATCGCGATTGGGGAAAGGCACCACACCGCGTTCGAGGACATGTCCCATCCACTCGATGTACCAGGGCGGCATGTCGCTGACGCAGGGCGCCGCCAGAAAGTCATACAGCCCGCGGGCTTCCACATGTCCGTCGACAAAGGCGGCATTGACACGTCCAAAATGGCGGTTGGCGCCCTCGGCACGGCTGCGCCAGTCGAGATCAAGCTCTTCCATCAGGTTGGTCCAGTTGTTACCGCCGTAGATGACGCACTGGTCGCCGCTGTCAAAAACCAGGTAGCCGGCAGACGGCTGGGTGACATGGGCGGTCAGGGCGCCGCGATTGGCCTGGGTGCCGTCATAGTTCCAGCCGTAGTTGCCGTCATACAAATGACAGGCCTCACTGGTCGCCGCCGGCGCCGCCTGCGGGCTTTCAGGACAGGACAGCACGCCGGTGTCCTGGTAATAGGGGAAGAGATACCAGGTCCAGTTGGTGCCGCCATGCAGGTACTGGTTGCTGGCCACGTAGGGCGGCAGCCGATGCCGGAAATCATACGAATACAGCAGGAAGGCGGTGGCCAGCTGTTTCAGGTTGCTGACGCAGGACACGCGCCGGGCCTGGCCATGCGCCTTCTGCGCCGCCGGCAGCAGCATTGACGCCAGAATCGAGATGACGGCAATGACCACCAGCATCTCTATCAGGGTGAATACGCGCGGCGGGACTGTACGACAACAACCGGAAACACGTGGGCGGAAAAACGTGCTGATAGCCATTGTTCACCTCCTCCTTGCTCGCTGGGTTTGATGGCCGCCACCATGGCGGTTATTCCCAAAATTAGCATGGAAAAGGCAAAGCGCAAATCGCAAAACAAAGTCTCATTAAAAGTCATAACAACTTGCAATAAAGAATAGTTACGACTCCAGAAACATGAATGTGCAACAGGTGGTGATGGGAGACGTTGGTAATGTGCGAAGTGTTGTGATGGAAAGAGAGATTTGACCCAGTGGTTGTCAAGCTTACGGCAGTGCTCCTACAGGGCGTGACTTTGCTGGCGCCAAGGAGGTTATGTGTCGCCCCTTCAGGGCTCCCTGTTGATTTATCCTTATCACCCAGGGCGGCGCGGCCCTGCGGG
>CAYOUR010000115.1:6070-13219 GCA_964407145.1 uncultured Lentisphaeraceae bacterium | reverse complement strand
CCTCCGGGCGGTCATATGCAGTCCAGCCTTCAGGCTGCCGTAGGTCGTCCAGCCTTTAACCTGCCGTAGGTCGTCCAGCCTTTAACCTGCCGTAGGTCGTCCAACCTTCTGGCTGCCGTCGTAGGTCGTCCAGGCTCATTTGCCGGACATCATGCCAGGACGACGGCACCATTTTGGGGCCTTGACGGCGCAAAGCCGCTGGCTCACCGGAAAATAGCTGTTATATTCATCACCGGAATTGTTATACATTGCGTATAATAATGTCCTGTCCGATTGGTATTCTCTTCCTCGTCTCTGATTGTCGTTGCTGGTCATCATCTTCATGCTTTACGAAAGCAACAGCGGAAAAACCCGTCAGGTCGTGGCCCAGTTGCAGGCCGAGATCGCCTCGGGCGAACACGGCGCCCTGGGCGAACCGTTCATGACGGTACGCACCTTGGCCGAAGCCTTTGCCATTTCCCTGGTCACGGCGCACCGAGTCACCTCGGAACTGAAACGCCTGGGAGTCCTGCAGCGAGTCGGCAAACGACATGTCCTGGCCTACCGCAATGACTTGACCGGCGACCTGCAGCACAAGATCGGGGTGCTGGTCACCAACCTGGACAATCCCTTCTTCTCCAGCCTTCTCAACGCCCTGGAACAGGCCGGACGCCGTCACCGCCTGGCCATCCTGGCCGCCGGCAGCGACTACAACCTGTCGCATGAAAAAAACCAGCTGGCCATGCTCAAGGCCAGCGCCGTCGACGGCTTTCTGGTCTGCCCGGCCCATGACGAAAAATCACGCCCGAACCTCGAAAACCTGGACAAGCCCTATGTGCTCGTCGGACGCGCCGTCAGGGGCCTGAGCTCCAATGTCGTCATGGTCGAGAATTTCGTCGCCGGCCGCCAGGTCGCGCGTCATTTTCTGCAAATCGGCTGCGAAGATTTCTTCTACATTGGCCTGGACTATTTCAGCCAGGACGACCGCCTGAACGGCTTCGCCTTTGAATTGAAGGAACATGGCTATGACTTGCCCGAATCGCGCATCCACCTTTTGCGGCACCGCAATGGCCAGCTGCAGCCGGAATTGATCAAAACCATCTATCGCGGCCGCAAAACCGGGGTGTTCTGTTACCACGACCTCGTGGCTCTGCGCGTCATCCGAGGCGCCAGAATCTGCGACTACCGCATTCCACAGGACATCGCCATCGTCGGATTCGACAACCTGCCGGCCGCCTCCGAAGTGTTCCCGTCGCTGTCCAGCATCGCCTATCCGCTGACGCAAATCGTCGAAAACGCCTTGCGAATCCTCCTGGACCGTATTTCCCGACCACAGGACCTGGAACCCGAAGTCTGCTCTTTGCAGGCTAATCTCATCATCCGGGAGACCTCAAGCCTGCCCAAGCAGCAACCTTGAAACAACCATCATACCGTGTTTGAACCGAACCGGACCGGGCGCGGCGCGGCGTGGCACGGCGCGTCCAGACCGGCGCATTCCCAAACAGGAAGGATACCCATGATTCCCATCATCCCACCCAGTGCAGCTGCCAGACGCGCGGACGGTGAGTTCTTCACCGCGTTCATCTGGCGCAAAAGTCCGATTCTGGAGCGTATCCAGGGCGCCATCAAGGACAACAGCTGCGGCCAGCTAAGGTCGCTGCGCTTCACCTGGCAACGCCCGGCCCGGCTGGCCGCCGCCGAGCAGGAATTCCTCTATGATGTCCTGGCCGCGATTATTGACGCAGCGCAGGTTCTGGCCGAAGCGCCATTTGCCGGTCTTCACGTCACCAAGGCCCCGGGCCGCAACATTCTCTTTGCCTTGCTGGGCTTCACCAACGGCGTCGTGGCCGAAATCGAAATGAACGAATGCCTGCCGGACACCATGCCGGACACCTGCACCATCAGAGCCAATTTCACCCATGGCCATGTCAGCAACCATCCCCTGGTCGGGCACCTCAACGAGGAAGGCATGCTCCTGGCCACGGCCGAGGCCGTGGACGCCAACTTGATCGCCGAATCGCACCTCCTGGCGCCGGCCCGCGGGCCGATTGAACTGATGCAGCTGCGCTTCCAGACGGCGGCAGACAGGACGCTGGACAAGGATCCCGTCGTGCAAGGCCCCCTCAATGCCCGCGCCATCGACCGCCTGATCAGAGGAGCATTATCATGAGCAAGTTGAAAATCATGGTCGCCGGCAGCGCCAATCCACACGTCCCGGGATACCTGCGCGGCGCCGCCCAGAGCCAAACACCCGTTGACCTGATCGCCGTCAGCGACTTCGACGCCACCCGCCTCAACCGCGACCGGGACATGGTGGCCGCCAAGCCAGGAGTCCAATTCTACACCGACTACCTGGAGATGTTCGCCGCGCATCCGGAAGCCGAAGCCGTCATCATCGGCAGTGACAACCGCGACCATTTTGCCATGTTCCAGGCAGCCGTGGCGCGAGGCCTGCATATCTACATGATGAAGGTCATCTCCATGAATGAAGACGAATGCCGGGAGATGGTGGCCATCGGGGAACGGTACCCGAAGGTCATCCAATGTGAACTGGAGCTGCACTTCAATCCGCAGTTCCAGTACGCGCGCCAAGTCATCCAATCAGGCGTCCTGGGAGACATCTCCTCGGTCTATCTCACCAACATCTCGCAGTCGCCGTGCAATTACTTCCCGAATTGGGGCGATCCGCTGCTGTCCTACGGCAGCATCGTCCCGATTCGGCCAGGGGCGACGACCTACCGCGGCGGCGCCCTGACCGACCATCCCCATCCCTTTGACCTGGTCCGTTGGCTGACCGGACAGGAATTCGCGGCGGTCAGCGCCATGTCCGCGGAAAATCAGCGGTCGCACCTTGCCGTTGAAGACCACGTCGCCATCACCGGCACCCTTGACAATGGCGTCATCTGCTTCATCAATCCATCCTACACCAATCTGGAGGAGCAGGTCGCGACGCGGCGGCTGCTATGGCCCAAGGCCCTGGAATGCAACCTCAAGGTGACTGGCAGCAAGGGCTACTTTGCCTGTGACTATTTTGATCGCCACGCCTACATCGTCGGCAAAAACTATGTCTCGCCGGACCGACTCATTGTCGACGGCACCCCGCG
The DNA here is from genome assembly GCA_964407145.1 of uncultured Lentisphaeraceae bacterium. Taxonomy (GTDB): domain Bacteria; phylum Verrucomicrobiota; class Lentisphaeria; order Oligosphaerales; family Oligosphaeraceae; genus JAAZKI01. Next base: position 10,136 of record CAYOUR010000115.1, on the reverse strand, counting down.
TCTCAGCCTGGACCCGTCGCATTCGCTGATGGGCTGCTTCACAGACTGCATCAACGGCCGGCGTGACCGGCCGGAAACGACGCTGGCCGACTCCCTGGCCGCCATCCGGGTGATGAACGCCGCCTATGAGTCCATCAGCCGCGGCGCTGAAGTCGCCTTGTAAAGGCTCCCTGCCCCCGTCCCCGCCCCCCACCGGTCTCCCCGTGCCCACGCGGCCGGGGGGACGCGCCCTGGGACGGCAGAGGCCGCCCCCGCGGACGCCGGCGGCCGGACCCGAGGCTGTGACGGTACTGTCGCATGGACGTTGTTACAGCAGATGCCGGTTGGCAATCGCAGCACCGCTCATCAGCGCGCCGACGATGCCTAGAAAACCCTGGTCCGTGCCGCAGAGAAACAGATTGCTCAGGTCGGCACTGGCTCCGCTGCGCAATTTGCGGGGGCTGCCGTAGATGGCGCCGTTGACATGCCCGGTGAACCGCCGGATGGTCTTCGGGGTGAACATGTCCCAACCGGTCACGGCCTCGGCGAAACCGGGCTTCCAGGCGTCAAGCATGGCGATCTGCTCTTCAGCCAGCCGCTTCTTGGCCTCCCGGTACGGCCCCGGCGCCAGGCCAAACCACCAGGACGGCGACGCCAGCAGGGAAAGCCGTACCGTATTGGCGTCGGCAATCCCCTCGCACTGCTGGTAGTTGCCGGGCATGCAGATGATCTGACTGTGCCAATCAACCCTGGCGGCCGGCGGCGCAAACACGAATTCGTCCCGGAGATTGCGGAAGATGACGCAGGCATCCAGACCAAGATGCCGCGGCGGGCAGTTCAAATCGAACAGCGTTTCGCAAAAACCGATGTTACCGGCCGGAAACGCCGCCAACTCCGGCGGCGGAGTCCTGAACAGACGGGCTGTTTCCAGGGCGCCGGCGCAGGACAGGAACGCATCGGCATGCAGTTCTTCCCCTTTGTCGGTGACAACCGCCGAAACCCGGCCGTCTGTAACCGTCATGCCGGACACGCCGACGCCGAGGGACAGCTCACCGCCCTGGTCGGTGAAACGCTTCAGCAGGCAGTCCAGAAACGGCTTCATGCCGTGGCGCGGCCGGCCAAAACCCTCCAGGATGACACTCTGGAAAATGATGCAGAACTGGTTGAAATCCATGTCACCGGCCATCGGATTGCCATACAGCATCACCGGGCACAGCAGCAAATCCCGCAACAGAGGTGAGGCAAGATACTCGTCCAGGACGGCTCGCGCCGACTCTTCCACCGCCACGGGCGACAAGGCGTCGGTCTGGCGAATCCGGTCGACCAGCCGGCGAAAGCCGGCGGTCTCGCCCGGAAAATGCTGCTCCACCTGGGCGGCAAAGGCGGCAAAGTCGTTGTCCAGGCGCAATGAACAGGCCGGAAAAACAATTTCCGAGAAGGTCTGGGGCTGCAAGTCCAGTTCGTGGCGACGGATGCGCATCTGCCGCAGCAGCTTGTTCAACGGCGCACTGCGAATCCCTTCCGGGGCGAAGTTGGTCAGGGCATGCAGGCCGACGTCCAAGGTGCGGCCGCGCCGCTCATAATAGGCGTTCATGCCTCCGGGAAAGGCATGCCTTTCCAGAATGCGCACCTTGCGCCCGTAATGGCTCAGGCGCACCCCCGCGCTGATGCCGGACAGGCCGGCGCCGATGATGATGACGTCATACATGACGGTAATCGGATAACATTGGCGAAAAAGAAAAAGGGACAGAACCGGCCGTGGAGGCAAAATCTCAAACCGCCTTCAAACAGACGACGCCCCGACAAGCGCCCCGACAGGGCGCGACATCACATGCCCACCTGAATGCCGGCAGGCCGCCGCGCTCCCAGGAACGCCGGCGGCAGGTCCGGTCGCAAGACCCCGCGCTGCCGGCGGGCATCACGACGCGCCGGCGGGCCGGCGCGGGCAAGGTGTGTCGGCGATCGTGTTGGCGGCCGTGTCGGCGCCGGTGCCGTCGTCAATCCCCTCGTCCGCCTTGTCAGTCAAGTCGTCATCCTGTTTATGGGCGGGGGGCATGGTCATTTCCAGCAGGGCATAGACTTCGGCGGCGGTCAACGATTCACGCGTCAGCAAGGTCTCAGCCAGAAGCTCCAGCTTGTGCATGTTCTCCTTGAGCAGCTGCAGGGCGCGCTGCTCGCAGGTCTCCACGATGCGACGGATTTCCAGATCAATTTCCCGGGCCGTCTCCGGACTGTAGTCCTCGCTGCGGGTGATGTCCCGGCCGATGAAAATGTGCTCTTCACGGCCGATGTAGTTGAGCGGCCCCATTTTTTCGCTCATGCCCCATTGACAGACCATCTTCTTGGCGATGTCGGTGGCCTGGCGGATGTCCATGGAGGCGCCGCTGGTCAGTTCCTTGAATACCAGGATTTCGGCGGCGCGTCCGCCCATCGTCATGGTGATATGGTCAAGCAGCTCCCCGTGGGCAGCCGTGTAGCGGTCCTGCTCCGGCAGCTGCATGGTCGCCCCCAGGTAGGCCACTCCGCGGGGTACGATGGTGACTTTGTGCAACGGCTCGCTGTGTTCGCAGAGCATGCCGACCAGGGCGTGTCCGGCCTCATGGAAAGCCGTCAGGCGGCGTTCCTTTTCATCGATCTTGCGACTGCGCCGCTCCTTGCCCCAGCGGACCTTGTCCCGCGACTCCTCCAGCTCGACTATGCCGACCATTTCCTTGTTGGTCCTGGTCGCCAGCAGGGCTGCTTCATTGAGCAGGTTGGCCAGGTCGGCGCCGCTGAAGCCCGGGGTGCCGCGCGCAATCACCCGCAGGTCCGCCTCCGGGTCAAGTTTGATCTTCTGCGCATGGATGTTCAGGATGTCAAAGCGCCCACGCAAATCCGGCAGGTCGATGGTGATCTGCCGGTCGAAACGCCCGGGCCGGAGCAACGCCGGGTCAAGCACGTCGGGGCGGTTGGTGGCGGCCAGCACAATGACGCCGGAATTCGGCTCGAAACCGTCCATTTCCACCAGCAGGGCATTCAAGGTCTGCTCCCGCTCGTCATGGCCGCCGCCGATGCCGCTGAAGCGGGAACGCCCCACCGCATCAATCTCGTCGATGAAAATCAGGCAGGGGGCGTGTTTCTTGCCATCCTCGAACATGTCGCGCACCCGGCTGGCGCCGACGCCGACGAACATTTCCACGAAGTCCGACCCGCTGATCGAAAAGAACGGCACATCGGCCTCGCCGGCAATCGCCTTGGCCAGCAGCGTCTTGCCGGTGCCGGGCGGTCCGACCATCAGCACCCCGCGCGGAATGCGCCCGCCCAGGCGCTGAAACCGATGCGGGTCCTTCAGGTAATCGACGACTTCCTGCATTTCCTCCTTGGCTTCCGTGATGCCGGCGACGTCCTTCAAGGTGACTTTCTCCTGGGCTGGATTGAGCATCTTCGCCCGGCTCTTGCCGAACTGCAGGGCGCCACGGTTGACGGAACGCATCTGCCGGGAAAACATGAAATAGAACACCCCAATCAGAAGCAGGATCGGCAACACCGAAAGCAGAATGTTGGTCATCAGGTTGTTGGCCTGCTTGGCCTCCCGTACCTGGCAATGCTGGCGCAACTCCTTGTCAAAGGAATCCGTGTACACCACCCTGGTGCGGTAGCGCTGCAGGCCCTCGTCACTGCCGATCGGAACACTCTCCGGCCAAAAATCCCCGACCAGAAGCTGGATGTTGCTGGACGACTGCTCCTCAATGGTGGCGCTGCGGATGCGCCCGGCCCGGAGATAGTCCTCGTACTGCGACTGCTTCAAAACCACGGCCCGGCCAGACGGGTCGCCGCGGAACAGCATAATCATCGCCGGCGCCAGAAAAATCAACACCATCCACAACAGCAGCTGCTTCTTGGGCGCCGGCAAACGGCGATTGCTGGGGTTTTTCTCGTCCTTGCGGCTATGTCGATCATCAGGCATGGAAGAACTCTTTCGGGTTGGTGTCAAAAAACATGAACTATAAAGGCGAAAAACGAAGAACGAAGAACGACATAGGTGGCACAGGCGTGCCCGTCGCGACCGGGCGGCAACAATCCCGCCGGCATCGACGGCATCCTCTGG
>CAYOUR010000115.1:0-6060 GCA_964407145.1 uncultured Lentisphaeraceae bacterium | reverse complement strand
AAAAAACATGAACTATAAAGGCGAAAAACGAAGAAAGACATGGGCGGCGCAGGCGTTGCCCGTCGCGAGCCGGCGTCGGCAATCCCGCCGGCATCGACGGCATCCTCTGGAGGTGCGTACTTCCGGCGTCATCTTTCCGGCCGCCGAACGAGGCGTAGGCGCCAAGCGCTGCGCGTGGCGCCTGGTTCAGCTCGGGCAATCCTCCTGCCCGGTGGTTGCGGGAAGCCACGGACGCAGGGGCCCCATTCAGCCTCTGGACGGCCGGCCCCTCGGCGAAAAGGTCATTTGCTGCTCATCATCTTGACCACCATCACCGCCAGCGCAATCAGGGTCAGCCCCCCCAGCAGTGACAGGATGACAATCATGATCATGTTGTGCTTGGGATTCTCCCGCAGGGCGGCGCCCTTCTTGCCCTTGGACTTGCCGGCCAGGTTCTGCATGGCCGCGGCCGATACTTCAATGGTGCCGGTGTCCTCCAGGTTGATGACCGTCATGGAACGCGACTCGTACCGGTGCTCCTGGTTGTTGTCATACATGATTTCAACCCCGCCAACCTGGAGCAGGTCGCCGTGCTTGAGCGGCACGGCCTCGGTCGTGACTTTCTCGCCGTTGACACGTGTGCCGTTCGTGCTGCCCTCGTCGCGCACGGCATAGACGTCCGGTTCAACCTGCAGGAGAGTGCAATGGTGGCCGCTGATCGTCGGATCGGGAATGCAGACATCCGCACTGTCTGAACGGCCAATCGTGTAGCGTTCGTTGGTTAACGCAAAGGACGCCCCCCGCATCTGCTCCGACAGGATGGTGATTTTTACACTCATGAGCCTCACACCTTCTGAATAGTGCCTGCTAATCCGGGACTGATGATTTTATTCATCTTCTCAATATAATGTCACGTTCCGACATTTACCAAAAAATGCCGCAAAATCGCCGTTGCCCGACGGCCAAGTCCAGAGGCTATTTTCCCGCGCCGTCAGCGGCCAGCATGTCTTTGATGTCCTCACTGCCGCGCTCCCGCTCGGCCCAGGCCGGATACCGGCCTTCCAGCTCCCGCCAGGTCGACAGGGCCTCCCGAAGACGCCCCTGCGCCAGAAAAATCCGCACGGTCAACAGCATCCCCCGCGGCGTGTAGACCGGGTCGTTGGCCAACACAAAACATTTGACAGCATAAGACAACGCCTGGCTCGGGTTGTTCTCCTCCTCAAATAAAATTTTAGCCAGCACCCACCGTGTCCGGGTCAGGGAACGTTCATCACCGTCCGTGAAGGCCAGCGCCTTGCCGGCGGTGATCAACGCCTGGTCGGTCTGCTGTCGGAGCAGCTGGGTCTCGGCCAGCAGCGAAAACAATTCCTGCCTGGAGGCGGTAACCCCGTCCAGGCCGGCGTCCAGCCCGGCAACCAGACCGGCCAGCAGGGTTTCCGACTCCTGAAGCTGACCTTTGACGATGCACACCTGGGCCAGACGGATTTTGCCGCGGTAGCTCCAGGACGGCTCATGGTCATAGGCGGCCAGGCGCCGCCAGACCTGCTCCGCCAGGCTCCAGTCATTCTCCTGCTCGCAGACCTCACCCGCCTTGAACAACAATGCCGGCGACAGCGCCGGGCGCATCTCGGCCTCAGGATAGGTCAGCAGCCGGGCAAAAATCTCCCGGATGCGCTTGTGGTCCCCGCCGTCCAACAACACCCGGGCGTAGAAGGTCTGCAGGTTGCGAGCCTGGTCGGAAGTCAACCCGGGATGGGCAATGGCCTGTTCCAAGGTGGCCGCCGCCTTGGCCAAGTCACCCTGGTTATAGTAGAACAAAGCCAGACTGTAGGCCAGGGTGCCGTACTCGCCGGGAGGACAATCCTGCATCAGCACCTCGGCATATTGCTGCGCCGCCGGATAATCATGGTTCCGGACGGCAATCTGCATCAGGTGACCGCGGGCCGCCCGCACCGCGGCGGCGTCCAGGCCGAACTCGTCAACGACCTGCCGCAGATCCGCCTGGGCGGCGGCCAGATTCCCGGCATTGATTTCAAACTCGGCCGAGCGCAGCCTGAAATCCGCACGGTTGGTCAGACCGACACGAGTGGACATCTGGCGCAGAACCGCCGCGCCCGCTGGCCACTTCTGGCGCTTGGACAGGACCTGGACCAGATGCTCGCCGGCGATCTGGTAGTTCTCCAGGTCATCGGCAAAGAACGACATGGCCGCGCGGAAGGCCTGTTCCGCCTCGTCAGCCTTCCCGGTCGCGTCCGCCGCCTGGCCCTGGCAGATCAGCACGTGGCCTTTCTCCGGCGTTTTCGGGTATTCTTCCAGAAAGGCTCCAATGCTGGCCAGGGCCGCCGCATGCTGCCCCGCCTGCAGCTGGCAGCGGATGGCCTGAAGACGGGCATAGCGCCTGGTCGTGGCCGGAACGCCGGGGTCTGCCCCGACCCGGACAAAAAACGGAATGGCCTCCTGGACCTGGTTTTTTGCCATCAGGCACTGGCCATGCAGGTAGTCCATCTCGAAGTCATTCTCCGATGGGTACTTGGCGCGCCAGTCCTGCAACAGCTCCAGGCAGCGCCCATAATCCTTGTTCAGAGCATGGATGGCAATGCGACGCCGGCGCACAGTACTGCCGAATTCGCCGTCGGGGTATTGGACCACATAGCGGTCAAAGGCCGCCAGGGCCGAGTCGTGCTGCTGCAGATGCATACGCATCTCGCCCAGGCGGTACAAGGTGTCCGCCCGCAGGGCCTCCGGGGTGGATTCATGGTCGGCCAGTCGGGCAAAGCCGGCTTCGGCCTCGGCGAAACGGTTCTGCTGCTGGTGTATCCAGGCCAGATGGTACTGGGCATAAAAGCGATAAGCCCGGTCCTGCTGCAGCGGCAGCGCGCTCAGTTCGCGGTACAGGGCCAAGGCCTCCTCGGCCTGGCCGGTCCGCACCAGGCACTGCGCCAGGAAATAGCGCGCCTGCTCGCCGCGCGGCTCGTTCCGCGACTGCGCCAACAGCCGGTAAAGGCCGGCCGCGCCGGCATAGTCGCCCGACCCGAACAGCGTGTCAGCTTCCAGTAGGGTCAGAGTCTCCAGCTCCGGATGCCGCGGACGCTTCTGGCGAAATTCACGCAGGGCCGACACCATCTCTGCGGTCTTGCCCTGATAGCGCAGGCACTGTATCAGATAGTATTCGGCGCTGGCCGACAAGTCATGCCCGGGGAATTTCTCCAGAAACAGCCGGAACTGCGGTTCGGAAAGGTCGTAGAATTCCCGGCGCAGCAGCCCCAGGGCATGCCGGTACTGGATTTCCGGATCCACGATTTGTTCCACGGCATGTTGTGCCCAGGCCTGGCCGGCGGCCCCCCCCCCGGGCAGGGGCAGTAAACCGGCCAGGAGCAACAGGACCAGACGCCAACGGGCCGGCATGGTGGCCGTCGTCAACCTCACGGCTCGTCCTCCGGCTTGATGGTGGCGAAATTGACGTGCCTGATCTCCACCCTGGTGCAGATGTCAAGCACCTTGATGACGTCCTTGTGGCGGGTATTCATGTCCGCACGGATGATGACGGGTTGGTCGATGAAGGTGTCGGCGACCTGGGCCAGCAAAGTCTCCAGGTATTCCAGGGACTTTTCCAGGCTGTTGACGTAAATGCGCCCGTCACTGTCGATGTTGATGATCAGCTCGCCCTGCTGGCGTTCCGCCCGGGCGCCGCTGTCCGCGGTCGGCACGGTGATGCCCAGCTTGTTTTCCCACTGCGCAAAAATGGTCGCCACCATGAAGTGAATCAGCAGAATGAAGATGATGTCAATCATCGGAGCCATCTGGAAGCCCGGCGAGTTGTCGCTGATTTTTTTCTTGAAATTCATCGCCGTCCCCCTGCTCAGCGGTTGTTGCGGGCATACGTGCTGGTCCTGGCCGGGGCGAGGCGTCGAAGCACCGTGCCGCAGGAGCTTTCCATGCGGCTGAGAAGCTTGAACATGCGCCCCCGCAGAATGTCATAGGCGGCCATGGCGAAGATGCCGACGATCAGGCCGCCGAAGGTGGTGTACATGGCCTGGGCGACGCCGCTGGCCAACGCGTCGGCCTTGTTGACGAAGTTCATGCCGCTTTCCAGCCCGGAAAAGGACACCATCATGCCCCAGACGGTGCCCAGCAGGCCGACCATCGGCGAAAGGACCGCGACATCCATCAGATACTGCAGCCGCTGCCAGAGGAAGCCGGCCTGGCGAACGCCCTCGTCCTCCATCGCGTCCTTGACCCGCTCGTAATCCACCGGCTGCCCGGGGATGACCTGCTCCAGCGAGGCGCTGATGATGCGCGCCGCCGGCGAACTCGACTCCCGGCACAGGTCGCGGAGAGTCTCAATGTCACCGTTCTCCGCCGCGTCCTGCGCTTCAATGATGAATTTCTTGGGGTTGAGAACCCCGGAACGCATGGTGAGCAAGTAGAAGATAATCAAGGCAATGGCGATAAAGGACAGCCCGAGGATGCCCTTCATGACGAACCCGCCGTCGGCCATGATCTTGCGGAAGGTGATGACGGGCTTGTCCCCGGCCGCCGCTTCCGGCGCCATCGTCTCGCTGGCCGCCGGAACGGCCGCCGTCAGCGCCGGGGCAGACGGCTTGGCCTCGCCGACGGCTGCGGCTGCCGGCTGTTTGGCGGCCGCCCCGGCGGCTGCCGGCTGGGCCAGGGCCAGACTCGAAAACAGCGCCAAACCAAGCAACGCCGTAACCATCATCTTCTTGCTGTACATCACGTGCTTCCTTCTTATCGCTGACGTTCGGGACAGTGTGCCGACTGGCTGCCATGGCGGCCTCGCCTACATCCATAACATAAACGATTATATCGACATCTCCATTGCCGACCGGGAAAATTATTCCCCAAGACGTAACCGGTCACTCATTGATAACACATCAACGACACGGTTCCGCCGTCTTTGCTCGACGCCCGCGAGTGCGGCATTGTCAAGTGGCCAACGGTGTTGGGTCGCCCCTGCAGAGCTCCCGCAGGTGAAGCGCTGCCTGTTCCAGAAGTGGGCTTTTCGGGTGGGTTCAATCATCAGGTGACCGTTTCCCCCAACACCGTGACCTCCTGGCCGGCGTCGATGGGGAGGAGCCGCGGACAACCTAAGGCCGGTAAGGCCAAGTTCCCCTAGCTTGACCGGCAGGCCAGTAAAAAGTTCCCATGCCCGCCAGCCTGGACAGGCTGGCTGACATGGCGCCGGCGAATCGGCGCCATGCGGCCAAACGCCATGATTTTGTCGTGGGCTTGCCGGCGCCGCGCTTTGGCAAGGCGGCGCCGGAAGACCGTCATTTGCGGGCGAGGCGGGCGGCGACGGCGCGCTCATACGCGTCAAAGTCCCCGAGTTCGGCCTGTGCCACGCCAGTGCGGACCGCGGCTTCGGCCACGCGGCGAGCCACGTGCGGCACCACCCGGGGATCAAACGGCTTGGGAATGACATAGGTGGATTTCAGCGGGCAGGCGCCCTCGAACATCCCGGCGGCCACGTCGGCCGGATAGGCCGCCTGCAGCACAGTCTTGACCTCGGTCGGAATCTCCGCCAGCGCCACCTCGGCCAGGGCGTGCGAGGCCGCCAACTTCATCGCCTCGGTGATGTCGCGGGCCCGGGCGTCAAGCGCCCCGCGGAAAATCCCGGGAAACCCCAGCACGTTGTTGACCTGATTGGGGAAATCAGTGCGGCCGGTGCCGACGACCAGGGCGCCAGCCGCCAGAGCGTCGCCGGGATAGATTTCCGGGACGGGGTTGGCCATGGCCAGGACAATCGATCGCGGCGCCATGCTTTGCACCATTTCCCTGGTCACGCACTCGCCGATGGAACAGCCCAGGAACATGTCGGCGCCGACCAGGGCTTCGGCCAGGGTCCGGCAGGGCCGGGTCGTGGCCAGGCGTTCCTTGGCCTCATTCATGCCTTCCCGCCGCCCCTGGTAGACAACGCCTTTGCTGTCGCAGATGACCACGTTTTCCCGGAGGACACCGGCCGAAATGTAAAATTCCGCGCAGGCGATGCCGGCGGCGCCGGCGCCATTGACCACGACCTTGGTGCTGTCCAGGGCACGGCCGGTCAACTTGGCGGCATTGAGC
>CAYOUR010000114.1:0-13222 GCA_964407145.1 uncultured Lentisphaeraceae bacterium | reverse complement strand
CGGAGGGCGCCACTTGGAAGCAAGTAATCTCCGATGCAAGTACACGGCAACCTTCCATCACCACATATGGCGCATTACCCCAATATCTGCTCCTATCACAAGATTTCGAACATTACCCAAATTTCGTTTGCATCACGCCGATTTTGAAGTTATTTTTTCACCGTCATCCAGACCTCTGCCGGCCCACCCACCCTAAAGGGTACCCCCATCCTGAATCTGTACGCGCGCGGGAAGTTGTCTCAAAGAGGACGGTGTGACTGAATACAAACCATGGAATCGTGGGCCAGCGGGGAGACGAAAGACTGTTGGCCCAACAACCAGGATGCCTTTCAAAGCCCCACCCACGGCAGATGGAAAAACCGTGGCCTCATCGGGTGAAGCGGGAATGTTTCGCGGCGGACTTGCCGCCGGCCAGGCCCGGCAAGGGACGCCGCGGTTCACACACACGCTCTCACGCTCACGTTCACATTCATCGCCATCGTCAGGCGCCCAATGGCCGGTGCCATTCAATTCACAGGGGAGACACATGCCAACACCACCGAATGTGCTGTTGCTGTTCACGGACATGCAGCGCGCAGACACTATCGGCGCCCTGGGCAATCCAGTCATCAGGACACCGCATCTCGACCGCCTGGCGCGGGAAGGCACAGCCTTCACGCGAGCGTATGCCCCCTCGCCCGTCTGCATCCCCGCCCGCTACGCCATGCATTACGGCCGCTGCCCCGCCCGCACCGGCCTGGCCGACAACAAGACCATGCCGCCTGACCAGGGCGATTCGCTGCCGTCGTCCCTGGCCGCCCTGGGCTATGACACGGCCGCCATCGGCAAATGCCACTTCACGCCCGACCGCCTGGCGATGCGCGGCTTCGGTCAACGGCTGGTCCAGGAGGAATGCTGCTCCGACCCCGAACGCGACGACTACTGCCGTTTTCTGCGAGAACGAGGTTCCGACTTCGACGAACCACATGGCACTCGCGGCGAAATGTACTACATCCCGCAGGTGTCCTTGCACCCGGCGGCCGAGCACCCGACCCAGTGGGTCGGCGACCGCACCCTGGATTTTCTCCAGTCCCGACAAACCTCGGCGCGTCCGTGGTTCCTGTTTTCCAGCTTCATTCATCCGCATCCGCCCTTTGCCCCGCCCAAACCCTGGCACAAGCTCTACCGCTCCTTCGACATGCCGCTGCCAGAGGCGCCAACCGGCCAAGACGCACTGCTGTGCTGGGTCAACCACCACCAGAACCGCTACAAATACCGCGACCGCGGCACTGACCTGCAGCTGCTGCGCAACATCAAGGCCTACTACTACGCCACCATCTCATTTGTCGACTTCCAGATCGGGCGCATCCGGCAGCAGCTCGAATCGTCAGGGCAACTGGAGAACACCCTGGTGATCTTCGCCTCGGACCACGGCGAATACCTGGGCGACTACGGCTGTTTCGGCAAACGCGGCATGCATGACGCCTCTGCCCGAGTCCCGCTGCTGTTCCGCTGGCCAGGGCGTTTCCCGGCCGGGCAGTGCTGTCGGCAGGCCGCCTCGCTGGTCGATATTTTCCCGACCGTCCTGGCCGCGGCCGGCGGCGAGCCAGCCGATCGTGACCTGGACGGCGAAGACCTGTCGACCCTGATGGCCAACCCGGGGCGGCGACGCTTTGTCTATTCGCAATTCCAGAACGGGGCCAACGCCATCCACATGATCGCCGACGACCGCTACAAGTACATCTGGTCATGCCGAGACCAACGCGAATGGCTCTTCGACCGGCTCAGTGATCCACGGGAAACCGCCAGCCGCGCCAGCCTGCCATCCTGCCGGGCCATCAAGGACGAACTGAAGAACCACCTGCTGGCCTACCTGCACCGTCACGGCGTTCCCGGAGCCGCCCGGCAGAACCGGGACACCTTGGAATGGCAAAAACACCCGCCGGCCGACGAATCCTGGCGCCTGGACCCCGACGCCGGCCTGCTGACCCAGGACCATGAACACGCCCCGCCCAGCTTCCCGCCGGAATACACCACGCCATGAAAGTCCCCTGCCAACGGCCTGCCGCCGGGCGCCCGGCGCCGTTCTGAACCACACATCGCCAAGGAGCACGCCACATGCCATCGACCCGGCCGAACATCGTCTATATTCTTGCTGACGACATGGGCTACGGAGACATCTCCGCCTTCAACCCCCAGGCGGCCTTCCGGACTCCGCGCCTTGACCAGCTCGCCGCCGAAGGCATGATGTTCGGCGATGCGCACGCCAGCTCCGCCGTCTGCACGCCCTCGCGCTACAGCATCCTGACCGGCCGCTATAACTGGCGTTCCAGCCTCAAGCAGGGCGTCACCATGGGATACTCCGAGTCCGTGCTGGAGCCCGGCCGCCTGACCGTGGCTGCCTGGCTGCGGCAACGCGGCTACCGCACCGGCTGCATCGGCAAATGGCATCTGGGCTGGACTTGGGCTCGCCTGGCCGGCACCGGCGAGGTCGACTTCACCGCACCCATCCGCCAAGGACCGCTGCAAGCCGGCTTTGAGAGCTTCTTCGGCATTTCGGCTTCGCTTGACATGCCGCCCTACGTCTATGTCGAGGGCAACCGCGCCACGGCCGTTCCCGACCGCCGCATTGCCGGCAACACCGGCAAACTGGCTTTCCGGGAAGGCGTCATTGCCCCGGATTTCCACCCCGAGACCGTGCTGCCCACCCTGGAGCGAAAAGCCATCGACTTCATCCAACGGCAAAGCCGCGACGCGCGGCCATTCTTTCTGTATCTGCCTTTGACCGCCCCCCACACACCGATCCTGCCCGGCATCGCCTACCGCGGCAAATCCGGCACCAATGCATATGGCGACTTCTGCCTGCAGGTCGACGATGTCGTCGGCCATGTCATGGACGCTCTGGCGACGCAGGGCCTGGCCGAAAACACGATCGTGGTCTTCACCAGCGACAACGGCTGCTCGCCCCAGGCCGACTTTGCCGAACTGGCTCGCTGCCGACACTTTCCCAGCCACATCTTCCGGGGCATGAAGGCCGACATCTACGAAGGCGGTCACCGCATCCCGCTGATCGTACGCTGGCCCGATGGCATCACTGCCGGAACGGCCAGCGACGAGACAGTCTGCCTGGCCGACTTTTTCGCCACCTGCGCCGACCTGCTCGGCGAAGCACTGCCCGACAACGCCGCCGAAGACAGCATCAGCAATCTGCCGGCGTGGCGCGGGAAGGCCCTGGACAAGCGGCTGAGGGAGGCGACGGTGCATTCCTCCATCGACGGCTCGCTGTCCATTCGCCAAGGCCGCTGGAAGCTGGAAATGTGCCCGGGATCGGGTGGGTGGAGCGCCCCAAAACCCGGCGAGGAACAGCCCGGCTGGCCAGCCTGCCAGCTGTACGACTTGGCCGAAGACGCCGGCGAACAGCGTAATCTCATCGGTGAGCATCCGGAAAAAGCCCGCGAACTCCAAAATCTGCTGACGGACTACGTGCGGCGTGGCCGCAGCACCCCCGGGCCAGAACAGCCCAACACCGGCACCTTTCCCTGGAAACAGCTGTGGTGGATGAAACAGGCGGCAGCAGAGGTGGAGGTGGAGGTGGAGGTGGACGCCGGCGCAAAACCATAGACTGCCCGGAACACTCCCGCGCGCCGGCAAGGCAAGTGTCCGCCCAGGACAGGCCACCCGCCAGCAAGGCCATGTCACGCCTGAAATCGGCCACGGCTGCCGGCCCAGCCGCCCCGGATGCGGAAAGGCGACTTCGCCGTCGGCTTGACGCAGCGGCGTCGACGTTTTCCGGACCAGGGACATGACGGCTCCCGCGCTTTCCGGCAAGACGGGCAACCGCCCGTCGGAGGGCCGATTCCAGCAACAAAAAAAGCCCGGCCATGCGGCCGGACTTTCGGGAAGCGTGGTGGGCGACACAGAACTCGAATCTGTGACCTCTACCGTGTCGAGGTAGCGCTCTAACCAACTGAGCTAGTCGCCCGTCATCTGTTAAACAGTACATCCATTTCCGGATAATTCAACCGGCGCGGTCTCATTTTCCGGCCCGGACCCGTCATTTCCGCCGGCCGACGACTTATTTCTTCTTGGCCTTGGTGCCGGGCAATCCGGTCTGGTTTTCCAACTCTTCGTTTTCCATATTCTGGAAGAAGATGTCATGCAGTATGCCCAGCATGGCCAGACGGGCTTCCAGGCTGACCAGCACGTCATCGAAGCTGTCCTTGACGCCTTGCCAGAAGTCACCGGCGTCACCGTTCATCATTTCCCGGGTGCTGCTCTCGGCAATCGCCTCAATCAGATCGCGTTCCGCCTTGTTGAGGGTATTCCAGAAGGCCGGCAGGGACTCTTCCAGAGTCAGCGTATTATCTTCGCCAAAGCTCAGCTTGCGCACCAGGCTGTTGAAATTCCGGCGCACGGTCGGCGTCATTTTCATGGCGGCGCCGACACGGGGCCAGTCAAGGCGGGACAGAATCAGGTCAGCGAACTGCTGGCATTCCTGGGCCACGCGATCCGACTTCTGTTTCGCCTCCAAGGCTTCGGCACAGCGTTTGTCGGCTTCCGCGGCTTTTTCCAGCAAGGCGCTGTTATTATTGCACTGCTCCTCATAGCGGCTCTGCCATGAGGCCAGCTCCTTGGACAGACGGTCGCAATCCCCTTGCAGCCGGGCAACGGCGCGATTCATCTCCTCACGGATCGCCTGTTCACGGTCTTCGACTTCGGAACGGAACTGGGCCGCGGCCTGATTGGCCCGCCGCATCTCGGCCAAGGCAGCCTCATGGTTGTTCTTGGCCTGGTCAAGAACCGTCTTGTTCTGGCGCTGCTGGCGCTTCAAGTCCTGAATTTCCGAGGCATCAGCCTGTTGCCGGGCGCGCAGGCGTTCAGCCTCGGCGTTAAGCTGATCGACCTTTTTCTGCAATTCGGCCTTAGTCTCTTCCAGACTCTTGACCTGTTCCATCAATTCAGCGCTGCCTTCACTGTCGTGCAGAATCTTGTCCGCCTGTTCCGGCGTGAATTTCAGCGGGCTGAAGCAAAGCAGAATCCGCCAGGCGGCAAAGTCCTCGCGGCGGAAAAACGCCGTGAATTTCTCTGCGGTGAGGACATAGTCGTCCTCTCCCAGGCCCTCGGCCTGGCGCCAGGCCTTGTAGTCATCGGAATGGAAGTGTTCCTCGAGCTGCTTATGGAGTTCTTCGTGCACCGGGTACCAGGAGGCGAAGATGCCATTGGCCAGGGTCTCGGCCGCGCTGGGGCGTTCCAACTCGCGCAGGATGATCTTTTCGATCCGGTCCCGCTTGCTGGGCTCCAGGCGGTGACCGCCGATGGTGCAGACCTTCAACAGGGGGCCATTGGCCTGAATATACACTTTCAGGCTCGACCACGGCACTTCGCGCAGCATCTGCGTGAACACTGCCGTCTTGTCTACGCCCTGGATCATATCATTATTGCCCAACATCCAGGAGATACTCCTTTTTCAACATGGCTTTCGCTTCATGAACGAACGCCGCGGCGATCTGGCGGCGCAGGGACCATTCCAGCTTGGGCAAAGCCAAACCGAGGCTGAAGGCAAGGTCTTCCCGTCCGTCATCCTCAGCCTTGGCCTGGGCCGTCCGACACAGCAGGACGGCTTCCCGCCAACGGCATTCCTGGCACAGCTCGACGACCCGGCTCATGGCATCGTCATCACCGGAATTGACCGGAGCCTTGCTCGCCTTAGCTTTCCGTTTGGCCTTTTTATCGGCCGCAGTCTCGTCCATGGTGTCATCAAATTGACTGACCGACTTCTTCGCCATCGCTTACCATTGATTCCGGAATTGCACGTTGCCAAAACAAGGAAAAAAACAAAAAAACTCTCCGCCCGAAGCCGGCTGAAGTCCAGGCAAGCATGACACCGTCAGAATGCCCCGAGCCAAATTGAGCAGGAAAGAAAAAATGGAGGCGCGGACCGGATTCGGACCGGTGTTGGAGGTTTTGCAGACCTCTGCCTTACCACTTGGCTACCGCGCCATCAAAAGCATGCCTTTACTATACCGGCCATTCCATTTTTTTCCACACTGCCCATCGTTTTTTTTGCTTTCCGGGCGATTTTACGTCATCGGTCAACCCTTAATAACGAGGCCAGGGCATGGTTCTGCCTTCCTTGCCGGAGCCCGCCAGTGAGTGAGGCGTTGCCGGCTGGGTAGCGTTGTAACCGGTCACCCATTGAACATTGAGTCATGGCATGGTGTCGCCGTCCTTGCACGATGCCCGGCAAATGCGCCTGGACGACATGCGGCCGGCTGAGCCGGCCGCTGGCGGCCGGGGCGCGTCATGGCCGGAAGGCGTCGTTGACCTGGGACCGGAAGGCGTCATCACCGAGGTAGCTGACGGCGACGACGGCCATGGCCGCGGCGGCGCGCAGGGCGTTCCCCAAGGCGAAGTCCGTTGCCGCGGCCGCGGCCATTTCCAGGGAGTGCCCGGGAATCTCGTGGTCAGTCACCGCGAAATACGGATGGATGCCCGGCACGGCCTGGGAGAAATTGCCGAAATCCGAGGAGCCGCGGCCGGGTCGGGACGGCATCACCGGGTTGGCGCCGAGCGTCTTCATGGCCTCGACATACGCGTCATTCATCACCGGATTGGGCTTCCGGCTCATGTAAGGGCGGTGATACGGCTTTGCTTCGGCGGTGCAGCCCGTCATCAATTCGGCGCCGCGGACGATGTCCAGGAACCGCTTTTCCATTTTTCCGACCCACTCCTCCTGGGCGGAGCGCAGGTAGAACCTGGCCCGGGAACGGTCGGGAATGACATTCGGGCGCACCCCGCCCTCCAGGATGACGCCATGCACACGGGTGAATTCCGGCAGCTGCTGGCGCCAGGCATTGACGGCATTGAACACCATCAGCAGCGCATCCAGGGCGTTGAGGCCCAATTCCGGCGAGCCGGCCGCGTGCGCGGCCTTGCCCGTAAACGTCACATCAAAGCGGCGCACCGCGGTCGAGCCGGTGTCCGGCGTGGTTCGCCAGCTCGGATGGACCATCATGGCCGCGTCAATGCCGTCCAGGCAACCGTTCTCGAGCATCACCACCTTGCCACCGCCAGACTCCTCCGCCGGCGTCCCCAAGAGGGTCAAACGGCCCTTCAGGCCATATTTCCCCTGCAGCCTGACCGCCGCCTGAAAGGCCGCGACGGCCGCCGTGCAGATCAGGTTATGGCCACAGCCGTGGCCGAGCCCTTCCAGAGCGTCGTACTCCGAGGCGATGGCAAAGGCCGGATGGCCCTGGCCGACATCCACCCGGTACGCCGTCTCCACTCCGGCGGCCGGCGCCTCGGGGGCAAAGCCCAGGGCGCGCAGCTCCTCCACCTGACGCTGGCAGGCGTAGCGTTCCTCGTAGGCCAGCTCAGGGTGCTCCCAGATGTCCCTGGACAGCGCCTGCCAACGGCTCCGCTCCGACTCAATCAGACCTTCGGCCTCAGCCAACAACTTCCGCCGGTCCATCATAACCACTTGACTCCTCCTTTAACATGCTTATTCACAACACGTTGTCCGGCCAATCGGCCGATGCCCGATAAAACAGACTTCTCCACCTGGCGCGGCGCCGCCTTCAAGACCCGGCGATCCTCTGGAAACGCAACTTCATGATGCGATGCCGCCGCACGGCCAGGACCTCAATGTCAAAATTCGCATACGTGAAATGTTCGCGGGCTTTGGGAATCCGCCCGGCGATCTTGAGCACCAGTCCGGCCGCGGTTTCATAGCCCTGATTATCGATCACCAGCCCCATGTAGTCCTCGATTTCACGCACATCGGCCTTGCCGTCGCATTCAAACACGCCTTCCGCCAAGGGCTTGACCATGGACGACTCCTGGTTGCGGGCATCGTGAATGCCGCCGACAATCTGCGCCACCAGGTCTTCGATGGTGATGATCCCGACCACCCCGCCATGCTCGTCAACCACCACCGCCATGGGAATGTGCTGGTAGCGCAGTTCATCCAGCAACTCACTGACCGACTTGGACTCCGGCACGAACAGCACCTGCGTATTGACAAAGGGCGCAATCCCCAGCACCGCCCGCTGGCCGGCGTCCTGGTCCTCGCAGGGAAGCTGCTCGTACAGACACTGGCGCAGGCTGACGATGCCGACGACTTCGTCCACCCGGCCGTCATACACGGGGAAGCGCGAAAAGCCGGTCTGGGCGGCCAGGGCCTCGACGTCAGCCACCGACGCGGTCAGAGGCACTGACTGCACATCGACCAGCGGCACCATCACCGTCTCAATCGGCTTGGTATCAAGCTCCAGGACGGTCTGCAGCATGTTGCCGGCCTCCTTGCGCACCAGACCCTGCTCCATGGCCACCTCAGCCAGAACCTTCAAGTCTTCACGCGTCACCTGGCCGCGGGGCTGAGGGCCATGGGACTGGCAGATGGCCCGGGCAATGACACCGGAAATCCGGTCCAGGGCAAGCACCGGCAGACGCAGCACGCGCCGGCTCCAATCCAGTGGCCGGACCAGTGCCAGGCTCAGCTGGTCGGCATGGCTGCGGCCAATGGCTTTCGGAACCATTTCCGTGAACAGCAGCAGCGTCGGGGTCACCAGCACGGACGTCAGCAGGTTCTTGCCGCCATCGCCGACGTGCCAGAACGCCAGCACCGCCTGGAACGCCTCAGTCCGGACCAGGGCAATGACGACCACGGACCGCACCAGCGTCGTGATGCTGACGTGGACCAGATTCGTTCCCAGGAGGACAGTGCCGAAAAATTCGCCGGCGCGGTCCAGCATCCTCAGAACCAGCTGGGCGCGGCGGTCGCCGCGCGTGGCCAGGTTCTGGATCAGCGTCCGGTTGACCGACGTGAAGGCCGTCTCGATGCAGCAGAACAGCGAGGCCAGGGCGTACAGCGCAAGCAGAAGCAGCAGGGTTGGCAGGAGGGCGCTCATGCTTCCACCTCCGGTCCATCCAGGACATCACCCGGCCGGGGCCGGACCATGATGCCGACGGTTCCGACCCGCCGGCCGGCCATGCGGTTGACGCGGATCAGGTGGCCGGGCAGTTCGACGCAGTCGCCGGTGCGCGGCAGCCGGCCGAGCCGCTCCATGACCAGCCCGCCGATGGTGTCGGCATTGCCGTCCGGATTGCTGAAATCATCGCCGAATTCGCGCTGCAGCGTCCGCAGATGGGCCCGGCCGTCGGCGACGTAGACGCCCTGGCGCAGGGTCAGGCGGTCTTCATCATCCTCGTTGCCGGAAAAGCGGCCGACGACCTCCTCAAGGATGTCGTTGAGGGTCACGATGCCGGACGTGCCGCCATGTTCGCCGATCACGACGGCGAAGCGTTCGGCGCGCTTGCGCATGTTGCTCAGCAGCAGGTCGAGGTCGGCCGTCTCCGGGACGTTGTACACCTGGTAAAGCGGCAGGCCGTCCTGGCCGGCCTCGAGTTCCGCGCGGAAGTCCGACAGCTTCCGGTCGAGTTCCGCGCAGTCACGCCAGCGGGGATAGTCGACGAAGGAGAGCAGGGCCCAGATGTCGTCCAGGTCTTCATGGTAGACCGGCATGCGCGAGTGGCGGCTGCCCTTGGCGGCGGCGAAGGCCTCACGCAACGTCAGGTCATCGGCAATCCCGGCCACCTGGATGCGCGGCACCATGATTTCCTTGATGTCGATGTCGCTCAAGCCGAGGATGCGGACCAGCAGGTCTCGTTCGCGTTCATTGGTCGCCCCGCCCTCCTGGCCGGCCGCCATGGTCGCCAACAGCTCCTCGTTGGTCAGGACCGACCAGCTGCCATCGGCCGTCTGTCCCAGCACTCGCAGGCAGCATACGGTCATCATGTGCAGCAGCCAGACCAGAGGCGCGACCGCGATTCCGAACCAGCGCAGCGGCAGAGCCGCCAGCCGGACGACGGCCGGCCCCAGCGCATAGGCCACGACCTTCGGGGTCTGCTCGCCAAAGATGATCAGCAGCGGGGTCACCAGCAGCACGTTCAGAACGGAACGGCTGACATCGGCCCAGTGGCGCACGGTTTCACCGGTGGCGTCATGGTCCCACAGCCGTGCCAGGCTGACAAACCATCCTTCGCTGCCGTTGCCCAGCACCAGGCGGGTGATCAAGGTCGCACAGATGCTCGCCAGCAGGACATTGACAAAAAGGTTTCCGACCAGCACCGTCGCCAGGAGGTGCTGTGGCCGCCGCAGCAACTGGCAGGCGGCCCGTTCAGCCCGCGTGCCGTCGCTCATGCGCTTCACTTCCATCCGTGACAAGGACAGCAGCGCCGTTTCCGAGGCGGAAAAGAAGCCGGAAAAAAACAGCAGGACCAGCGCTCCCAGCAACATCTGAACCGTCGTCGCCTCCATGGTCAGCGTCCTCCCCGGCTCAGGCCGTGGGCCGCACGACGACTGGTCAACGCCATCCTGACTGCATCACCCCGCCGCCCATCGCGACACGAGGGAGGTTCGTCAGGATTTTTTGCTTCGTCCAACATAATTCTCCGAAGAAGGAACCGCGACAGCCCTGGTCAGGCACGGCCGCCCCAGGGTGTCCAGGCAAAGAACCGGCCGCGATTTTCCTTAAGATAACGGGGCAAAAGCCGTTTTCAACGTAATCGGCCAGCCATTGATAAAAGGCGTGTAACCGGTCACCCATTGAGAATTGCGCCATAGACCAACGCTATCCTTCGCTTGGTCTCCCAGGCCCCCGGAAGCCCCTGTCGCATCCGGGGGCCTTTCTTTTATTTGGCTCAGTCAACTTTTTTTGAAAAATTCTTATTTTTTTCGTGTTACCGACTTGAATATCATAATTAACATATGATATTATGCCCCATGCCACAGAGACAGGCTCTGCGGCCGAGTGACCCACTGCAGGAGAAAGGGGTAGCCCATGGGAAAGCAATCTGAACTGGACGGACTCCGAAGGGAGAAGGAGGCGCTGCTGGCCCGGCTTTCGGGTCTCGGCAACCTGATGCACGGCTCGTATTTTTCGCGCTACCTGGTCTGCTCGCGTCCGGGATGCAAATGCCATTCCGGGGAGAAGCACGGCCCGGTGATGTGCCTGGGCCTCGTGTATGAGGGGCGGCAACGACAGCAGTATGTCCCGAAGTCACTGGAGGTGGAGGCCGTGGCCGCGGTTGACGCGTACAACCAAGCCCTGGCGATTCTCGACCGGGTGTCCGACATCAACCTGCGGCTGTTCAAGGCCAAGGCCCCAGGCCGCGGCGCCAAGCGTTCCCATGACAGCGCCGGAGAAGCCCGGAAATGACGTCGGCGCGCCGGAAAAAGTCACCGTCCTACTACTGGGGGACCGCTCACGTCGAACCCACCAGCGAAGAGGTGCTCCGCGCGAGGCTTGCCGAGGCCGAAAGGCTTCTCGAGCTGTCGAGCCGGGAGAACGAGGCGAAGGAGGAGAAAATCGCCGGCCTTTTGCAGGTTATCGACACCGTCAGGCGCGACGCGGCGCAACTCATGGCCGAACGCGACACGGCGAGACGCCGGCTCGATGCCCTCACGCTGGGCCGCGGCAGCTCGGCCGCCAGCATGGACGAGGTGAAAAGCGCCGGCGTTATCTGGCAGGAGAGGTACTATTCCCTTTCCGAGCAGTATGCGGCCGTCGTGCGCGAAAACAGCGACTTGAAGAAGAAACTCAACATCCGGAATGGCAAGGAGAGCCTGTTCGGCATCGGCGGTTCGCCGACCTCAAACCGTGACTTCAAGGGAAACGCCGACGAGGACAACCGGGCGAAGCGGGGAGGCGCGCGGCACGGGCACCGGGGACACGGCCGGCGGCCGGCAGCCGACGACTCCAGCCGCCCGGAAACGTGTTCCACGATCCCGCTCCACAGCGCGTGCTGCGACGCCAGTGACCTGCTCAAGGTCGGCGAGCGCAGACGCGAGTATGACCGCTTCATCCCCGCGCGGACTGAACATGTGGTGGTCATGCAGGACGTGTTTTGGTGCCGGAACTGCGAGAAGAAGCTCTATGCCCGCCCGGGCGACATCCTGCCGAAAATGTCGTTTTCGAACTCCTTCCTGGCCACGGCGGCCGTCGAGGTCTTTGTCAACGGCCGCACGGCCAGGCAGACGGCCGGCATGCTTGGCATCAGGACCGGCACGTTCTTCGGCCTGGAGAGCTTCCTCGCCGACTTGCTGCGGCCGACGTATGGGGTGGTCAGGCTGGATGTGGTCAGGCAGAAGTCCCTGAACGCTGACGAGACGAGCTGGTGGAACGACGGCAAGAAGGGGTATGCGTGGGTGTTCACCAATCCCAACGTGGCGCTGCACCTTTTCGAAGGCACGCGCGGCTCCGTGGTTCCCGCCAGCCTGTTCGGCTACCGTGAAGGAAAGTATTCCCTGCCCGAAGCGGCGGATCTAACCCTGATCGAAGAATGCGGGAAATACGAGGGCCCCATGCTCCTGGTGACCGACCGGTACGGAGGATATTCCCCGGTGGACGTCAACCGGCAGTTCTGCTTCGAACATCTGAAGCGCGACCTCGACAAGCTGCTGGCCAGATCAGCCGGCATACGGGAAGTCGCGGACTTCCACGACGCCCTCCGCCCCCTTCTGGCGAAAAGCATGAGCCTGTGCGCGGATGCGGGACGCGGTGACGACGAGTATTTCATCGAAGCCGGGAGCCTGCGGGAGAACATCCACGCCTTGGTCTGGGCCGAGGCAAGGGACTGCGAACTGCGGGCCTACCAGAACATCTGGCGTGACAACTGGGACTCACTGTTCCACTGGGTGAGCGACCGGGACGTGCGTTGCGAGAACAACGCGGCGGAACGGGCCATCAGACCGACCGTCATTGTCAGGAAGCTCAGCTTCGGAAGCCAGAGCGACAGGGGCGCGGAAAACAGGGAAATCATCATGTCCGTCCTCCGGACGGTGATGCAAAGGGGAAAGGACCCCTTCGACTGGCTGCTGGAGGCGCTGAACCGGCTCGCCGCCGACCCGGCGTTTAATATTGCGGATGCCTTGCCGCCGACAGACGCCAAGTATGAGCGCAAGCTCAAGGCGGAGAACAGCGCCTGACCGCGGCGGAAGGGCCTGTCGCCGGCAAGCCGATACGCATGGCACGGTCTGACCCGCCAGAGGCAGTCGTCGACGGACGACTGCACGTGTGGCTATGCCTGCTTGAACGCAGATGGCGTAACCGGGCCTTGGCGCAATTCTCAATGTGTGACCGGTTACGTAAAATAGTAACCGGTCACCGATTGAGCATTGCGGTCAACGTGCGAAATGCGGTGGTACGCGTTTGATTTCAGCCTGCCGTAGGTCGTCCCGCCC
>CAYOUR010000113.1:5238-13246 GCA_964407145.1 uncultured Lentisphaeraceae bacterium | reverse complement strand
ATTGGTTTATGGAGGTTGTCAAGAGACGGCCCGATGACTAAGTGAAGAGTATTGGACGTATGGGACGTATGGGACGTATGGGCATAGGACGGATAGGACTACGAAAGGAATCCCCCCCTTAAACTTCACCCGCCTGTACAAGCAGGAACCGTTTCTCCGGCCACAAAGCCACTGTCCATTGAAAATCGCCAAAAACCCTGGAAAAATGGAGAAGTCGCGCCTTATATAGGCATCTACTGGAGTCGATTGTCACCTAACGTCCACTGTCCACTGACGTCCCAATGACCGGCGGTTCCATTCGTTATATCACTGGTTGCCAACACGTCAAGAAGAAGGAGGGCATGATCATGCGCAGTATGTATTTCATCGGCGTATCCCTGACCGTCATCATCCTGGCGGCGACCTCCGCCATGGTGCGTCACCGGTCAACACAACGGCCAGCGGCAGCGGCCCCGGCGTCATCAGCCAGCGCCCTTGCCGAGCTGGAGCAACTCATTGCCGAGCATTCCGACCGCTATCATCAGGCCAATGCCCGGGCCTACGCGCAATTCGAGGCCGCGGTCGAGGCGGAGCTCGTCGCCGCCTTTGACCCGGCCCTGGCGAACCTCCCAGCCGCCGTGACTGAACTGACTTCCTGGGGGACGACGGCCGCCCTGGCCCAGGCCTATTGCTCGGACAAGCTCAAAGGCGCCAACTCCACCTCGCAAATCATTGACAGCACTCTCAGACCGGCCATCCTCGCCCCCTGCGGCCAGGCTATCGCCCAGGCTCAGCATCACCTCGATGTGCTGCAGCAGCAATTGGCGGAAAACCGCACGACACTTCATGCCGAACTGGCTGCAACGATGGTTGAACCACAATTCGCCACGCTGCTCGACGATGACGCCACCCAGAACCTCCACCTGACCATCAACGACCTGGAAGCCAGGCTCAACGCAGCCGCGTTGGCCAGCGCGATTGCCGCCGTGGGCGCCGGCATTGACGCGGTCTTCATCAAAAGCAGTCTTGCCGGCCTGACACGCGTCGCCACCGCCGCCACCGCCAAAATGGCCACCTCCGCAACCATCGGCACCGGCTGCGCGGCCGCGGACGGCCCGCTGCCGATCGGCGACATCATCGGCGCCATCGCCTTTGCCGGCGGCGCCGCCTGGACGGCCTGGGACCTGTACCAGGCGCGTATCGCCTTGCCGAAGGAAATCACCCGCGAAGTCACGGCCAGCATGACGGCCAGTCGCGACGAGGTCATCCGAGCAACCCGCGAAGAGGGCCGGCGCCTCTTCGAACTCCATGAGAACGGCGGACGAGACATCGTCGCCCAACTGGAACGACAAATGCAAGGAGGGCAGCCATGAACGCCACGGCCACAGGGCCTTTTCACAACCATGCACCGGCACGCCCGGCCGCGCCGCGCCGCACAACTGTCCAGGCGTTCCTGGCCATCGCCGGCTGCCTCGGGATGACCATGGCCATCCAGGCCGCGCCGGCCGCGAAACTCGTCGGGGAAGTCATTGAGCAGGCCGCCAAGCGCAGCGGCAAGGCCCTGACCCCGGCCGCCCGCCAGGCCGCCGGCAAGAGCGTCCAAAAACTGACCGCCAATTACGGCGACGACATCCTCAAGGTCGTCGCCGACGGCGGCCTGGAAACCCTGACCCAGGGCGCCAAGCATGGCGATGATTTCTGGCGCCTGGCCAAGCTGCGGCCAGGCGCCGCCAGGCTGCTGGCCCTGCAGGCGGACGAGCTCCTGCCGCTGACCAAACGCCTGGGCCCGGCCGTGCTGGACCTGGAAGTCAAGGCGCCGGGCATCTCGCGCCGAATCATCACCACATTCGGCGACGACGCGGTTGGACGGCTGGCGCACGCCCCGTCGTCCGACCTGACCCGCCTCGTCGGCTACGCCGGCAAGGCCGACCAGCCGGCCACCGCCAAAATGCTCCTGGACTATTACCAGAAGGCGCCCTCCGGAGCAGCCTTCCTGGAACACCTGTCCTGGAAGCACATCATGAGCGGCGGCTTGTCCGCGGCCGCGGTCATCGCGGCTTTCCAGGTCAGCACCGGCGTCCGCGAAGGGCTGGAGACGACTGCCGAAAATTCCCCGGAGACGTTCGCCCGCACCGTGGACCGCCTGGCCGCGCCAGTGCGGCATGGCCTGTACGCCCTGGCCGCCCTGCTCCTGCTGCCCCTGGCCGGATGGTCTTGGCGGCGCTTCCGACGGCAGCGGCCCCAAAACGGTCCAGCCAAGACCTGAATCTCCACACACACGAATTCCGCCCGGCAAAATTCCGCCGCCGCCGCCAATTTTCGTCCGCCCGGGTGCGTTTAGTTGTGCGCTTTTGTTTTTTTTCTCTGGCATCGGCGCGGCTTCCGGCGCAGCCGCGGCATATTCCGGTGCAAACACTCTTTCAACATACGAGGTATCTCCATGCAAATGAAGAAGAAACTGCCCCTGTTCGGTCTGGCTCTCGGCGTCCTGTTGACGGCCGGGCCGGTATTCAGTCAGAACGACCAGCCGAACATGGTTGAAGAAGTGTTGGCCGGGACCCGCCGGGAGGCGCGCGCGTCCTGGTGGGGCTATGACGCCAATGACAGCACGGAACGCCTGCAGGCGGCCATCAATTCCGGCGTCCCGCGCCTGATCATTGACAAGATGGCGGCCGGCCCCTGGATCACCCAGCCGCTGAAACTGGTCAGCAACCAGGAAGTCGTCTTTGAAGAAGGCGCGGAGCTGCAGGCCCTGCGCGGCGCCTTCAAAGGCCGCAATGACTCCCTGCTTAACCTGCAGTACATTGAAAACGTCACCCTGCTCGGCCTCGGCGCCGGCGCAACCCTGCGCATGTTCAAGGCCGACTACCACACCGAAGCCTACGAGAAGGCCGAATGGCGGCATGGCATCTCCATGCGCGGCACCAGGAACGTCCGCATCGAAAACCTGTCCATCATCGACTCCGGCGGCGACGGCATCTACCTGGGCGCCAGCAAAGGCCGCTACTGCACGGACACGGTCATCAGCAAGGTGATCTGCGACGGCAACAACCGCCAGGGCATCAGCGTCATCGCCGCCATCAACCTGCTCATTGAAGACACCATCATGCGCAACACCTGGGGCACCGCGCCGCAGGCCGGCATCGACTTCGAGCCCAACCACGAACACGAGCCGCTGATCAACTGCGTCATGCGCAACTGCATCACGGAAAACAACGCCGGCGACGGCTATGAATTCTATCTGCCCAACATGGACACCCAGAAACACGGCGCCACCACCATCATCCTGGAGAACTGCATTTCCCGCGGGGACAAGCGGCGCGCCTTCGGCTTCATCACCCGCACCCGCCGGACCCCGAAACCCGCCATGGCCGGCCTGGTCAAGGTGATCAACTGCACGTTCGAGGATTCCGGCAGCCCCGCCATCGCGATCGACATTAAGGCCGACGACGAACTGGAATTCGAGTTCACCAATCTGACCATCCGCAACTGCGGCGTCAGCAGCTCCGCCCCGATCACGATCGGCACGCACAACTACAAGGACGGCGCCCCCCTGCCTGGCAAAGTCTCCTTCACGAACGTGACCGTGGAGGACTCCGCCGAGCGGCCCTTCCTGAAGTACAGCGACCACTCCCTGGGCGGCCATTATCCCAACCACGTCACCGGCGCCATCACGGTGGTGCGCGACGGCCAGAAGACCACCCAGGCCCTGACCCAGGAATGGCTGAAGGCGACCTTCCCGTCCCGTATTGTCCGGCGCCTGCCGTCGGTCGACCTGAGCAGCGCCGTGCTGACGCCGGTCCAGGCGGCCCCGGCCGCCCAGCAGTTCAAGGGCCTGCGTTTCCGCCGCGGCGGCGAATTCCTGGTGTACGCCAATGAGGGCGAAGCCATCGAAGTGACGGCATACTATGGCAAGCTGGCCAAGCTCGGCGGCAAGACGGAAAAAGTCGTGCTCACCTCGCCGAAAGGCGTCAAGACTGAATTGGGCGAAATCGACTTCCAGTCGGAAAAGACGTTCACCCTGGCCGCCGCCCCTGAGACCGGCATTTACCGGCTGCTCATTCCCGGAGGCGGCAATTGGGTCGAACTGCGCGCCAGCAATCGTCCCATCGCCAAGGCCGGGACAGTCGACTTTGCCACCACCATCGGCGACGCCTTCTTCCATGTCCCGGCGGGCACACCCGAATTCGCCATCCATCTCTGGGGCGAAGGCGGGGAAGGCTGCAAAGTCACCATCCTGGATCCGACTGGAAACAAGGTCTGGGAAAAGGACAACGTGACCGAGATCGAGCAGTTCTTCGCGACCCCGCAGCAGGCCGCTCAGAGCGGCGCCTGGAGAATCCGCCTCGACCGGGCCAGCGAGGCCTTTCATGAGGACTTCCACGTCGAACTCTACGGTGTGCCGTCCCTGCTCAGCCCGGCCCCGGAACTGACCATCACCGTCAAGAAGTAACCGGTCCGGCAAACCCCACCGAACCCCACAACGCCCTGGCCGGCATGGACATCAATCCATGCCGGCCAGGGCGTTGTTTACGGTGTGGGGCATCGACACGCGCCTCCCGCCGGCTCGCCAACCGTCCGCTCAACCCGCTTGCCGGTGCTTGCCGGTGTCTGTCAGTCGTACAATGGCGCAGCAAGCCGCCTCCAGCGGGGCGAAATTGCCTCAACGGTGTTTGAGCGCACTGATCACGGCTTTGCCGTGCGCGACCAGCAGGCCGCGGTCGACCTGGTCGGACAGCATGATCCGAATCGCGGCGCTTTCCATCAGGGCATAGATATGGTCGCTGGCCAGGGCGGCGTCAACCGGGGCGAATTCGCCTTTGGCGACGCCTTGGCGAATCAGGTTCATGAGGGTGCGGCGGAAGGCGACGGTGTGCCGGCGGATTTTCCGGGCGACGGGCTCGGACTGTCGGTGCAGGGCCAGGATGTATTCCAGGATCGTCTGCAGCAGATCCGGATTGTGCAGCATGAGGTCAATGGCCTGCTGCAGCACCATTTCCAGCTTGTCCGCCTCGCTCAGGGTCGGATTGGCCTTGACGGTCGCCTGGAATTCCTCACCGAGGCTGAGGACGAGATGCAGCAGGGCGCTGTCGAAGATTTCGCGCTTGTTGGTAAAGTACTTGTACAGCGATGTCCGGGACAAGCCGCAGGCGTCGGCGATCTGCCGGTAGGTCACTTCCGGGTATCCATGCTGCCCGAACAGATGCAGCGCCTTGCGCAGGATTTCCTTCTGCCGCTCCGCATGATCGACGATGATGCTCATCAGCTGCCTCCTTTCCGCCTGCTGGCGGCGGCAACCAGGCCGGCGACCGCGCACCCGCAGGAAAACAAGTCCGCCCTGGCCTGCTTGAGGACCTGGGCCAGCGGCAACACCGCCGGGACGGTGCTGAAGCAGGCGGCAAAGTGCTGGCGCAGGGGCGCCTGGTCACCGGCGATGTCTCCGGAAATCAGCACACAGGGGACATCGGCGGCGGCCGACAACTCGGCCACGACGACCGGCAGCTTGCCAAACAGGGTCTGGAAATCAGTCCGGCCTTCGCCGGTCACCACCAAATCGGCAGTGGCAATCGCCTGCTTCAGGCCGGCCAGTTCGGCAACCAGGCGCGCGCCGGAGACCATTTGCGCGCCGGCCAGGGTCCGGAGCGCAAAGCCCAGGCCGCCAGCCGCGCCATCGCCGGGCTGGTCGCTGTCAGCCGCCATCCCGGCCTCAATCACGGCCTGGGCCCAGTGCCGGAGGCCTTCTTCCAGCTGTCTGACGTCTTCCGGGGAAGCACCCTTCTGGGGGCCGAAGACGGTTGCCGCGCCCGTGGGTCCCAGCAACGGGTTGGTCACATCGCAGGCGACTCTCAGCCGGACTTTCCGCAGGCGCTGGTCACACGGCGACACCTCCAGCCTGGCCAGCCGGCGCAGGCTGGCGCCGCCGTGGGGCAGATCCTGTCCGGAGGCATCAAGCAGCCGGCACCCCAGGGCCTGGGCCAGTCCGGCGCCGCCATCGACGGTCGCGCTGCCGCCGATGCCGATGGTGATATCCGTCGCCCCGGCGTCCAGGGCGGCGCGGACCAGCTGGCCAGTACCGTACGTGGTCGCGGCCATGGGGTTGCGTTCCTCATCCCGCAATCGTTCGAGGCCGCTGGCCTCGGCCATTTCGATAAATGCCCCGCGTCCTTGGGGCAGGAGGGCGAAGTCAGCCGGTCTTGGGCGTCCCAGCGGGTCGAGCACGGTCACGGACCGCCGTTGTGCACCGGTGGCGGCGACCAGCGCCGCCAGCGTGCCCTCACCGCCATCGGCCATGGGCAGGCATGTCAGCTCAGCCGTTGGCAGACAGCAGCGGAAAGCCTCCCGGAGAATCCGGCAGACTTCGGCGCTGCTCAAGGTCCCTTTAAAGGAATCAGGCGCCAGCACGATCTTCACGCCAAACACCCCCTCCCCTGACGTCACAGCGTTTCCCGGATATCCATCAGCCGGGCAAATCCGGACAGCTTGAAGACGTCGAACACTTCCTTATTGAGCTTGAAAAGCACGAGGCTGCCTTGCGCGGCCTTCAGTTTTTTATACATGATCAGCATCACGCGCAGTCCGGCGCTGGCCACATAGCGAGTTCCGGAAAAGTCACAAGCCAGCTGGGTCGTGCCTTTCTCCAGAAGAGCATTCAATTCCAGCTCGACGTCAGCGGCGTTCAAGGTATCCAGGCGCTCGGGCATCCGGGCCACCTGATAACCTGCGGCAGTCGTGATTTCCATCCTTCGTTCTCCTGATTATCCCATCCATCGCGGCGAGACACCGGCAGCTGCGCCCTGGGCGCACGCAGTCTCTCGCGCCGTCACCGGTCGACTTTTCATCAGAAACGTCAGGCCGGAGGCCAAGCAGCCCATTGGCTTCTTCGCTGAACTGTTGCCAGGAAGAAGCCATCTTGTTCCAGGCCATGTCCGGACGGCCACTCCGGCACCCCCGGCGTCCACCGTCCACTGACGCCCACCAGTCCGTTGTCCACTGAAGTCTACTGACGTCCACTCCTGTCCACTGTCCACTGTCCACTGGTTTCTGGCGTGCTCTTTTAAGTTAATGGCGGATTTACTTTAGTCCAATCCGGTGTTACATTCTTCTTTGCCTTATTTGGTGCTTTTCGCGGCATCACCCGCCGTCAAGTCCCGGCCAAGTGTCAGAACCTGGTCCGGGGAAAGCGGCGGAAGGTCTGCCCAGCCAGAGGTGAGGCATTCCCTCTTGAGGGGTCGCCGAAACCGGGCAGGGAAACGCGCCAGAGGTGATGTGCATGGCGGTTGCGGCAAAATCCCACGAAATGGCCGGAGGACCCAGCCGGGCCCATGCCGGCGCCATCGCCCTGGAAAACACAGAGGGAAGCAGCACATGAGTAATCTGGAAGACCTCCTGGCGGCATGGAGCCGGCAAGCCGGAATCAGGCTGGAGCACCAGCCGGAAACGGGTCTGCTCCAAGTGACGATGCCTCATCGTCTGCCGGTGGAGCTGGATGTATTCGACAGCCCGCCGACCGTGCAATTTTCCTGTGTGCTCGGGCCGATGCCTGCCCAAGGCTGCGCGGAATTGATGGCCGACCTGCTGGCCGCCAACTGCCGTTTTGCCGAGACTGACGGCGCGACCCTCGGCCTGGATGCGGAACATGATACCGTCGTCCTGGCGCAAAGATATGACGTTGACATTCTGAATCCAAGCGTCCTGCGTCAGGCCATCAGCGAATTCTCCGCCACGTGTGAACGGTATCGCCGACAAATTGCCGACTGGGGGCTGCTGCCCGAGGACCCCTTCGGGCAACCGCCGCCGGCCGGAATGCCGGTTTAGCAACAAGCGAAGGTGGCCGGGCCATCTTGGTCCGGCATGAGAAAAAAGCGCCCGCAGAAGGTGGCCGGACCATCTTGGTCCGGCATGAGAAAAAGGCGCCCGCAGAAGGTGGCCGGACCATCTTGGTCCGGCATGAGAAAAAAGGCGCCCACCAGGGCTGGAAGCCCTGGCTACCTCCCGCAGAAGGTGGCCGGACCATCTTGGTCCGGCATGA
>CAYOUR010000113.1:0-5138 GCA_964407145.1 uncultured Lentisphaeraceae bacterium | reverse complement strand
CGATTTTATCAGGGGAGGATGCGGCAGCTGAACCTTCTTTTTTCCAGCCAGGCGGCGGCGCGCTGCCGCTGATCGCCCTGCAGTTCGAGGACGGCATCCGCGAAACGGGCGCCGATGCCAAGTCCGGTCTTGATTTCTGCGCACAGCTCCATTTGCGCGGCGGTGCCGATGGCCTGCAGCCCGCGCACCACGGTGACGGTTTTGCCGCCTCGGCCTTTTCTTTCGACGGCGAGGGTCAGCTGCAGACCCTTGCGATTCGGCGTGGCGGCATCCGTTTCCAAAGGTGCCCCCGTCCCAACAGTGAGTGCCTGGCCATCGCCGCCAAAGGCCTTGAGCAATTCCAGGTCCTGCCGACTCAATTTCTGCTTCAGGATGTCTTCCCGGCTCGGCGGGGGCGGGGGCGGAGGCGGCGGCGGGGGCGAGGGCGGCGGGACGTCAATTTTCAAGTCGCGGAAAGGCGACACCCAATTGTCGTCCGCTGCCACCGGGACGCCGCCGCCGGGCGGCGCCTGACGCTTCTTGCCTTTGCTCATCTTGTCTTTTCCTCCCGCACGGCTTCTGCGGCGACGACCGTCAGATCAACCGGTCGACGCACACATGACATGTTGGAAACACGGCGTCCAGCTCCTCCAGCATGGCCGGATTTTCAGCGAATTCGCGCACCAGCGTCTGATAATCCTCCATCGGCACGTGAACGACTGAAATCGGCGTGTTGGTCTCCCGGTCGTAGACGATAAACACGAGCTTTTCCGCGTCGCGGTTGGAGAAGTCAAGCAGCAGCTTATGCTGGAATTTGGACAGCCTGTCCTCGCCGATGTTCTGGTACAGCTGATACTTGGCGTATTCGATCAGGCGATCGTCATAGCCGAGCGCCCGCAACTGGATTTTCTCGATGAAATCAGGGTAGGTGAAGGCCAGCCTCACCACCGGGCGTTCCAGGTTTTCCTGGCTGAACACTTCGGTGGCCAGGCAGTCGACCTCGAGTTCGACGGGCTCGGTGTTACCGTCCTCCGGCGGCTCCCGCAGACAGGCGATGAAACAAGTCTCGGCATCAACGTAGACCAGCGGCGCATCGACCAAAAATTCCGTCTTGCAGGCCGGGCAGGCGGCCCGGTTCAGAGTGCCGGCCAGGAGCGCGGTCAGCTTCGCGTCGCCGGGCCGCAAAACAGTCGTAATGTCGACGGCAACAGCTTTCCCGCAGCAGGGACATGATACGCTCTTGCCTTGGGACGAGGACGTGGATGAGGTCATGGTGACTTCCAAAGTTGGCGACGCCGGCCGGACCCGGGCGACGACGCCGGGCTCAGCCGCGTTACTGGCAGGAATGACCGCACAGCAAAGGCTGTACCGATGCAGGTGATTGGCCGGGCGCCGGGCGCCGGGCCGGCTGGTCAATCAATCAGCCGGATGCCGGCCAGTTCGGCCTTTTGCCGCAGAAGATTAAGCAGGACTTCGCATTTGTTGACGCGCAGGTCCCGACGCGGAATGGTGCAGGCCCGCAGCACTTCGAAGATCGGCGGCACGTTGTTCAGGTCCGGAGCCTCATTGACGACCGGCTGCTCGTCGTGCCCGAGGTGATACTGCGCGTCCAGGCGGGTCTGCCGACGCAGCAGCACGTCCTGCGGCTGGTTCAGGCTTTTGCCGCCGAAGAACACGGCAAAGGCGACTCCCAAAGCAAAGATGTCCGTACCCTCGTCCAGCGTCTCCTTGCAGATCTGCTCGGGGGACAGATAGCCCGAGGTGCCGGTAATCGCACGGGGGCGGTAGCCATTGCCGACCGACACGCCGAAGTCAATCAACTTGATCTGGTCGCGAACCAGCATGAAATTCGACGGCTTGATGTCAAGATGGATCAAATTCTTTTTGTGCATGTAGGAGACGGCCTGGACCGCGCGATAGAACACATTGACCTTGTCGGCGAGGGTCAGCGACCGCGACAGAATCTTGTCCCCGAGGTCATGGCCATTCAGGTATTCCATAATCAGGTCGTAACCCAATTCCAGCCCCATGCGGGTGACCCGGCGGAGGGCATAGATATGTACGGTCGGGGTGTCCGCCTCCGAATACAGCAGTTCGGAAATGCGGAATTCATTCTGGATGTGCCGCAGTTTCGTGCGATACGTCACTTTTTCCAGACGTTCCTCCTGGTTTCTGGTCTTGGCGTCGCCCAGCCACTTGTTGACGGTATTGCGGACGGCCTTGACACAGACCTGATGGCCGTTGGTGCTGGCCTTGTAGAGCACGCTTTCGGCGCCACGGGCGATCATCTGCTCAATGCGGTACTTGCCACGGGCGGCCAACTCCCGGATGTCGTTATGTGGCGGCAAGGGTATTTTGCGGGCCAGCACATTCAGAGTCATCCCATGGTGGTCCGACGGCTGATTCTGGCCATTGGCGCCAGTGTCATCGTCCCCGGACGCCGCGCCATCGGCCGGCGGTTCGTCACCCGGCAGCTTTTTCTGCCCGACCACCATCTCCGCCGTCTCCTCCAGCTTGTCGCGCTGGCGCACGGCGGCGGGAGTGTCGCCACCGCCCGATGAATTGCGGTTGAGATAGACCCGCTGGCGGATTTCCGGGATGGGCGGCAAGACAGGCTCGGGGGCCGCCCCGGGCTTGCCGTTCCCGCTCAGGGCGGCGCCCCCACTTCCATCGCCCCCCCCTTCGTCGCCAGCCTGGCTGAGATAAGTGCGCCTGCCACGCGCCGGCAGCACCAGACCATCACTTCCAGTCGCCGGCGGCTCTCCCTGCTTTCCCTTGTTTTCACTCATCATCGTCACCATATTCATGCTTCGAGCCGGCGCGCTTGCCAACGTCCCCGGCTGTTTTTGGCGTACATGCTTCTGGAGCCGCTTTCCACTGCCTGAAAACGGCCTCCCACCTCAGAGCTTGCCCAGACGACGCAACGTGGCCAGCACATCCTCGCGGTCACCGCGTTGCTTGACGGCGCGACGTGCCTCCTTCTCCAGGTTCACCTCCACCTTCGGCAGTTCCACCCACTGGTCCAGCGATTTCTTTACCTTGGCCTGGACATGGCCCTCGCTGATGCGGTTGAAGTCCTCCAGAAGCTCGGCCGGTTTGCGCGAATACAGCAGCGACACGGTCACCAGCGGCTTCTGCCGGTCCTGGTTCTCCACCACGCTGTAAATCGGCGAGACGTCCTTGCCGGAAAAATACTGCAGGATGTCGTAGAACAGGGTCGGGTCGCCACCCTTCGGGACCTCCAGCAGGAACAACGCCTCGATCGCCGCCTCCGGCGCCAGCAGATAGGGATTGCCGTTCGCTTCCAGCTGGGCGCCGAACGACACCTTCGGGTCGTATTCAAAATACGTGAAATGATTGAAGTACGGCTTTGACATGTACAGGGCGAAGTCCTCGTGGTCAATGTGCCCGTCCAGCAACCGGTACTTGTCGTTCTTGTCAGGAATCGCCAGAAACACCCGCAGCGAATCGACCAGCTGCTGATTGTACTGCTCCTCCGAAATCTTCTCCTCAAACTTCTTCTTGTTGCTGAACAGGAAGATGTTGCCGGTGTTGCCGCTGTCAATCGCCGCGGCCAGAGGCCCGGTCAGGAACTCAATCGTGTTGCTGACGAATTCGCTCGACTCCAGCTTCGCGTACGGCAGGATCATGCCGAAACTCGTCTTGTCCGACGTCGAGATGTCGTTGGCCTTGGTCAAATCATCCAGAATCCCGGTCGTGATGCCGTTGCCCGTACCGCCCCCGGTCGAGCTGAAGACCAGGTCGCCGCGCACCATCGACAACAGCTCGCG
Organism: uncultured Lentisphaeraceae bacterium; assembly: GCA_964407145.1. Classification (GTDB taxonomy): domain Bacteria; phylum Verrucomicrobiota; class Lentisphaeria; order Oligosphaerales; family Oligosphaeraceae; genus JAAZKI01. Next base: position 1,368 of record CAYOUR010000113.1, on the reverse strand, counting down.
CCGGACCGACTGGTAGGCGTCATGCCCGATCTCGGGGTTCTTGCGCGACCCCTTGAATTGCCCGCGGGCCGCGTGCACGCTGGCCAGGATGCGGCGCGCACCGCCCGGAACCTTGTTCAGCTCCGTCTCGGACACGTTCACCAGCACCGCGCCATTGTCCAGCTTGGCCGCGATTTTGCTGCCTGCTCCGCCAATTCCGATTGTCATTTTTTCGCCTGCTCCTCTAGATAGCCGGACGCCTGCGGTGCAAAACGGCCGCTCAGCACCAGCGCTTCCAAAGCCTTGGCACCATATGTGGTTATAAAGATGTTCTTGCGGTTGCTTTCTTCCCGCACCTCAATGAAGCACAGCGCCGCCAATGCCTCCACGATCGCAACCGCCGTCTGCTTCGTCCGAGTTATCCCCAGACGCTTCATGTCGTCAAAACAATTCGTGATGTTGTACCGGCATTCCAGATCCTCACCCTGGGCCGCCCAGTACATCACCAGAAAGTGCGCTTCACTCAAACGGCGCGTCTGGCTCTCAAACAGCTTGCCTTGATCTTCAGTTGTCAACTCATGACCCATCTGACCCGCCCAACTCCACGCGCTCCGTCACCCAGTTCCCGAATGCCGACGGAGCGCCTTCTACGCCGCAAACCCTTTGCCCCCATCGGCTCCGATACCTCCTCCCCCCTAAATCACCTATAGCATACTACACTTCATTTCACTGCGCAAGCAAACAACCTTGTTTTTTCTTGCCGCAGTCGCATTTTTTCGCCTGCCTGATTTCCATCGACGCCATACCGACCCCTGGTTCTAATCCCTCAACTAACACAACCAAAACAGGTTACAACGCTCGACACCGCGCCTTGCGGCCGCATTGATCAATATTATACTATACCTTACTATATTATAGTAAAGTATAGTTGAGTATAGTATAATTTCGTGCTGTGTGCACCGCGCCGGGCAAGGGAAACGGAACAGCGGAAAGCCTGACGGAATCGGGGGCGCGGGGGCGAAAACTGGGGCGCGGGGGTGTCAGGCCAATAAAGAGAAATGACTGGCCGTTTTACTGAGGACGTGCGGCGCAGGCCAGGAGTGCCACCGGGCAGGGTGGATTGAGTCCGCGGCTCATTGCCGGGCAGGGGCGAAGCGGGCGCGGTTCAGCCCCGAAAGGCCAGCTCAAAACACGGGAAACAGGTCCAGGGCGGGCAGAGCTGTTTCCCCCTGCCCTGCCCTGCCCTGCCCTGCCCGGCCCGGCCCTGGACGACATGCAGTGTGCCCCGCCTGACGATGACGGCGGCCGGCCAGCACTGCCGAACAACGCCTCATGCATGCAAAAACGCGCCATGGCTCGAATGTTCAATGGATGACCGATTACTGATTA
>CAYOUR010000112.1:0-13281 GCA_964407145.1 uncultured Lentisphaeraceae bacterium | reverse complement strand
CTGTCCTTTCTCCGCCGGCGCGTCCAGATGGTGATGACGGCCAGGTAGCCCAGCAGAGCGCCGGCCAGGATGGCGAACGCTGCCGCCTGGCGATGGTTGCGGCGGAGGTGTTCCGGGGACATGACGCGTGCCTGCGGGTTGCCAAGTCCTAGGCCGAGCCGGCTCGGCGGCAGCGGCGCCGGCGGCGGCGCCAGGGCCTGGGCGGCCTGGTCCGGCGGCAGGGCGGCGATGATGGCATGGAGTTCCCGCAGGCGTTCCTGGACGTAGCGGTTGTTGGTCGGTGACGCGGACAGCCTCGACCACAGGATACGGGCCGACTGGTAGTCCTTGAGGAGAAGCGCCAGGCGGGCCAGGTTGTTCGGTATGTCGGGAATCTCAAACTCGCGGTTGAGCGGGTCGGCGAATTCCGCGAACAGGCTCCGGGCCTCGTCCAGGCGGTTGTTGCGGCAGAAGACTTCCGTGAGCAGATTCATATAGCGGGGGAAGGTGACTTCCGGCGAGAACAGCGGGATTTGGGTATAGCTCTGGTGGCGGGCATAGATGGCCCTGGCCAGCCGCAGAGCCTCGACGTCCCGGCCCTGCATGACCTTGGCGCAGAATAAGATGACCAGTCCGAAATTTTGCCGTCCCTGCATGATTTTCTCGCTGTCCCGGGCTTCCTTGCCGAACTGGCCGCGGGTGCGTTCCAGCATCAGCAGCGCCGCGCCTTCGAGCAGGTCGGCATTGCCGGTGTCCAGGCAGGCGACGCTGAGTGACTCAATGGCCTTCTCGTTGGGATAGACGCCGGGCTTGACGGTTTCGATCGCATAGGTGAAAAGCGTCGTGTCGTCCTTCCATATTGGCAGGTATTGCCGGAACTGCCAGAATACCAGGATGGCGTAGGCCGCCGCCAGGGGGATGACGAGCCGGGCTCCGCTTGGCCGCCGGTTCAGCGCCCGGTCCAGGACCCAGGCCGTGAAGGCGACCAGCACCGCCGCGGCCGCATAGCTGTAGCGGTCGGCATAGTCGGTCGGATTGAAGAGAATGCCGTTGCCGTTGGGGGCGAACATGGCCCACCAGGCCAGCCCGAAGCCGAGCACGCTGGACAGAATCCAGCGCCATTCCAGGCCGGACCAGCGCGCCAGGCCGACAATCCCGCCGGCCACGGCGATGAACACCGGGATGATCCAGCCGTCGTGGAAGTCAACCAGGGGGTAGACCGGGTTGAGATTGAGCGGCACGAAGGTCATGGAAATGTAGAACAGGACATTATGGGAGATCAGCTCGATGAAGCGCGGCCAGGGGGCCAGCTGCGGCGGCTCGCTGTAGCAGAGGCGCTGGTTGATGGTCAGGATGACGGCCAGAAAGCAGATGTAGGTGAGCGCCGGCGCGAGCAGGCCCCGCCAGGTCGACTTCAGGTCGCCGCGGTAGAGTACATACGAGAAAAACGCCGTTGGCAGCAGCAGCGTGGCGGGTTTGGCGGCCATGGACAGAAGGCAGAGCACGGTGGCCAGAAAATAGGGGCCGCGGCGGTCATGGGACCGCATGAAGACGTAAACGGCGGCCAGGCCCAGGCATCCGGACAGGACGTCCTTGCGCTCGGTTATCCAGGCCACGGATTCAATGCGCTGCGGATGCACGGCCCAGAGCAGGGCGGCCAGGAAGGCGATGGACTTGCGGATGCCGAGATGGCGAAGGATCAGAGCGAGGAAAACCGCCGAGCCGCACTGCAGGATGATGGCGGTGACGTGGTACCCGATGTAGTTGTGCTGCCCGAACAGGGCGCGGTCCAGCATGAAAGAGACCATGGTCAACGGCGTGTACAGGCCCATGAAGCCGTTGACGGCATAGAACCAGAGATTGTGCCACGTGAAACGCAGGCCGGGGTTGCGGCTGATGTACACCGCGTCATCCCAGTGCCAGAGCGGCCCGTAGGTCAGCGACGGGGCAAAGCACAGGAAGACGACTGCCGCCAGGGCGAGATACGGCCAGTGTCTTTTCAGCAAGTCCTGCGTGCGTCGCCATAGTCTTGGGAAGCGTGGCCGGATGAAGGCGGCACAGGTCAGGGCCAGCAGGGTGATGGCCAGCAGCACGGCGGCCAGGGCCGCGCGCGCCTGCAGGGCGCGGACAACGTCGGGCGGGGGGGCGGGCTGGAGGGGCAGTTCGCCTTCCGGGGCGGTGATATTGCTGGCCGTGGGCGCGGCGGGTGGCTCGCGCGTCGGGAACGCCGCCGATTCCGGCGCCGTGGCTGGCGCGTTTCCGCCGGCCGTTTGGGCGGCGAGCGCGGCGGTGGCTTCCCGGATGCGTTCGTGGACATATTCCAGGTTTTCGCCGTGCTGCTCCAGGCGTCGCCAGAGGACCAGCGCGGTCTGGTAGTCCCCAAGCAGGAAACTCAGGCGGGCGACGTTGTTGGGGATGGACGGGTGGGTATACAGTTGCTGCAGCGGCTCGGGGAATTCGGCCAGCAGGGTTCTGGCTTCCTCCTTGAGCTGGTTGCGGCAGAGCAGTTCCGTCAGGAGGTTGAGAAAGCGCGGCATGGTCACATGCGAGTCGTACATGTTGAAGTTGTAGTACGTGCCGTTGCGCCAGCGGAGGGCCTGGGCGAGCTTGAGCGCCTCGGCGTCCTGGTGTTGCATGACTTTGGCGCAGATGAGGAACATCATGCCATGGTTTTCCCGGAGCTGGCGGAGCATCTCGCTGTCCCGGGAGGACTGGCCCAGTTCGCCCAGGGAGCGTTTGAGCAGGGCCAGGGCGGCCCGTTCGAGATGGGCGGCGTCATTGTCGTCCAGGCTGATGATGCCGATGCATTGGATGGCCTTGTCATTGGGGTAGACGCCGTCGGGAAGGGAATTGACGGCATGGGTGAACAGCTGTTTGGAGTCGCCCCAGAGGGGCAGGTAGTGATGGAAGCGCACCGCCGCGTAGCCGGCCTGGGCCAGAGTCAGCAGCAGGATGGCGCCCAACGCCTTCGGACGCCGGGTGATGACCTGGTCGAGGACATAAGCCGTGAAGGCGACCAGGACCGCGGCGGCGGCGTAGCTGTAGCGGTCGGCGTAGTCGGTCGGATTGAAGATGACGCCGTTGCCATTGGGGGCGAACATCGCCCACCAGCAGGCCGCGTAGCCGAGAAACACGCCCAGCAGCCAGCGGCGTTCGCGTCGGGCCCAGTAGGCGGCGGCCAGGATGCCGGTGAGAAAGACGACGAAGGCGGGGATGATCCACCAGTCATGGAAATCAACCAGTGGATAGACGGGGTTGAGATTCAGGGGCAGGACGGTGTTGGCGACGTAGAAGAACACGTTGTGTGAAATCAGTTCCAGGATGCGTGGCAATGGCGGGATGGTCGGCGGATTGCCGTAGGACAGGCGTTGGCTGATGAAAAACGCCGTCAGGACATAGCACAGATAGGCGGCGGCCGGCAGGACGAGCCTTTTCCAGGTCTGGGCCAAGTCTTTTTTGCCGAGTACGTAGACCAGGAACACGACCGGCAGGAACACGGTTGCCGGTTTGGCCGCGATGGAGAGGATGGTCAGGATGGTGGCGAGCCAGTAGCTGCCACGCTGATCATGCGTCTTCATGAAGACGTATACCGCCGCCATGCCCAGGCATCCGGACAACACGTCCTTGCGTTCCGCCAGCCAGACGACGGATTCAATCCGTTGCGGGTGCACGGCCCAGAGCAGTGCCGCGACGACGGCCAGGCTTCGACGAATGCCCAGGTGGCGGAGTATCCTGGCCAGGAACAGCGCGGCCAGGCCGTGCAGGGCGATGGCCGTGACGTGGAAGCCGGCGTAATTTGTGCCGAACAGCGCCTTGTCAAGCATCAGTGAGACCATGGTCAGGGGCGTGTACAGGCCCATGAAGCCGTTCACCGCGTAGTGCCGGATGTTCTCCCAGTTGAGGCCGAGACGGCGGTTGAGCAAAATGTACGTGCCGTCGTCCCAGTTCTGCAACAAGGGAAATGACAGCGACGGCAGATAGGCCAGAAAAACCAGCAGGACCAGAACCAGCTCCGGCCAGGTCTCGCGAAAGAATTTTCGTATGGGCATGGCGGCATTCCTGAAGGGGGCAAGGCGACTGTTGCAAGCGGGAGAAGCACCTGGAGCAAAGATGAAATTTGTTAATGTGCAAAATGTGGTGATGGAAGAAGGCGTTTGACAGGCGGTATCTGCATATTTACTTTTAACAGACTACCAACCCGGCAATTGGAAAAACGGAAAGACGATATCGCCGCCAGAACGGAAGCAGCCCGAAGGGCTGGACAAACATAACCCCGGGTGACCGAAGCCCGAAGGGCGAGGGAACCCGGGGGTGGCGAATCCCCCCGATCGCGCCCGGAGGGCGCCACTTGGAAGCAAGAAATCTCCGTTGAAAGTGCGCGGTAACCTTCATCACCACATAGGGCACATGAGCCAAATATCGGCTCCTATCACAAGATTTCGCACATTACCTGAAATTTACTGCCTGAACCGGAAAAAGGAAAAAAACGGGTCGAGAAATGTCTTGTTCGGCTGAGAAAAGGCGGCCAGGGCTTTCGGGATCGAGGCTGCAGTCCGTCCCGTGGCTTGGTGGTATCGGTTCAGGCGACGTCTGCGCACGTCAGGCCAACGGCCCAATGGCGCGCCGGCCAGACCATGGCCGGGCAGTCGCAGCCAAGCTGAACAAAGGGCATGCGTCCCGTCGTTCCCGGCCCATTGCCGGTGGACGTGGAGGAGGCGGGCAACGGACGTTTTCGGGCGACCTGGCCTGCGGTTCCAGAAGGTGTGCCGTAACCGGCCGGAATGCGCCCCGGTCATTTTCCGGCACATGGCTGGTCTTTTTGGAACTGGAACGAGAACACGTCGGCGTCGTGCATGGTGATTTCCAGGCGTACCGGCTTTCCGCTCCAGTCCTGGGCCTGGCCCTTTTCGAAATCCACGACCCGGTTGATGGAGTCGCCGAACAGTTCGCCGCTTTCGAGGCATTGGCCATCGTCGGCGATGAGCCTGACGCGGATTGCCCCCCAGGCGGAAGTGGCGAAATTGATGGCCAGCTGGCGGCCCTCGAACCGCAGGGGTCTGGTGAGCACCCGTCGGGTGTCGGCCGGGGCATGATACGAGGCGAAGCCCTCGTGCCGGACCGTGTGTCGATAGAGGACGGCCGGTTCGCTCATCCAGTGGTTGTCGGGCAGGTACATGGACAGTTCTGGTTCGCTGTGGTCGTGTCCTGGCGTTGTCGCCAGGCCGCGTCCCGGATAGCAGTCGCCATAGACCCAGTTGTTCGGGCGTTCCGGTCCGGGGCGGAGGAAGGCCTCGGGAAAGCGGTGCCAGTCCTGGCCGTTGCGGGAGGACATGAACAGGCCGTCCGTGATGGTCAGGCCATAGCGCGGGTGGCACTGGCAGCGCTGGCGTCGTTTTTCGGCGCCGCAAAGGCGGTCGAAGGCAGCGCTCCAGCTGGGGCGCTCGACGTATCTGGTCGGGAAGCCGACCAGCAGGTGCGGCAGGCGTGGGCAGGGGATGACATTGTTGGTATACAAGGCGAAGTCATGGCCGTCGCTGAAAAGCAGCGGCTGCGGTTCGCTCCAAGTCCGGAAATCACGGGAAACGGCGTGGCGGATGTCGCGGACGGTCGCTGTCGGCGCGCCGGGGCCGGCCGGGTGGAAGCTGCGGAAAAAACAGTGGTAGAGGCCAGTCTCCGGGTGCCAGAAGGCCACATTCAGGGAATCGTAATGCCCCTGCTGCCGGTCGAACAGCTGCCAGCCCGGCTGGAAGCGAACGGCGTCAGGGCTGGTGAAGCACCACAATGACCGGTCGGTGTAGTAGGCGATGCCCTTGTAGCGTTCCGAGTCCGGGCAGGAGGGGTGGTCGTCCCGCATGACCATGAAGTTGTCGAAGCAGAAGCCCTGCGGGTCGAACAGGATGTTGTTGTTTCGGGAGCCCTCGAATTCATGCAATCCCAGGTCGGGGCGGAGCCAGTGGCGGCCATCCGTGCTTTCCGCGTAGCAGACGCGGATGCGTGCGGTCGTGTGCTTCCTTTTGTCGCTGGACATCATTTCCCAGCCCAAATAGTACATCCGGTACCGGTCTTCATCCCAGAACAGGTTGTGGTAATTACAGCCGTCGCCCTCCCAGGGGCGGTCGTGGACCAGCACCGCTTCCTGCCGGACAGGTTGATGCAGCGCCAGGACGGCATCCGTGCCGGCGGCGTCCACGACATGCCCATCCCAAAAAATCTCCCTGCGGTCGGCTAGTTCCAGCATGGCGCGGCCCCCCTGGTGGTTGGTTGATGACATCACACCGTTCCTTGCCGGCGGCAAAACGGCTTGAAGGCGCCCGCCATGGGCAGGCGGACCATGTCTATAACATATCATCCCCGACCGGCTTGTCACCTGTTGCCCGTAAAAAGTCTCCCGCCGGCCAGTAATCGGTCACCCATTGATATATGGAAAGTTGGATGAGCGTTCGAAAAGCCTCCAGCACAAGATTCATCCGCAGGAGGCCATGGTTTTCCAGCGCGCGGATCAATGGGTCGACGTCAAGACCTGGCCTTGGCGTTTTCCACCGGGTGACAGGAGAGACGACAGGAACATGTCTTCCCGGAACATGGCGCCGACGCACAAAATTGGGGCTGTTGCCATCTGCTAGCAATGACTTCAGATGATAATTCGATTTTCGGCCTGGAAAAATCGTCGTCGTCGGTTATTTTTCCTGCCGTCCCCCGAAATCCAGCCCACCCACCCTAAGGGGGACCTCCACCTATAGGGTCACGCGCGCGAAGATGACTTGGCGCCCTATGCAAGCGCGCTCTGCCGCAAGTTCAATACCTGATTAGGGTCACGCGCGCGAAGATGACTTGGCGCCGGGCTGCGTTCTGCCATCCCCGTTCGGGCGCATGCCGCGTTTTGGCATGGACACAGCCATCTCCGGCATAGGCAGCCAGCGGACATCTGCCTGCACGATTATATCTGCGGGGGCGCATGTGGCGCAACCGCATCATGGCTCACTTATCAATCGGTGACCGGTTAGCGCCGGCCAGCTGTCGCCCTGAGCGTGAAGGCTTCGTGGCAAAGCAGCTGGCGCCGTCAGGCATGACGGTGCACGACGGTCGGTGCCGGATGGGGTCACGGGCCGGTGCCGGGGGCCGGTGGCATTGACGGCGCTTCCTCCGGGGCGTTCACGAGCGTCTCCGGCAAGGTTTCAATCAGTTTCAGGTCGCCGAGGATCATGTACAGGCAGGGCAGGACCAGAAGGACGAGGAGAGTCGAGGCGGCCAGGCCGAACACGGTGCTGATCACCAGCGGCTGGAGAATCTGTGCCTGCAGGCTGCGTTCAAACATGATCGGCAGCAGTCCGGCAATGGTGGTCCCGGAGGAAAGCATGATCGCCCGGAAACGGTCCGTGCCGGCCTTGACGCAGGACTCGGACAGGGACAGCTTTTCCTGGCGGGCGTTCTTCAGGAAAATCACCAGCAGGATGGAGTTGTTGACCACGACGCCGGACAGGGCGACAAAGCCCAGCAGGCTTGGCATGCAGATGTTGACCCCCATCAGGAAATGACCCCAGAAAATGCCGATCATGGCAAAGGGTATGGCGATCAGGACGATGAGGGGCTCGGTATAGGTGCGGAACTGCAGGCTGAGCAGCAGGAAGATTCCGATCATGCCGATGCCCAGCGCGGCCAGCATCGACATCCTGGCCTGGCCGGCTTCCTTGGGCTCGCCGTCAATGGTGCAGGACACCCCGGGGTATTGCCGTCGCAGCTCGGGCAGGCGCGTGGCTCGGAAGCGCCGAATCAGCTCGCTGGTGTTGGCCAGGCGGGTGTCGACATCTCCGAACAGCGTGGCTGATCGCTGCCGGTTGAAGCGCGCGATTCGGGCCCAGCTGCGCGTCTCCTCCCAGTTCACGACGGCGCGCAGCGGCACTTCGCGCCCGTCCGGCAGGAGCAGCAGGAAGTCGTCCAGGGTCTGCCGGGAACCGCGGTCGGCGGCATGGAGGCGGACGTCGATGGCATACGACTCGCTGCCGACCTGCAGTTCGTCGGCGACGACGCCCTGATACGCGCTCTGCAGTTGCCGGGCCACGTCGGTCACGGTCAGGCCGATGCCGCGCGCCTCGTCGCGCAGCCGGAAGCGCAGTTCCGGTTTGCCCGGCCGCAGGTCGTCGTCGAGATTGACGACGCCCTGGAATTGCCCGAACCAGCCTTTCAGGTCGGTGACGGCATCTTTCAGTTCGGGCAGGCTGTGTCCGCGCAGGCGGATTTCAAGTGGTCTTCCGGCTGGCCCGAATCCCGGTTCGCTGAGGTTGAGGCTGATGACATCGGGCAGGGCGCCGATCTGTCGGCGCCATTCGGCCAGGTACTCGTCAATGGCGCCGACGCGTTTTTCGGCGCGGAGCAGGCTGACAGTCAGGCTGGCCACGTGCGGGCCGCTTTCAAAGGCGTCGGGGTTGTGTCCGTATTGCACATATGCGTGTTCGACCAATGGCCGGCCGCCGGGCTGGCGCGGGGAGAAGACCGCGTTGGTCCGCTCCAGGGCGTCGAGCAGGTGCTGTACGGTCTGTTCGGTGCGCGCCAGCGGCGTCCCCTGCGGCATCAGCAGTCGGGCCACCACGGTTTCGCCTTCCAGTTCGGGAAAACCCTGGATTTTGAGCTTTCCGGAGGCGAGCAGGCCGACTGAAAGGATCAGCAGGGCGGTGACGATGCTGACGACCAGGTAGCGCCGCCGGATGAGGGCGGCCACGGCCGTCCCGGCCACGGCATGTTGCAGCCAGGCGAGGAACGCGTCCGTCTGCCGGCGCAGCCGCGGCCTGGCCGCGGCCTGGTCCTTTTCCAGGGTGTGGCGCAGATGCGCCGGCAGGATGAGGAAGGCCTCGACCAGGCTGACGGTCAGCACCAGCAGGAGGATCATCGGCACGACGCGCAGCACCCTGCCGATCTGGCCCGTGATGAAGGCCAGCGGTCCGAGGACGCAGACGGTTGTGACAAAGGACGAGACCACCCCGCCGGCCACCTCGCGGACGCCATCGGCCACGGCCGCGAGCGGTTTTTTCCCGCGCTGGCGGTGCGCCGCGATATTTTCCGCGATGACAATGGCGTCGTCCATGAGCAGTCCCAGGGCGAGCAGCATGCCGACCATGGTGAACATGTTGACGCTCAGGCCCAGTCGCGGCGCGCAGAACATGGCGCCTAAAAACGATACGGGCAGCCCCATGGCGACCCAGAAGGAAAAGCGGAAGCTGAAGAACAGCCACATCACCAGAAAGACGAGAACGAATCCCTGCACGCCGTTGGACCAGAGCATGGACAGGCGGTCGCGCAGGATCAGGGACTCGTCCTGCACCACCAGCAGCGACACCTGTGGCTGGCGTTGCCTTTCCGCGGCCAGAAAGGCCTTGGCCCGGTCCGCGACCCGGATGCTGTCCTCGGCCTTGGTCTTGCGGATGTTCAGCAGGGCGCAGCGTCGGCCCTGGTGGACGATTTTTTCCTCCTCGCGCTCGAAGCGGTCGTCGATGACGGCGATGTCCCCCAGGCGGATGATGCCGCCGTCCGGCCCGGCCCAGACGGTCAGTCCGGCCAGGTCGGCCGGGGTGCGGCGCTGTTCCGCGAAGCGGATCAGGATGTCCAGGTCGCGCGTTTCGACCAGTCCCAGAGGCAGGTCGCGGTTTTGGGCGGTGATGGCCGCCGCCACCTGGGGGACGGTCAAGCCGGTCTGCCGGAGTGCCGGCGCTGACAGCGACACCCGGAGCTGGTGTTCCGAAAAGCCGAGCACGTCGATCAGGTTGAGGCCGTCTTCCTGCAGCCGGTCCTTGAGCTCTTCGGCGTGGGCTTTCAGAGCCGCGGCCGACATCGGCCCGGATACCAGGATGGACAGCACCAGGTCGGTTCGGCCCAGCTCCATCACCACCGGCTTTTCGACGCCCTCCGGAAAATCGTCAATGGTGGCCAGGCCGCGTTCAATGTCGTCGAAGAAGGTCGGAAAATCGCCGTGCGCCGACATCTCGACGGTGGTTACCGACAGCCCTTCGCGGGAGTCGGAGCGGATTTCCTGGACGAAGTTGACGTCGCCGAGCGCGTCCTCAAGGCGTTGGGCGATCGTTTCCTCGACTTCCGCCGCGGTGGCGCCGGGATACAGCAGGCGGATTTCGACTTCCTTTGACGCGAAATCCGGCATGGTTTCCCGGAGAACCCGGGGCAGGGCGAACAGGCCGGCGAGCATGAACAAGGCCATGAGCAGGTTGGCGGCGGTGGGATGTCCGGCAAAGAAGCGAATCATGGCCTGGCCTCCGTTCCGGTGGCCTGGGCAACGATGCGCTCGGCGGTTTTCCGGTCGGCGATCGGCTCGACGAGAAGACCCTCCCGGGCGGGCGCCGGGTCGGAGACGACAACGCGTTCACCAGGGGCGAGCCCGGTTTCGACCACCCAGAAGTCGTCCTGGGCGAAAGCCAGGGTGACCGGCCGGCTGTGCAGGCGGTTGTTTTCGTCCACAACATAGACGCGGTTGTCCCAGAGGGCGGCTCGCGGGAGGATGATGGCGCCGGGCCGGGGCGGGGCCAGCAGTTCGACTTCGCAGTACATGCCCTGAGTCAGCGCCGGTCTGACGCCGGGGATGATCAGGTCATACGGCCGGTCGACGACGACGACGATGTTGAGCGCCCGGCTGCGCGGGTCGACGATTTCGCGGATGCGGTCAAACCGCGCCGGCCAGGAGGCCGTCCAGTCGCCGCTGCGCAGATGGACCGACACGTCCAGGTCGAAGCGCTGCTGCAGCGCGGCCATGTTCATGCCATCGGCAAAATGGCGCCGCCGTTCCGGGTCGAGCAGGTTGCGCATCTGTTCCGGCCGGAATTTGGCCTCGATCTCGACAACCTCGGTTCCCATGGCTTCAAACAGCGTCTGGCCGACATTGACATATTGGCCTTTCTGCAGGGTGACAGGTCCTGGCCGGCAGGCAAAGGGGGCGCGGAGCACGGTCCGCGACAGGTCGAGTTCGGCCTGCTGCAGATTGGCCTGCTGGACCAGTCGCGTCGCCTGCAGCGCTTCGCGGCGCGCGGGCAGCTGTTCCAGTGCGTTCTGCAATTGCCGGATGGCTTGTTCCTGCTGCAGGACCAGCCGTTCTTCCCGGTCGACCTGGTCGCGGGGCACGGCGCCGGTTTCCATCAGCTGGCGGATTCGGGCCAGCGAAGTCTGAGCCAGAACCAGCGAACGCTGTTCTATGTCCAGCGATGCCTGGCGGTTGCGTTCCTCAACGGCCAGTTCCTCAAGACGGGCGCCGGTTTCGACGATGGCGGCTTTCAGCCGCGCCACGGCCAGTTGGTAGTCGGCAGCTTCCACGCGGAGCAACTCGACGCCCTCCGGCAGGAGCGCGCCCGCCACCAGCTGCGGATTCACATCGACGATTACGCCCTTGACTTCCGCCATGGCCCGCCAGACCCGCCGCGGGGCGGCCAGGCCATAGCCGGTCGCACGCGGCCGCAAGGTCACCTGCGGCGCCGCAATGACACGCAACGGCCTGGCCTCTTCGGCAGTGTCCTTGTGCCGCGGCCCGGGACGGTTCCTGGACAACCAAGCCACCATCGCCACAGCCGCCAGCACCGGCAGCAGGCGCAGCGCCTTCAACAGACCATGAATAATGCGCGGGAACAGCTTGCTGGACATGAGGCGCGCCCTCTCAGGTGCTTGGTGTGTGGCATAAACAGGAGGCCTGAACTCCCGCCGGGATACGGCGCGCTCAGGATAGCCGGGCAAGACGGGGCAGCCCAGTCCGCGCCCCCCCTCTTGTTAGTTAATGATAACTAATAATATGGCGGCATCACTGATCTTTGCAAGTCGGCAGGGTATTTTTAATTCATTGCCATGTAGCCGGTCATCCATTGATCATGACGGTCAACGTGCGGAATGCGGTGGCAAGGGCTTGATTTCAGCCTGCCGTACGTCGTTCAGGCTCATTTGCCGGGCATCCGGCAAGGACGACAGAACCGTGCCATGGCTTCGCTATCAATGGGTGACCGTTGCCGACTGTTTGCCGGTGGGGTGGGGTTGTCGTCATGTCCCAGGGGCGGGAACGTGTTTTGTTCGTTCCCGCTCCTGGCGATTTCAGTTGTCGGCTGTTGCCGTGGTGTTCACGCCAGAACGTTCGGGTCGTCGGCATGGGCTTTGGCGACGGCTTGGGCCAGGGCGTCGATTTCGGCCATGGTTGCGTTGGTCGGCAGACCTTTGCAAAGGACGGCGCCGACGATTTCCGGTTTCAGGTTGGCGACGGCCGCGGCGACGTGTTCGATGGCTTTGGAGCTCCAGCCATAGGAGGCCACAACGCCGGCGTACTTGAGCTTGGGGCGGAGCATGCCGGCCAGGGTGGCGGCGTAGATGACGGCGGGGTGCGGGCCGACATGGACGGTCGGCGTGCCGACGATGATGGTCGCCGCGTCAACCAGGGTCGTGGCCAGCTTGCCGATGTCGGTGACGGCGAGGTCAAAGGGGTGTACATTGATGCCGAGGCGGATGAGGGCGTCGATCAGCCGGTTGACCATCAGCTGGGTGCTGCCGTGCATGGTGATGTAAGGCAGGACGACGTCGTTTTTCATCTGTGGTGAAATCCATTTCTGGTAGGCGTCGACGATCAGCGCCGGGTCGTTGTACACCGGTCCGTGGCTGGGGCAGATCAAGTCGCAGGGGAACTCAGCCAGCTTGGTCAGGTTTTTGCCGACCTGGGGCCGGAACGGCATCATGATTTCGGCATAATAGCGCTTGGCGCCTTCAAGGACCATGGCCGGGTCGGTCACGAACAGGTCGCTGGTGGCCAAATGCGAGCCGAAGAGGTCGCAGCTGAACAGGCATTTCTGCTCCGGCACGTAGGTGCTCATGGTTTCCGGCCAGTGCACCCACGGGGTGTAGATGAACCGCAGCGTCTTGTCCCCCAGGGAGACGGTTTCGCCGTCGGCCACGACCTGAACGCGGTCCGGCGCGATTGGCAGGTGGCTGAGCAGCAGCTCCTCGGCCTTCTTGCTGCAAAGCAGCTTGGCCTTGGGGTAACGCTGCAGCAGCTCCGGCAGGGTGCCGGAATGGTCCTGTTCAGTATGGTGGGAGACAATGTAGTCGATGGTGTCGACGTCCTGAATCACCTCCAGGAAGTCTTTGGCAAAGACCGGGTCGGTGCTGTCCAGCAGAGCCGTGCCCGTGCTGCCTTTGACCAGGTACGCATTGTAGCTGGTTCCCTCGGGCAGCGGAATGAGAGCGTCAAACAGGCGGCGCTCCCAATGGATGGAGGAGATGATCTCGATGCCGGGACGAAGAGGGCGTATTTGCATGATTGATTCCTGTGGTTGCATG
>CAYOUR010000111.1:12968-13314 GCA_964407145.1 uncultured Lentisphaeraceae bacterium | reverse complement strand
CTCTTTTGCGTTCTGCGGGATACTTGTTATTCGTGGCTCAGGGATTACGTTGTTTCCGGTCGAAAACGCCTGTGACACGTTGGCGTGTCGGCCGACCAAAGTGGCCGCGCCCCCCCCCATCTCAGGTCCATTTTGTCGGCTTGCGTCCATTGCCATTCGCTGATGTCCATGGTCCGCAGCTCATCCCCCATTGACGCCCATCGTCTACTGATGTCCATACGTCCACGGTTTACTGACGTCCATTATCTACTTGTGTCCATTATCGTCTGCTGCTGTCCACTGTCCACTGTCCACTGTCCACGACTCGGAGTGCCTGATGCGTATGTCATGGTGTTTGCTGGCTGCA
>CAYOUR010000111.1:0-12936 GCA_964407145.1 uncultured Lentisphaeraceae bacterium | reverse complement strand
TGGTTTGTGCGTGAACATCTGGCCGAGTTGGAGCGGGACACGCCCTTTGACGGCATGGCCGTGCATCTGCCGCGGTTGCGCGTCAATGGCAAGCCCGGGGTGACCTATGGTCATCTCGTGTTCGGGAAGAAACGCTTTCTGGCCAGTGACTTTGAAGCCTGGCTGGAGGACGCCAAGGCCATCCGGTCCGGCAAGCTGACTGACAATTTTATCTATGTCTCGGTCACGGGCGCCGATTACGATTTTTTTGTCGACGAGGCCTGGGAGACGGTCCGGCACAACTTCGCCCTGGTTGCCGGGCTGGTGCGGCGGGCCGGCTTCAAGGGCGTCTTCTTTGATGTCGAGCATTACAACCAGGGCAAGCCGACCTTGTTCCAGTATCTTCCCGGGGCGGGGCGTCCGTTTGCCGAGGTGGAGGCCCAGGCCCGCCGCCGCGGCGCCGAGCTGATGCGGGCGATCACAGCCGAATGCCCCGACCTGGTCATGCTGACCGTCCTCGGCAGCTTCTCCATTTCCTTCCCGGCCCTCCGGAGCCGCAACCCGCAGCGTTTCATGGAAAACCACCAGTACGGCCTGACCAGCGCCTTCTTCAATGGCATGTTCGATGTTCTGCCGCCGATGGCCCGGCTGTATGACGGGGCGGAATTCTCCGGCTACCAGGCCGCCGGCCCGGAGGACTTTTTTCGCATCTGCCGGGACTTCCATGTCAATTCGCCGCGCCTGGCCGCACCGGAGAACCTCCCCAAGCTGCACGCGCAATCCGGCCTGGCCATGGGCCTGTACCTCGACTGCTATTTGAACGAGGATGGCTTCTGGGTCATCCGCTCGGACAGCATGGACCGCGTCAGCCTCCTGCGCCGCAATGTCCGCCTGGCTCTGGAGAGCAGCCGCGACTATGTGTGGCTGTACGGCGAACAGTGCCGGTGGCAGCCGATCGAACTGCCGCCCTCCACCGAGGCCGCCATGGCCGGCAAGATCGGCCGCGGACGCCTCTGGGAGGAGGCCATGCCTGGAGTCACCGCCGCGCTCGAGTTCGCCCGTGACCCGGACGCGTATGTCGCCCGCGCCGAGGCCGAGAACCGCCTGGAGAAGGTGTTTCAGGCCACGTTCGAGCCGCCGGGCGAGCCGCCGCGGCTGACCGGCGTCACCACCTGGCAGTCGGGCTCGTCCAAGGGCACGATTGACGTCGACGTCACTGGCGGCTGGCAGGCTACGGCCTGCGCCCGCCTGACCGGCGTCACCTTTGGCAGCGTCCTGAAAAGCGTCCCGGTCAAGCCCGGCGAGGCCTACTTCGTCCGCGCCCTGGCGCAGACCGAGGGCGACGCCCAGGCGACGTTCACCGTGTCCTGGCAGAATGCCGAACGGCAATGGACCCGCCGACTCGACGAGGTGCGGATGGCGTTTTCCGAGCCCCTGGCCGACGGCTGGTTCCGGGCTGCCACGACCGTCATTGTGCCGGAAACCGCCGCCGCCATGTATGTCAGCTGCGGGTCGGCCAGCGCTACCGGCCAGGCCGTCATGCGCGTCGACAACCTCGAAATCTTCCTGGTCCGCTGAAGCCGCGGCAATGGCGATGGCGGCGACCTTGACTTCGCCCGGGTCCGCCCGCCCGCCACGTCATCGATTTTCTTGACATGATGTCGAGAGCGTGATTCAGAATTCAACAAAAAAAGACAGGACAAAACATGAAGACGATCATTGAGCCCTCTCGTACGCTTCCCGTGGTGGCCGAGCCGGAGGTGCTGGTGGCCGGGGCCGGTCCGGCCGGCATCGGCGCCGCCCTGGCGGCGGCCCGGGCGGGCGCGAAGACCATGCTGCTGGAAAAGACGAACGCGATCGGTGGCATGGCGACCAGCGGCATGATGTCACACTGGTCCGGCGCGCGGGAAACGCCGCTGATGCTCGAAGTCGTCGAGCGCATGCGCCAAAGCAAATCCCTGCCCCTGGAGTTCAACCCGCTGCGCGAGAGCGACGCCAAGTGGTGTATCAGCCACGAATGCCAGAAGACCACGCTCGGCCAGATGATGCGCGAAGCCGGCGTGACCGTCCAATTGCATACCACCGTCGCGGATGTCATCATGGACGGCAACCGCCTCCAGGGCGTCATCACGGAAAGCAAGTCGGGGCGCGAGGCCATTCTGGCGCCGGTCACCATCGACGCCACCGGCGACGGCGACGTCGCGGCCCGCGCCGGCGCCGAGTACATCCTCGGCCGCGAAGAGGACCACGCCTGCCAGCCGGTCACCATGATGTTCCGCATCGGCGGCGTCGACTACTCGCGGGCCGTCTTCCCCGGCAGCTTCGAGTCGTACATGGACATCCCCAAGGGCGAAATCCAGTCCCTGGGCAAGCAGCATCTGCCGCATCCGGCCGGCCATGTGCTGCTGTACCGCACGCGCCTGCCGGGCGAAGTCTGCGTCAACATGACCAATGTCACCAACATCGACGGCACCGACGTGCGCCAGCTCACCGAGGCCGAATTCATCTGCCGCGAGCAGATGGACGCCATCATTCAGTTCCTGCGGGAATTCGTGCCCGGCTATGAGCAGTGCTACCTGGTCGCCGCCGCCGACAATGTCGGCGTCCGGGAAACGCGCCATTTCAAGGGCGTCACCACCATCACGCCCGAGGACATCGTCGAAGCGACGGTTTTTCCGGACTGGATCGCGACCAAAAACTACTTCAACTTCGACATCCATTCCGTGGTCGGTCCGGGTTTGGACAAGAACGGCGCCCAGCGCGAGTTCAAGGCCAAGGGCACTTACACCATCCCGTACCGGGCTTGCGTGCCGGAAAAGATCGACGGCCTGCTGCTGTCCGGGCGCAACATCTCCGGCACGCACAAGGCGCATTCGAATTTCCGGGTCATGGGCATCTGCCTCGGCATTGGCCAGGGTGTGGGGATTGCGGCGGCGACCGCCGTTCGGCAGGGCGTGCTGCCCCGGCATGTCGATGTGGCCGAAGTGCAGCGGCAGTTGCGGGCCGTCGGCGTGACGCCGTAAGACCGCGGGCGGCGCCTGGCGGCAGCCGCGATAGCTGCGACGTCAGCCGTTTGACCGAAAGGGGATAGGCGGAGGGGCGGCGCGAGGCGGGTGGGAAGGAGCACGGCGCCTTCCCACCTCGCAAAAACCAAATTATGCTTTTCAGCCGGCTGTCCGGTTCAGGCCAGTATGTCCAGAATGAGGACCCAGTCATGGCCCGGGCCGGATGACGGCGGGACGAACAGGGCTTCGCGCTGGTTGAACACGCCGAAGGCGGTTTCCTCGCCCGAGTGCGGGTCGTACCAGGCGGCCCGGAAAAACATGGCGTCGAGCCGTTCCGCCGGCAGGCGGATCGGCTGGCCCAGCGGCGTGTAGATGAAGGCATACTGGTCGCCTCGGCCGGCGGCCATGGCGGCGTTGGCGGCTGTTTCCGGCGGCGCCAGCTCCGGGGCTGGCCGGAACTCGAAGTACGGCCGGGACAGCCGGAGCCGGCGCAGGTTGGCGGCCTGTTCGGCGCCGGGCCAGCGCAGGGCGTCCCGCCAAGTCGTGACAAACCGCTCTCCGGGGGTGCGGTTCATGGACCAGACGCAGTCATGGCCGTAGGTGTCGCCGCAGGCGCCGGCCATGATGTTCCAGTAGGCGTTGGTGCGGACGTCCGCATCGTTCCAGCGATAGCCGCAGCTCGGCTTCAGGCAGGCTGGGATGCCCTCGTAGCGGTGTTCCGCGTCCAGGCAGGGCTTGGCCTCGGCCGCGGCTGTGCGCAGGAGCAGTTGCGCCGAATCGAAGCAGCCAAAGCCGTGACTGGACTGGACCGCGTGGAAATCCAGGTAGCCGCGGCCGGGCATGTCATCGACGGAAGAGCGGTTGCCGCGCGGATGGAAGGTGATCAAGTGGCTGCCGCCGTCGCCCTCGCGCAGGCCGGCGGCCATGGCGTCGACGATGGCGCGATGTTCGTCCGTCAGCAGCTGGCGGTCTCCGCCCAGCATCCAGATCAGGTTGATGGCGGTGCGGTAGCGCTGGCCCATCCAGAGGCCGTAGGCGCGGGCGTTCGCCGGCGTGAAGATTTCCGGCCCCAGGCCATGTCCCTGGTTGAATTTGTCCCCCCAGGTCGGCAGCAGGGCGAGGCGCAGGCCGCGTTGTTCGGCTTCCCGGACGACGAAGTCGACGTGGTCCCAGTAGCTGTATTCGCCGCTGGTGTCAGGCGATTCCGGCCGGAACGCGCCATCGCTGCACGACAACGGGACGCGGCCGTAATGGTTGGGTGTGCGCAGGCCGTCGAATTCCGCCAAGGCGACCGTCTGGATGACATTGAAGCCTTGCTGCTGGCGGATGTCGAGATATTCGCGGGTTTCCTCGCGGCTGAGGGCGTGCAGGAGTTCCCAGGCGGTGTCGCCGAGGTAGAAGAAAGGCTCGCCGTCCGTTGTCATCAGGTAGCGTCGGCCGGGGTGGACTGCCAAGGCTTGCATGGTTGGATTTCCTGGGGTGGCTTATCCGGCGGGCAAGGCGGTTGCCGTCGTCGTCAACCGTGGTTGGCGGTCAGGGGCGCTGGGGGGCGCGAGCGGCGCGGAGGGCGTTGTCATGCATGAGGCAGAGCAAGCGTGGACGCCGGTGCCGATCCCGCCGACTGGGCGCGCCGACCTGGTGCGCCGCGGCGCAGTCAACGGCCAGCGTCGGTTTCGATTCTGAGAATTTCCGTTCCGGCGAGGAAAACGCGGCGGTTGTCCGTTGTGATGAATTCAAAATAGAGGATGGCGCGGAAGGCGAATTCACCGTCCCCGAAAAGGTGGGTGGCCTGGTAGTCGCAGTCCTGGAGTCGCTCGCCGTTTTTCAGCACGACAGTGGCCTTTTTGCCCTTCAGGCGCCGGAAGACGAATTCCGGCGTGGCGGCGGGTTGGCCGAACTGCTCCGGGTGGAGCCGCTTCTCCAGGACTTTCCAGAGGGTGAAAAACACCTTGACAAGGATAATTGCGGCGGTGATGGCGCCGACCACCAGCAGGAAAGGAAGGACGTCCATCATGGTTTGTTCTCCAGGGGTGATGCAGCGGCGAGGTTTACCTTGGCACAAAGGCATCCGGATGCCGATTGTCCGGCGGCCGTCCGCGCAAACGCGGGCGCCGGGTTTGCAAAGGCGTCGTGCGCCGGATATAGTTTATTCTGCTTTCCACGTGAATTTCGCGTAGCCAGTCTCATATCTTGATAGTCAATGACTTGCGACTTACCCTTCGTGGAGGGAGGTTGTCTGGCTGCGTAAGCAGGACGCCGCGCAACAGCTCGACTTTGTTTTGTTTGAACCACTTCACGACCTGAGGCGTTTCTTCTTTGAATTATCATCCGTGTCTATCCGTGTCCATCCGTGGTTCGTTCGTGAAAAATGGTTGTCTGGCGTCGCGGTCTGTTCCAGGCGGCGCAATGGCACGCCATCAACTATAGCATCGAATCGGGCCGTCGTCACCGTGTTGGTTGCAGCCAGGGAGTGAAAAAGATCATCATGCCAGCAAAGCAGCGGTCGTTTGTCGGGAAGTGGATCACGTCGGAGCGGTTCTGCGACTTGTCGCCGGTGAACGTGTTCCACCGGCAGCTGGATGTGCAGGCCCGGCCCGTGCTCGAACCGTCGCTCCAGAACCGGCATGTCCTTTTCCGGCGGCAGTTCGAGCTCCCGGCCGCCACACGCACCGAAATTTTCATCACGGCGGACGACTACTACAAGCTGTACGTCAATGGCGTGTTTGTCCAGCAGGGTCCGACGGCGTCCTACCCGTTCCACTACTGGTACAATCGGATTGACCTTTCCACCTGCGTTCGCCCGGGTCGCAACACCATTGCCGTGCACACCTACTACCAGGGCCTGATCAACCGCGTCTGGGTCAGCGGCGACAGCCAGCACGGTTTGCTGCTTGACGTCGTGGCCGACGGCCAGGTGGTGTTGGGCTCGGACGAGACTTTCCGGCAGCATGAGCACACCGGCTTCCTGGAGGCCGGCAAGGCCGGCTACAGCACCCAGTTCCTGGAGCGCTACGACGCCAGCGCCCCCGAAGTCGGCTTCGAACAGCCCGGCTTTGACGATTCGTCCTGGCGGCCGGCCTGCGTCCGGAAACAGGCGCCGTACCGGGTCTTCGAACAGCCGTCGCGGCAGCTTGAGTTCGAGGATGTCGCGCCGGCAGTCATGATCCGGCACGGGAACACGGTCCGCGTCGATTTCGGGGGCATCTACGTCGGCAGCCTGAAGCTGCGCGCCCGCGGCCGGGCGGGCGATGAGGTGGTGATGCGTTTCGGCCAGGAATTGAACGACGACGGTTCGGCCCGCCATCGGCTCCGGGCCAACTGCGTGTACGAGGAGTACCTGGTCCTTTCCGGCCGTTGGGACACGTTGAACCAGTTTGACTACAAGTCGTTCCGGTATGTCGACCTGGAGCTGCCCGCCGGGGCCGAGCTGGACGAAGCGTCCGTCGTCCTGGCGGCGCGGCATTATCCATTTACGCTGCGGGCGGCGTGCCGCCGCCGGGACGAGGCTTCGGAAGCCATCTGGAAGCTGTGCGTCGACACCCTGCATTACGGCGTCCAGGAGGTCATCCAGGACTGCATGGAACGCGAAAAGGGCTACTACCTCGGCGACGGCTGCTACAGCCTGCTGACCTTCTGCCTGCTGAACCGGGACTTCGCCCTGTGCGAAAAGTTTTTTGACGACTTTTTGCGGACGTCGTTCATCAACCGCGGTCTGATGACCTGTTCCGGCTGTTCCATGATGCAGGAGATTGCGGAGTATCCGCTCATCATGATGACGCTGCTTTTGGCCTACGGCGCGCAGACCGGCAACCGGGAGTTCATTCGTCCGCGCTTCGCCGCCTTTGCCGACATCCTCGACTTCTATCGTGAACAGTACGCGGAAAGCGACGGGCTGCTGAGCCATCTTGACAAGTGGTGCGTGGTGGAGTGGCCGAAGAACATGCGTGACGGCTATGATGTCGATCTGACCGAAGGCCAGGTCTGCCGCGCCAAGCACAATGTCATCAACGCCTACTACATCGGCGCGGTCAAGTGTCTGAACAAGATCGCGGGTGAGCTTGGCCTGCCGCCCTATGGGGACGCCGAGGCCCTGCAGCAGGCGTTTGCCGAGGCGTTCTATCTGCCCGGACAACGCGCTTTCCGCGACAGCGTCGAGTCCGACCATGTCAGCCTGGCCGGGAACGCGATCGCTTATTTTTACGACTTGTATCCGGAACCGGCGGCCGGCAAGCAGACCATCCTGGCCATGGTGCGGGAAAAAAGGCTGACCCAGAGCCTGTTCTTCGTCACCTTCCCGTTGTTCTGCGGCCTGATTCGGGACGGCGAGGGCGACCTGGTGCATGATTTGCTGACGGACCGGAACGCGTGGCTGAACATGCTGGCGGAAGGCGCGACCAGGACCTTCGAGGGCTGGAGCCGCGACCTGAAATGGAACACCTCCCTCTTCCATCTGACCCTGTCCTACGGCGCTGCCTTCCTGACCGACTGGGGCATCCCCGAAACCTTCAACTTCCGGTCGTGACAGCCGCAGCCCGCCTGGTCAACTGGCGGCCGAGCCCCGGGGCGCGGCCGCCCGCAACGCGCGCAATTTTGCGTAACCGGTCACCCATTGAGAATTGTGCCATGGTATGGAGGCGTCGTCCTTGCACGATGCCCGGCCAATGAGCCTGGACGACATACGGCAGGCTAAAGCCTGGACGACATACGGCAGCCTGAAGGCTGGACGACATACGGCAGGCTGAAATCAAGCGCTTATCACCACATTTCGCACTTTGGCTGTAATTATCAATGGGTGACCGGTTACAATTTTGCCAGGAAGTTGCCGCCGGCCGATTTGCCTTGCCGGGATTTCCGGCTTACACTATCTGGCGGCCGCAAAGCTGAGAAGCCCAGCCCTCCCAAATGCCAAAAAGCCGCAGGGGAATCGGGTGATTCGCCCTGCGGCTTCGGTTGTTATTGGAGCGGGTGATGGGAATCGAACCCACATCATCGGCTTGGAAGGCCGAAGCATTACCACTATGCTACACCCGCATTGTCACAGCTGCATACTGTAGCCTTTCAAGGAAAAGATGCAACCATGAATGCTCAAAAAAATGCGTCTTTGGCGCCTGGCGCCTGGCAGCTGACCGCGCAGGCCGGCAGCGGTTTTCCGGCCGGGGTGCACCGTCTGGACTACCAGAGTCCAGTCGACGGCCTGGCCGACTGGGCGTTGTTGAAAACGCCGGCGCCGGGCGTGTCGACCTGGCTGGTCTGCATCCATGGCCACGGCTCCCGGGGCAATCAGCTCTACATCCGGCCCGATTTGCAGAAGCTCTGGCTGCCGAAATACCTGGGTCGCGGGTACGGCATCCTGACTCCGACCCTGCGCGGCAACGCCTGGATGGGACCGGCCGCCGTCACCGACCTGGACGCGCTGCTCAACTTCTTGCGTCAGGAATTCCAGGCCGGGAAGTTCCTTTTTGAATCCGGGTCCATGGGCGGGACCAGCAATCTGGTCTATGCCGGCCTGCGGCCGGAGAATGTCGCCGGTGCGTCGGCACGCGGCGCCGTGACCGACCTGGCGGCCTACCATGCGTTCTGCCGTGGGCGGGCCGGTGTGGCGCTGTTGCAGGAGATCGCCGACTGCCTGGAAACGCATTACGGCGGCACGCCGGCGCAGCAGCCCGAGGTCTACCGGGCCCATTCACCGATCAACCAGGCCAAAAAACTGCAACACATGCCGATTTTTCTGGC
Organism: uncultured Lentisphaeraceae bacterium; assembly: GCA_964407145.1. GTDB lineage: Bacteria > Verrucomicrobiota > Lentisphaeria > Oligosphaerales > Oligosphaeraceae > JAAZKI01. The sequence goes on along the minus strand of CAYOUR010000111.1, from coordinate 4,219 downwards.
GCACGGCACGGCCGACCCGATCATGCCGGTCGGCCAGACCCGTGCCTTGGCCGCGGCGTTGGCGGAGAACCCGCGTTTTGCGTATGTCGAAATCCCCGGCGGCGGGCATGATTCGCCGTTGAGCCTCGGCTACTGGGCCGCCTCCGGCGAGCCGGCGGCAAGACCCTTTGAATCGTTGAATTGGATTGACCAGGAATAACAGTATTGCGGCCGGAGCCCCCGGCCGCAAACAAGAGGAACCGCGTGTCATGATGAATACAGTGAGGCAGTTGTGCTGCGCCTGCGCCCTGTCGGCGCCGCTGGCGGCGGGTCTGGCATTTGCCGGCGACAATCTGTTGCAGAATCCCGGCTTTGAATTCCACGCTTTTGTCAATCACCGCGAGGGCAAGGCTGTCAGCCATACCGCCAATACCGTGGCGTTCTGGCGACACGCTGACTATGGGGACATCACCGTGACCCGCGAGTCCCAGGCCGCCGCGGAAAAAAGGCCGCCGTACTCCGTCCACAATCTGGTCTCCATCCGCCCTGGGAAAAAGCTGTGGCAGTTCATTCCGCTGCCGTCGGCCGGTCTGGCGCACGGGGACGCGGTCGAGCTGGCCGTCGGCGGCTGGCAGTCGGCGGCCGGCGCGTTGCAGGTGTCGGTCGTCCTGTTGAAGATCGACAGCGAGGACGGCACCTGGAAGCCGGCCGAATTCGGCTATGCCGACCAGCGTGAATTCCCCCGCCATGCCCGTGGCGAACTCGTGGCCGCCCGCCGGCATGACCAGGTCGCCGCCGAAGTCGGCGCCGTCGAGGTCCGTCTGCGGGACGTGGTTGTGGAGGGGCGCTTCCATCAGGACAGCGACTCGCACAGCGACGACCTGAACACCATTGCGGTCCAGGTCGAGATCGCCAATGTCAGCGCGGACGCCGAGGTGCTGGCCTGGGCGCCGTGCCTGACGCGGGCCGGCCAGGGGCCGGAACGGATTACCGGCGTCGTCCCCTCGCAACGCCCCATGGACCCGGCCTTCCGGCATTTGCCGCGCACCATCCAGAAACTGTGGAAGGGCGAGGCGATTCACATCCTGGTCATGGGCAGCAGCATCGACCGCGGCAGCGCCAACCCGCCGATGTACTTGTATGACGAGGACCCGCAGTCGCCGACTTTCAAACAGCCCTGGTCCGAACGTGTCTTCGAAGCCGACAAGGTCAGCCGGCCTGACCTGGCCGGTTACTACGGCTGGTGGCAGCACTACTTCTCGTACGCCGGCCGTCTGCGCCTGGAACTGATGCGGCGGTTCAACCTGCCGGTCGAGAAGATCTGCCTCAATTTCATGGCCTGCGACGGCTCGTGCATCGGCGAAGCCACCTCCGGCCTGGCCGAGTACTGCTCGTTGAGCATCCCGCCCGCCCCTGGCGACAATGGCTATTCCGAGGGCGGCGACTGGAAGGCGCTGCACCCGGAGCTGTTCACCCGGCCCGGCGGCCACGGACCCGACCTGGTGATCTACGGCTCGGGCGCCAACGAGAAGACCGACACGCCGGACGAAATCGCGCCCCTGGAGGCGTCCATCCGCTGGATTCAGCGGCACTATCCGCAGGCGGAATTTCTGTTCTGCATGTTTCAGAACAAGGGCGGCTACACGCCGAATCCCGGTGACTTGCAGGCGCTGGCTCTGCGCTATCAGATTCCATTCATGGATTACGGCAAGTTGGGTGACGATGTGACGCGCTGGTGCAATCGCTACGCCCTGGTGCCGCGGGACGGCCACCCCCAGGCGGCTGCGCACTATCTGTGGTTCCATTCGTTGTCACAGGCCTTTGAATGCTGGGACCCGGTGCCGGCTGGCGTGGACCAGCTGCGCCTGCCGGAACGCATTCATCCCAATACGGTGGGTTGGGAAGGTGAAATCAGGACCTGTCAGGGTGATTCCCCGCGCCTCAAGGGCAATATGGCCGTCCTGGAAGACACCGCCCTGAACTGCTGGGCCAGCTGCACCGGCAAGACGCTGAAGGCGTTTGTCAATGGCGAAGCAGCGGTCGGTTCGGTCCGGACCGGGGTGAGCAGCCGCAACATCCGCAATTCGACCTTCCGGTGGGGTCGGGGCAGTCTCGGCGACCGGCAGATTCTGGAGCTGGTCGGCGAGCAGGCCAAGCTCACCGCCATCGACCTCAAGGTGGTCAACGGCCGTCGGTTCTATCCGTCGAGCCACCCGCAGCTGGCGCCTGCCGGCCTGAGTCGGGAGGAGTGGGCGTCGGCCTGGGGCGCGCCGTATGGCGAGGACGTGCTGATCGTGCCGCCCGGGCAGGCGGTTGAACTGACTGCCGCCGCGACCGACTTTTCCATCGCCTATGTGGACCATGTCAACGGCGGGACGTTGGCGGTGTTGGTCGATGGCCAGGAACAGCTGCGGACGGCGACCGACGTGCCCTTTGCCGACCAGGACGGCCGCCTGCATTTCATGGAAAACCGCCGGGGTATCCGCGGCCTGCCGTTCGGGCTGCATACGGTCCGCATCACCGCCGAGGGCAATCCCGTTCGTCTGCTCGGGGTCTACACGTACGACACCAGGGCCAACCTGCAACGGGAACGCCGGGTGGCCGGCCTGGCTGCCGCGGGCGAGACCGTGGTGTTCGAGCCGCCCTTCCGGGCCCGCCCGGTCATCCTGTGCACCGACGGCCTGCAGGCCCCGGCCGACGCTATCCGCCCCGAAAGCGCCACTTTTGCCGGACAGGCAGGCACTTTCCTCGCCATTGGCGAATGACCGCCGCCGGGTCAATCAAAAGAATCGCCCATGTGCAACATGTGGTGATGGAAGGGGTTGCCCCTTGACAAAAATCCAGGAAACAGTTGCTGAACAATGTATCTCGAAGAAGACAGAAAATGGTTTGTCCGCCAGGCGGTGGCGGAATTGCGCCGGGAATGGCGTGAAGTCGTGTGTCAATGCCTGACCCGCCGGGAACAGTCCCTCGTTCCTGAACCGGTGTTTGTGGTGCATGCGGACATGGTCGAGTGGGGCCGCTGGCGCGGCGGCGACCTCCGCCAGCTGGAACTGCATGAACGGCTGCTGCTTGAGCATCCGTGGTATGCCGTCGCCGACGTGCTTCGCCACGAAATGGCCCACCAGCTCCGGGAATGCCTGTACCCGACCAGCACGGAGTCGTCGCACGGGCCGCTGTTCCGCCAGCTGTGTGAACGCCTGGGCGCCAATCCGGCTGCCTCGGGCCAATACCCTACCCTTGATCAGCAGATGCGGACGGGTGAGGATGCCGCCGCGGACAACCCGCGTTCCGCGCTGCTGACTCGTGTGCAGAAGCTCCTGACGCTGGCCGCACGAGCCGAAACGCATGAGGCCGAGGCCGCCCTGACCAAGGCCCGTTCCCTGATGGCCAGGCATGGCCTTGACGAGAACGCCCTGTCGGGCGAAGGCACTGGCTTGGTGTCTGTTTGTCTTGGCCAGGCCCGGTTGCGCCGGCAACGCGAGGAGGGTACCCTCGGGATGCTGCTGCAGGACTTCTGGGGCGTGAAGACATTGTGGGTGGACGAGCCGTTCTGGAGCGGCGATGACAATCAGTTCCGACGGGGCTGGAACCTCGAGATCAGCGGCCGGCTGGACCGGGTCCGGGTCGCCACGTACGTCTATCATTATCTCCGCGGCTATATTGAGCGCGGCTGGAATGCGTTGCCGGCCCGGATGCGTGGCGGCCAGCGCAAGCGGCGCGACTACACCCTGGGCGTTCTGGACGGCTTCCGGACGGTCCTGGAGCGACAGGACATCCAGGAAGACACTCGTGCGGTCATCTTGAAAGAGGATGCCGGTCTGGAGGATTATTTTGCCGCCCGGCATCCATGCATCCGCGCTGGCCGGAAGGCCGTCATTGAAAAGAATGTGGAGCATTTTGCGGCGGGGCAGACGGCCGGCCAGAAGGTCCGCATTGCTCCGGGCCTGGAAACGGGAGGCGAAGCCCGCCCCGGACCGCGACTGCTGCATTGAAGGCTCTTCCGGTTTTTTGGGAAAGAATACTCTTTCACGGTCTTGCGGAGGGGAACAAGACCTTCAGGAAAGCCGCAGTCGCGTAACGGGCTGCCATCGGAAAGGACGGGTCGTTGCCGGCCGCAGGCGGCCGCCGTCGTTCGGAATAAAAAACGAAAGCCGCGCCTGATTACAGGCGCGGCTTTCTAATTGGTAGCGGGGGTAGGATTTGAACCTACGACCTTCAGGTTATGAGCCTGACGAGC
>CAYOUR010000110.1:0-13392 GCA_964407145.1 uncultured Lentisphaeraceae bacterium | reverse complement strand
TGCCAGGACGACGACACCATACCATGGCGCAATTCTCAATCGGTGACCGGTTACGTTGATTTTGTGACACGGTGGCCGCACAGAAGCCAATTCCGCCCCGGGGGGTTATATTAACGGATGTCCGCAACCATGGCCACGAGGCCGTGATGGCTTGGAACCGTCCGAACAACCGGCCTGGCCCATTTGACTTCATCGCCCTCCCCATAGAGACCTCCTGATGGAATTGAAGAAAATACTTGATGATTTCAAGGCCGGCCGGCTCAGTCGTGACCAGGCCGCTGACCTGCTGGCGAAGCTGCCCTACGAATCGCTTGGCTTTGCCAAGCTGGATCATCACCGCCGGCACCGCAAGGGCCAGCCTGAAACCGTGTTCTGTCCCGGAAAAACTCCAGAACAGCTTGCGATTATCTTCCAGCGTTTCCAGGAGGCGGGCAGCAATGTCCTCGGCACCCGCGCTTCGCCGGAGCATTGCCAGGCCGTCCAGGCAGCCATTCCGGCTGTCAGCTATCACCCCGTCGGACGCCTGCTTAAGCTGGAGACCCCCGCGGTTGAACAGCGCGGCCTGGTCGCCGTCTGCACCGGCGGCACGGCGGACATACCGGTGGCGGAGGAAGCGGCCGGCACCGCCGAATTCCTGGGCAGCCGGGTGCTCCGCTGCTATGACGTCGGCGTCGCCGGGATTCATCGTCTGTTTGCCAACCTGGACGAATTGCGCCATGCCAACGCGCTGATCGCGATCGCCGGCATGGAGGGGGCCCTGGGCAGCGTCCTGGCCGGCCTGGTGGCCAACCCGGTCATCGCGGTTCCCACTTCGGTCGGCTACGGCGCCTCGTTCCAAGGCCTGGCGCCCTTGCTGACCATGCTGAATTCCTGCGCCGAAGGGATGGCCGTGGTCAACATTGACAATGGCTTCGGCGCCGGCTATATTGCCTCACAAATCAATCTTCTGGCCGCCGGTCAGGCAGGCACAGTCCCTGGCGCCGGCGGCTGAGGCCCTGGCGGAGGGCCCGGCGTTTCCGCCGGAGGGCAGGCACGGTTCGGCTTGGAGACTATGCGTCGCCGGCCATCGTCCAGGCCATTCCGTACGGCCGTGACCGGCAGCAGGCGCCTTTGGCGTCAAGTCAGTTCAAATCATCAACACAACTTCTTCATACGGTTTTTGGAGCTCACCATGATTTTACCGCATGCCTTGACGATCGCCGGTTCGGATTCCGGCGGCGGGGCCGGCATTCAGGCTGACCTGAAGACCTTTTCGGCGTTGGGCGTCTATGGTATGAGCGCCATTACCGCGGTGACCGTTCAGAACACGACATCGGTGCTGGGCGTCCAGGAAATGCCGCCCGGCATTGTCGCCGGGCAGATTGACGCCGTGTTCAGCGACATCAGAGTTGACGCGGTCAAGATCGGCATGTTGTTCTCAGCTGCCACGATCACGGCGGTGGCGGGCTGTCTGCGGCGCTGGCAGCCGCGGTTCGTGGTGTTGGACCCGGTCATGATTTCCAAGAGCGGCCATGCCCTTATGCAGCCGGAGGCCGGTACGGTCCTGCAGCGGGAACTGCTGCCGCTTGCCACCCTGGTGACGCCGAACATCCCCGAGGCGGAGGCCATCACCGGCCTGGCCATCGCCTCGCGTGATGACCTGGAAAAGGCCGCGCGGGCGATCATCGCCCTGGGCGCGAAGGCGGTTTTGGTCAAGGGCGGCCATAGCACCGGCGATGCGGACGACCTGCTTTTCGACGGTTGCGGCTGCCATTGGCTGCCTGGCGCCCGTCTTGCGGTGCGCAACACGCATGGCACCGGCTGTACGCTGTCCTCGGCCATAGCCGCCCTTTCCGCTCGTGGCCTAGCTTTGCCGGAAGCCTGCCAGCAGGCCAAGGACTACGTTCGCGGCGCGATGGCCGCCGGCCTGGAAATCGGCCACGGCTGCGGCCCCCTGCACCATTTTTACCAATGGTATGGAACATCAGCGCCGGCGCATCCTTGAGGCATCCGGCCGATCGGTTTCTCGCCGGGCAGGCCGTTGACAGTCCACCAATCGCGGCAACTTCACCGTCCAAAAGGGGGAAAGGAACTCATCATGTTGCATAAAATTGTAACCGCCCTGGTCTCCATACGGGCCGGGCAGCCGCTGGTGCATCATCTCACGAACGCGGTCACGGTCAATGATTGTGCCAACGCGGTCTTGGCCCTGGGTGGTTCGCCCGTCATGGCGCCCTGCCAGCGCGAGGCGGCCGACATGGCCAGTCTGTCACGGGCACTGGTCTTGAACATCGGCACGCCGGACGAAGCCTCCGAAGGCGCCATGATTGCGGCCGGCCAGGCTGCCAACGCCCATGGCATTCCCGTCGTCCTTGACCCGGTCGGCGTCGGCGCCACGCCGTTCCGCCGGGCGTTGGTCGAGGCCATCCTGAATGACGTCGATGTCACGATTCTGCGTGGCAATTTGGCTGAGATCAAGACGTTGGCCGGATTGGCGGCAAGCACGCGCGGGGTCGACTCGGCGGAGGACACCAGCGGCGGCGCGGTCGACGCCGGCGAGAATCTGCGGCAGGCGGGGCGCCTGGCCGCCGAAGCCGCCGTTCAGTTCGGCTGTGTGGTCGCGATCACCGGCAGCAAGGACGCCATCAGCGACGGCAGAATCACCTGCATTCTGGCCAATGGCGTTCCCATGCTGGCCCGTGTCACCGGGACGGGCTGCATGGCCAGTTCGCTGTGCGCAACTTTTGCGGCCGTGCTTCCGCGGGAGCCGTTGCTGGCGGCCGCGGCCGGCATCAGCTGCCTTTCCATCGCCGGGGAGATTGCGGCCGAGGGTCTGCGGGACGGTGAAGGAACCGGCACGTTCCGCACCCGCCTGATTGACGCCCTGTCCCTGCTTTCCGGGAGTCATCTGCAGGCCAGGCTTAACTGCACCTTGCAGGGGGAATAAAACCATGCACGACTTGCCGGAGTCCGGCAACGGTGGGCAAAAACTCACGGAGCCGCATCGTCATATCAGGGGGCGGAAGATGCATTCAATCGTCGATTATGGAGCCGTCGCGGACGGCAAGTCCATCAATACGGCGTCCATTCAGGCAGCGGTCGACGCCTGTTCGGCCGCGGGCGGCGGTGTGGTCGTGGTTCCGGCGGGGACGTTTGTCACCGGCACGGTCTGGCTGCGCGACGGTGTCGAGCTGCATTTGGAAAAAGGCGCTCTGCTGCTTGGCAGTCCTGACCTGGATGATTACAACGCTGACGACGCCTTCCCGCAGAACATGCGCTCTGAACGCGAGCAATGGAACGGCGCCCATCTTATTTTGGCGGTCGAGGTGCATGACGTCGCCTTGACCGGCCACGGCTGCATTGACGGCAACGGGCCGGCTTTTTTCGAGCCGGAGGCGCCGTCGTTTGAGCCGCGCTTCGGCTGGAGCCAGGGCATCCGCCATGCCAAGGACAAGCAGCGCCTGCGTCCGGGGCAGATGGTCATGTTCTGTGAATGCACGGGCGTCCGCGTCAGCGGCCTCACCTTGCGCAACGCCTGCTGCTGGACCTGCCTGTTTTACGGCTGCGACCAGGTCATCGCGACCGGTTTGCAGATCATGAACCCGCCGGACGCGGCCAACACCGACGGCATTGACATCGACTGCTGCCGCCAGGTCGTGGTGAGCGACTGCCTGATCTGCACCGGCGACGACGCCATCACCCTGCGCGCCAACGCCCAGCGCCTCCAAGACAAGACGCGCGTCTGTGAGGACGTCGCCATCACCAACTGCGTGCTCGACACCTCGATCTGCGCCTTCCGCATCGGCGTCGGCAACGGCGTCATCCGGCATGCCGCCATCTCGAATATCATGATTAGGCGGGCAACGACGGCGTTTCTGCTGCAGTCGGCCTACCGCGCGCCGTCGACGGGGGTGGCGATTTCCGACCTGGCCATTTCGAATATCCAGGCCCATGTCGTCGCTTTTCCGTTCCGTTTCACGGCGGGCGCGCTCTCGGCGACGGCGGTGATTGAGAACATCCGGGTGAACGGCTTTTATGGCACGTGTTACGGCGGCTGCGAATTTGCGGGCAGCGCCCTCACTCGTCCGCGTCATATCCGTCTCAGTCACATAGACTTGGCAGTTGTGCCGTGTCCCCTGTCGCCGGCGCCGGCGGCGTATCCGGACACATTTTTGCGTTTTCGGCAGGTTGACGACGTCCGTCTCGACCACGTTCAGGTCACCTGGCGGGGCCAGCATCCGGCCTGGCGCCAGGCGCTGGCCATTGAGGACGCGACGGTCTCTCTGGCGGACACCTGCGACGTGCCCGAGCCGCCCCCCGCCGGCTCCGTCGCCGCTGCCAAGGCATAATAGACAAGCAAGGACACCATGATGGCAAAGCCAAAGCGATTTTTGTTTTTCGGCGCTCACCCCGACGATGCCGATTTGTTGTTTGGCGGTACGGCGATCAAGCTGGCTCGGGCCGGTGACTGCGGGCATCACCGCATGCGTCGTGCCGAATTGGCGGCTCGGCGCTACCTGGAGACGCAGGCATCGGCCGCCGTCGCTGGCATCGCGGAATACCAGGTCCTGGACAACCACGACTGCGAGATTGAATGCACCTTGGAAAACCGCAAGGAGATCATCCGGATCATTCGTCGTTTTGAGCCGGATGTGGTCATTTCGCATCGGCCGGTCGACTATCACGCCGACCATCGCAACACGGCCCAGCTGGTCATGGACTCAGCGTATCTGGTCGGCGTGCCGCGCTTCTGCGAGGACACGGCGATTCCGTCGCAGGCGCCGGTTTTCGCCTACAGCTACGACCGGTTTGTCGACCCGCGGCCCATTCGTCCGGATGCCGCCGTCGAGATCGACTCCGTCCTGGAGACCAAGCTGGCCATGCTTGACTGCCATGTGTCGCAGTTCTACGAATGGCTGCCTTTTGACAAGGGCTATAAGGACTTCAATCACCTGGCGATGACGGTGGAGCAGAAGCGCGAATGGCTGCTGACCAACTGGGGCGCGCGCTTCCAGGCCTCGGCCGACCTCGGCCGTGACACTCTGGTCAAGACGTACGGCGACAAGGGCAAGGCCGTCACGTACGCCGAAGTCTTTGAATTCTCGCCGTATGGCCGGGCGCTGCCGCCTGACGATTTCCGGCTGCTGTTCGAGCCGTAAGGGCGGGTCTTTGGCAGGCAAAGCCGCGTTCCTGGCGAAGCCGTGTTCCTGACGGCAAAGGTTTTTTCTCCGCATCAGCTCCCCCTCCGACCATGTCCACAACCGACAAGCCATTTTCCCTGCTGGTCAAGCCAGTGTCGTTTGACTGCAATCTTCGATGTCGCTACTGTTTCTACCTGAAGAAGGAGGAGCTGTTCGGCACACGGCGCCACTGCATGTCGGACCAGGTGCTGGAGGCGATGATTGTGAACTACCTGCAGAGCCGCCAGGAGGTCTATTCCCTGGGCTGGCAGGGCGGCGAGCCCACCTTGGCCGGTGTGGATTTCTTCCGGCGCGCGGTCGGTTTCATGGAGAAACACGGCTGGCCCGGCATCAATTTTGCCAATGCATTGCAGACCAATGGCACGCTGCTGGACGACTCCTGGGGTGACTTTCTGGCTGAGTACCGTTTTCTGGTGGGAGTCAGTGTGGATGGCCCAGGGGCCTGGCATGACCTCAACCGGCGCACCGCCGACGACCGTGGCACCCACGCGGCCGTGCTGCGCGGCCTTGACGTGCTGCGGCGCCACAGAGTTGAATTCAACATCCTCACCCTGGTCAACAGCGCGACGGTCCGCGAGCCGCTGGCAGTCTACCGCTATCTGCGGGACGAGCTTGGCGTCACCTTCCATCAGTACATTGAATGCGTCGAGCATGATGCCGCCGGCAAGCTGATGCCCTATGCCGTCACCGCCGAACAGTGGGGTGACTTCCTCTGCCGGATTTTCGACGAATGGTATGAGCACGACCAGAAGCGGGTGTCGGTACGGCTGTTTGACACGATTCTGCACAAGCTGCTGACCGGCCAGGCCAACACCTGCGCCGCGTCCCGGGAATGTGGCCAGTACCTTGTCGTTGAGCATGACGGCGGTATCTATCCTTGTGATTTCTTTGTGTTGCCGGACCTCAAGCTTGGCAATGTGCTGCGGCAGCCTTTGGCGCAGGCCCTGGCTTCGCCGCGGGCCCGTGCCTTTGCCCAGCGCAAGGCAAAGACCCTGCGCCAGTGCCGTTCCTGCGCGTTCAATCCGTATTGCGCCGGCGACTGTCCCAAGAACCGTTTCCAGAATTTGAGCCTGCTGTGCGCCGGCTGGAAGAAGTTCTATGGCCATGCCCTGGACCGTCTGAAGAAGATTGCCGTCGAATTGCAAGCCTCGGGTATGGCGCCGCCGCGCGCCTGATTGAACGGTGAAACAGGACGTATGGGACTATGGGACGAATCGACGGCAAATAGGACAATGGGACGAATAGGCACTTGGATTATTGCAGTCGCCCGAAACCAAACCGAACCGAACCGAACCGAACCAAACCGAACCAAACCGAACCAAACCGAACCGAACCCTTGAATAAAGAGTATGGGTTCCATGTTTCCAGCCAGTACTACGCATAAGCGAAGAGCATTGGCCCCACCCCTCCTGCGGCAGGCTGTAGCCTGTCCTACCTGCGGCAGGCTGTAGCCTGTCCGATCTGCGACGACCTGGGGCAGAATGAAGCCAGGAGAACCCAAATCATGTCCAACCATCCCTCTTCCCCCGCCGCCGCCGGCGGCCAGCGTGTCGTCCGCATCGCCTTGCTGCAGAACATCGGCTTTGCCAGTCCGGCCGCGGCCATTGCCGACACTGACCGGCTCGTGGCGGAAGCCGCCGCCAGCGGCGCCAGGATCATCTGCACACAGGAGCTTTTTCTGCATCCGTATTTCTGCCGGGTCCAGGACCCCGACTTTTTTGCATTGGCGGAAACCATCCCCGGCCCGGCCACGCGTCATTACAGCGAGCTGGCGCGCCGGCTGGGCGTCGTCATCATTCTCTCCCTGTTCGAGCACCGTGCCCCGGGCTTGGCCCATAACACCGCCGTCGTCATTGACGCCGACGGCCGCATCGCCGGCAAATACCGCAAGATGCACATTCCGCAGGACCCCGGTTTCGAGGAGAAATTCTATTTCACGCCGGGCGACCTTGGCTTCCAGGCGTTCGACACGGCCTTTGGCCGGATCGGCGTCATCATCTGCTGGGACCAGTGGTTTCCGGAATCGGCCCGCCTGACGGCCCTGCAGGGCGCTGGTTTGATCTTCTGCCCGACGGCGATCGGCGGCCTGGCTTCGGAAGGGCCGGAGCTCGCGGCGCGTCAGCGCGAGGCGTGGCTCAACGTCCAGCGCGGCCACGCCGTGGCCAACGGCTGCTTCTATGCAGCGGTCAACCGCGTCGGCGACGAGGGAGAGACGCATTTCTGGGGATCGTCGTTTGTCTGCGATTTCTATGGCCACAGCCTGGTCGAGGCCGGCGACAGCCCGGCGATTCTGTATGCCGACTGCGACTGGCGGCAGTTGGAGGAGCATCGGCGCATGTGGCCGTTTTTTCGTGACCGGCGCATTGACGCGTATGACAAAATCACCTGGCGCTTTGACGATTGACAAGGAACAGCAGCCATGTCACCTGACATCAATCCGGCCGCCGCGGTCACGCCGCAGGAGCAGGGGTATGTTTTTCCGGCCGAATGGGCGCGCCAGGCGTCCGTGCTGCTGTCGTGTCCGTTGAATCCGGCCACCTGGCCGGACAACCGTGCCGCCATGGAAAAGGCGTATGCGGCCTTTGCGGCGGCGATTACCAGGTATGAAGACGTCCGCCTGCTTTGCGTCTCCCCGGCGCAGGCGCGCTGGCAGGACCTGCTGGCCGGCGCCGGGGCGGTCATGGACCGCGTCACCCTGCATGACATCGCCACGGATGACGCCTGGTGCCGCGACCACGGGCCGATTGTGCTGAAGCATCGGCAGGCGTCCCGGCGGGCTGTCGTCTCCTTTCATTACAACGCCTGGGGCGGCAAATTTCCGCCGTGGGCGCAGGACGATCTGGTTGCCGGACGCCTGGCTGGCGCGCTGGGGCTGCCCTGCTTCCAGGCGCCGCTGGTCGGCGAAGGCGGCGCCTTCGAAACGAATGGCGCCGGGATGCTCCTCACCACCGAATCGGTCCTGCTCAATTCTAACCGCAATCCTGGCCTGGACCAGGCTGGCGTGGAGCGGATTCTGCGTCAGTACCTGGGGGTGGAGCAGATCGGCTGGCTGCCTGAAGGGCTGTGCGGCGATGACACCGATGGCCATATCGACACGTTGACCAGATTCTTCCGGCCTGATGCGGTGCTGACGCTGCTCGACGACGACCCGCTGTCGCCGAATCACGCGGTTCTGCGGCGTAATTTCGCGCTGCTCCGGCAGATGCGCTGTGTGGACGGACGCCGCCTGGAGGTGGTCCCGCTGCCCTGTCCGCGCCCCATCCGTCCGTCAGGCTGGCGCGAGGAAATCCTGCCGGCCAGCTACGCGAATTTTCTGGTCATCAATGGCGCTGTGCTGGCGCCGACCTACCGGCAGGACAGCAGCGACCGCCAGGCCCTCGCCGTCCTCGGTCAGGCCTTCCCCGGCCGCGACATCATCCCGATCGACTGTTTTGACATTGTGCTGGAAGGCGGCGCCCTGCATTGCCTGAGCCAGCAGGTGCCGGCCGGACAGGCGCAGTCGGAGAGCAGCCATCCATGAAATCGCGCGGCGCCTACGACAGCCGTGTTTTGAAGTCCTGGTAGGAGAACTGGCGCACGGTGCGGAAATCGCCGTTTTCCTCGTCCCAGGTCGCGATGGACGGCAGGGCCAGCCCATTGAAGGTCGTGGTCTTGACCATGGAGTAGATCGCCATGTCGAGCAGCTCAATGCGGTCGCCGACCTGCAGCGGTCGGTCAAAGGCGTAGTCGCCGATGACATCTCCGGCCAGGCAGGAATGGCCCGCCAGGCGGCAGGTGAACGGCTTTTCGCCGGGCAGTCCGGCGCCGGCGACTTCGGGCCGGTACGGCATTTCGAGGACGTCCGGCATGTGTGCGGCGGCCGAGGCGTCGAGAATGGCAATCGGCCCGTCGTTGTCGATCACGTCCAGCACGGTTGCGACCAGGCTCCCGGCATTCAGGGCCACCGCCTCGCCAGGTTCGAGGTAGATGGTCTCAACGCCGTGGCGCTGCCGGAAGCCATGAATCAGCCGGCAGAGCAAATCGACATCGTATCCCGGCCGCGTGATATGATGGCCGCCGCCGAAATTGACCCAGGACATCCCGGGCAGGAATTCGGCGAACCGTTCTTCAAAGGCGTCCAGGGTTCGTTCCAGGGCTTTGGCGCCCTGTTGGCACAGGGTATGGAAATGCAGGCCGCTGATGCCGTCCAGGCTCTGGCCGTCAAAGTCGCGGCGGCGGATGCCGAGGCGCGACCGCGGGGCGCAGGGTGAATAGATTTCGGCCACGGCTTCGGAATGCTCGGGGTTGACGCGCAGGCCGCAGGTGATGCCCGCCGCGGCGCATTGGCCGCGGTAGCGGCGCCATTGTGCAAAGGAATTGAACACAATGTGGTCGGCCAGGGTCAGCAGTTCGGTCAGGTCGCGGTCGGAGTAGGCGGCGGCGAAGGCATGCACTTCGCGGTTGAATTCCTCGCGCCCCAGGCGGGCTTCATGCGGCGAGGAGGCACAGACGCCATGCAGGGTCCGGCGCAGCAGCGGATAGACCGCAAACATGGAAAACGCCTTCTGCGCCAGGAGGATGCGTGCGCCGCTGCGTTGGATGACCTCGTCCAGCACGCGCAGATTGGCGCGCAGCCGGGCGAGGTCGACGACGAAGCACGGCGTCTTGACCCCGGCCAGGTCCAGGCCGTTCAGGCCTGGCATCACAGGAACACTTCCTTCCATGGCAGGCCATGCCGGTTGAGTTTTTCCATGAACGGTTCCGGGTCGAACTGCTCCATGTTGAACACCCCGGCGCCTTTCCAGGCGCCGGTGGCGATCATCATGGCGCCGATCATGGCCGGCACGCCGGTCGTGTAGGAGATCGCCTGCGACTGCACTTCGCGGTAGCACGCCTCGTGGTCGCAGATGTTGTAGACGTAGTATTCCCGCGGCCGGCCATCTTTGGTGCCCCTGATATGGCAGCCGATGCAGGTTTTGCCTTTGGTCAGCGGCCCGAGCGAGGCCGGGTCCGGCAGGAGTGCCTTCAGGAACTGCAGCGGAATGATCTCCTGGCCATTGTAGAGGACCGGGTCAATCCTGGTCATGCCGACGTTCTGCAGGACTTCCAGGTGCTTCAGGTAGTTGTCGGAGAAGGTCATCCAGAACCTGGCCTGTTTCAGGCCGTGCGGCCTCAGGAAACGCACCAGCGACTCCAGCTCCTCGTGCCAGAGCAGGTAGATTTTCTTGGGGCCGATGCCTTCGGGGAAGTCGTACACGCGGCTGACTTCCATGGGCTTGGTTTCGACGAAGGCGCCGTCGCGGTAGTACTTGCCGTTGGCCGTCACTTCCCGGATGTTGATTTCCGGATTGAAGTTGGTGGCGAAGGGCTGGCCGTGATCGCCGGCGTTGGCGTCAATGATGTCAAGCTCCTCGATGGTGTCGAAATGCTTCTTCTTGGCCCAGGCGGTGTAGACGTTGGTCACGCCGGGGTCGAAGCCGCTGCCCAGCAGCGCCATGATGCCGCGTTCCCGGAAGCGGTCGTGGTAGTCCCACTGCCAGCGGTATTCGAAATGCGCCTCCTCCGGCGGTTCGTAGTTGGCGGTGTCGACGTAGTGGACGCCGGTTTCGAGGCAGGCGTCCATGATGTGCAGGTCCTGGTAGGGCAGAGCCACATTGATGACCACATCGGGCTGGAAGGAGCGGATCAGGGCGACCAGTTCCGGGACCTGGTCCGCGTCGACCCGCGCCGTCTGAATCGGGCGCGGGAGCTGCGCCGCGATCCTGCGGCATTTCGCCTCGGTGCGGCTGGCCAGGCAGATGTCGGAAAACACTTCCGGGACCTGGGCGCACTTGTGAGCCACGACCTGGCCGACGCCGCCGGCCCCGATGATCAGTACTTTCGCCATGGTGTTTCTCCCGTTTGTTTCAGCGTTCAAAGTAGGTGTAGCCATGGATGCCGTTTTCAAAGGCGGTCATGATGGCCTTACGCTCCGCGGGGGTGATCAGCTTTTCCCGGACGGCCCGTTCCGCCCGTTGTTTGAAGCTGTCGCGCAGTGCCGCGGGATTATACTCCACGTATGAGAGCACATCGGCGACCGAGTCGCCTTCGAGTTCCTGGACGATTTCGTAGTGTCGGTCGTTGGTGATGTTGATGCTGACGACGTTCGTGTCCCCGAGCAGGTTGTGCAGGTCGCCCAGCGTCTCCTGGTAGGCGCCGACCAGGAAGGCCGCCAGGTAGTACTCCTCGTTCTCGCGCAATTCGTGCAGGGGCAGGGTCTGGCGTTCGTCATGCAGGTCGACGAATTGCTCGATCTTGCCGTCGCAGTCGCAGGTGATGTCCGAGATGATGGCGTTCCGGGACGGCCGTTCGTTCAGGCGGTGGACCGGCATGATCGGGAAAATCTGTTTGATCGCCCAGGAGTCGGGCAGCGACTGGAAGATGCTCAGGTTGCCGTAGTAGATGTCGGCCAGGGCCTTGTCGAGCCCCTCGAATTCATCCGGGACGTACTTGAGGCGCTTGACTTCCTTGTTGATCAAGACCATGATATGCCAGAAAACGCTTTCGGCCAGGCCGCGTTCGCGCAACGAAATCCGGCCGTTCTTGAACAGAATCCGCAGCTCGTCGCGGTAGTAGATCGCGTCGTGGAAATTCTCCTGCAGGTTCTTTTGGCTGATGTTCTTCAGGATGTTCATCAGGTCTTTGGTCATCTCGTTGCAGTCGTCGGGCAGGGCGTCGGGGATGGAGGACGGCTCGAAGCGGGTGGCGTCGAGGATGTTGAACAGCAGGATGGACGAATAGGCGATGGTGGCGCGGCCCGATTCGGTGATGATGGTCGGATGGGCGATGTCCTTGCTGTTGAGGGTCTCGGCGACCGTTTCGACGATGTCGACGCAGTATTCGTCAATGGTGTAGTTGCGGCTGTGATGATAGTTGGTGTGGGAGCCGTCATAGTCCACGGCCAGCCCCCCGCCGAGGTCGAGGTGGCCCATGGCGGCGCCTTCCTCGACCAGGCCGACGTACACGCGGCTGGCCTCCAGGACGCCGGCCCTGATGTCACGGATGTTGGGGATTTGCGAGCCGATGTGATAATGCAGGAGCCGCAGGCAATCGAGCATGTCTTCGGCGCGCAGCAGGTCGACCATGGCCATCAGTTCCGAGGTGTTGAGTCCGAAGACGCTGCGGTCGCCGCCGGATTCGGTCCACTGGCCGCTGGCGCGGGTGGACAGTTTCATGCGGATGCCGATCATCGGCTTGATGCCCAAGGCCCGGCTGCGTTCGATGATCAGGTTCATTTCGCTGGGCATTTCCACGACCAGGAAGCACTGGTAGCCGAGGCGGCAGGCGTATAGGGCCAGGTCGATGAATTCTTCGTCCTTGTAGCCGTTGCAGATGAGGCAGGCTTCGCGGTCCTGGAGGGTGCCGAGAGCCGCAATCAGTTCGGCTTTGCTGCCGGCTTCAAGGCCATGGTGGTACTCTTCGCCGAAGCGGCAGATTTCCTCGATGATCTGCTGCTGCTGGTTGACCTTGATCGGGAAGACGCCCTTGTATTCGCCCTGATACTTGGTCTGGCGGATGGCTTTACGGAAGCTGTTATGCAGCAGCTTGATACGTGCATCGAGGATATTGCTGACCCGCAGCAGCACCGGCATATTCATGCCGCGGTCCTTGATGCCGTTGACGACGTCGAGGAGCGGGACGCCGGAGTCGCGGTTGCCGGGCGTGGCCAGTATTTCCAGTTCGCCGCGGCCATTGATGGCAAAGTAGTCACAGCCCCAGTTGGGGACGCCATAGATGTCGGACGAGTCTTCAACCGACCAGTGTTCAAACGCCTGTTTCTTGATTTTCATTTCACCTGTGTGGAGGCAGCGAGGCCTGGCGGCCTCATGGTTGAAGGTCGGCAATGGCGGAACGCCATTGGTGAAGTGAACCGTCCATGGCGATCCGCCGGGCAAGTTGCCAAAACCATGGCCATGGTAATGATTTACTATAATTCCCCGCCCTGCAATTGCCACAGCCGCAAGGGGTTTTTCCTGGCGGCCGGGGACGGTGGACAGTCATTGCTACAAGGTGTTATGCTTTCCCCGCTGGAGAGGCGAATGCCATGGAAAGCCCATTGCATGCCGGCATCTGAATTCCCGTTAAAGCACAAAATGACGATGATTCGGCAAAATGGCGTTGAAAAATGGCATGTTCGGAGGTATTTTTTGCGTGGGTTCTAGAAATCAAGCCCACCCACCCAAGAGGGGGCCAC
>CAYOUR010000109.1:0-13860 GCA_964407145.1 uncultured Lentisphaeraceae bacterium | reverse complement strand
GCGAGGGAACCCGGGGGAAGAGACACCTCTGCTTTGACCGCCCGGAGGGCGGGACTGCCTACGGCAGCCTGAAATCAAGCGCGTACCACCGCATTTCGCACGTTGACCGTCATGATCAATCGGTGACCGATTACTGGCGGCCTGGCGGTTTCCCGCCAGCCGCCTTGAAAAATCGTGTTCCGACATCATATTGATGGAACAGCTTACGCCTGGGTAGCTCAGTGGATAGAGCAGAAGTTTCCTAAACTTTTGGTCGGAGGTTCGATTCCTCTCCCGGGTGCCACCTTAACAGCCTTAACCATAATTGGTTAAGGCTGTTACTTTTCCAGAGAACAATTTCGGCGCTTCCGGAAAATTCGTGGGCAACCTCCCTGGAATGCCCAAGGCGCAAGGCGTACCAGCCATGCCCCATGGCAGCAACAGAAATCCAACCATCAGCCCTGGTGGCGGAAAAGCAGGGGCGGTTCATGACCGCCTCCCCTCACAGCAGGGAATCAAAAAGAAAGCATACCATGCTGACGGCCAATATCAAAAACAAGACCGCAATGCCTAACACTCGTCTGAACCGTTTCTGCTCCTCGGTCAAAGGCGCTGGCGGCGGTTTCAGGCTGGCAGGATTCTCGACCAGAAGGTGAATCTTCCGCCCATCCGTGAGCTCGACGACTTCCGATTTGTTTTCCATGAGCAAGACGGTCTTACTCTGATCATCCTGACGTTTGGAAAAAAGCAGAAACACTGGTACACATGGTGACATAAGACCAACTCCCCCAAACAAAAAGAAAATAAGACACCGTTTCACCATCCGTCATCTTGGCCCAACTTGCCTGACTTTCACTTTCCTGGATTTCTCTAAATTTCACGATGCCCCCCCAACAAACGCCAATCCAAATGATTCTGGACATTACCCAACAGTGTCCATCAACGGAGGTTGCGCACGCCAGTTGCATAGCTCAGCCTATTTCGACCGAAGGCGGCCACCCACGCCGGCCATCACCCCCGGAACAAGGCGAAGGAAGCCGGCCCGGGCAGAGTCACTTTCCAGCCACCGGCCGGCTGTTCGGCCAAGGTGGCTTCGCCATACTCCAGGAGCCAGGAAGTATTGACGCGCAAAGGCTGCGGCAAATGCAGCACCGTTGACGTTTCCGCGGCACCCAATTCGGCGAAGACCAGCAGCAGCTGCGGATCCTGCGGTCGGCCAGGCACCATCTGGAAGCCGGTACAGGCCCGGCCATCCGGCCGCCCGCCGCAGGGATAGATTTCGCCCTCAAACATCGCCTCGGCATATTTCCGATGCAAATCCATGACCCGGCGCAGGCGCGGCCGCAATTCGGCCGGCACGGCCGAAGGATTCATCCACAACAGCGGACTGGAGCAGAAGGCGACTGCCGCCCAGTACTCAATCGGATAAGACCGCGGGTCAACCAGCCCGCGCTTCTGGTAGAAGTCCGGTTTGACATCGGCCGGGTTGGCGACTTCGGCCTGGATGTTCTGCGGCCGGGTGTACCTGGACAGCATCCATAGGTGACGAAGGACTTTTTCCGGATGATAGCCGAGACCGCCGAAACAGTACCGGTTCTCCAAAAACAGGTTGCCGTATTCCAGATACTGCAGGTACCCGCCCCGCTGACTGGAGGTGACATCCAGATTGAAGAAAATCTCGCCGTTGCTCAGCTCCCGTGCGGTGCGCAGCATCAACTCGAACTTTTCCTGTTCGGAGCAGGTGCGAATCATCAAGCCGTCAATCTTGAATTTACGGATGCCATAGGTCCGATGCATATCGAGGATGATGTCGAGCCCATCCTGCCAATCCCGGAAGCCGCGATTGGGTGACGGCAGGAACCAGAGGGCGAGTTCCACACCGCTGGCCTTGGCCTGGCGACGCAGGGGCTCCAGAGTCCCGCCGAGCTTGTCCGAAACGCGCCAGAACTCACGGTCGACCAGGACATTCTGGGTCAGAGCCTGGTAGGTGTCGCCCTGCTGCCAGCCGTCGTCGACCTGGTAGGCCGTACCGCCGACTTCGGCGCTGGCCGCTATCTCGGCCAGCAGAAACTCCTGACTGACCTTCTTGACGAATCCGCCGCCGCCCCAAGGGTTGACGGTGACGGCCCCTGCCTGAGCAAACCGCTGCGGATAGCGCCGCCGCTGATAGGCCTTCAGCACCCGGTCGCGTTCCGACGCCGAACCATACACCAACAACGTGCTGCGGTACCCTTGATACACATGCCCTTCGCGCAGCTCACCCGGATGGATGCCCCAATTACAAGAGCAGACCACGCCCCAGTCATCCAACCGGAAGTCGTAGGGTTCCAAGTCGCGACGTTCCGCGCTTGGCGGCGCCTCCTGCAGAATCGCCAGGCCGCTGCCGTCACTTTCCTCGTAGAACAGCAGATTACCACGCAGCTCCCGGGACGCGTCTGGCCGGCACTCCACGACCGGAGCATCGGAATGATCCGTCCGCCCATTGAACACCACGCAGCGAACCAGGCCGCCGTTGCCCTGCGGAATCAAACGGTCGACCCGCGACTCGAGGGGTTTCACCAGATACTGGTTCAAATCGCAGCGAGCCGTCCAGCCCAATCGCGGGATGACGGCGCTGCGCAACGTGTGACGCACCGACAACGCCGCCAAGTCAGGATAGATCAAGTACTCACGGACGATTTCCACCCCCTGGTTCTCCTGCTCGAGATGGACGTGCACCGACACGTGCTCGCCATCGAAAAGCGTCTCGGGGACGACCCCGGCCGTCAGCGCTCTGACCTCGGGCGAGCGCCCCAGGCCAAAATAATAATAGTCGCAATTGCCATCGCTGCCGGCCCGTGGCCGGTGCTCACCGTCTTCCAGCAGTGTGGTGCAGACGCCTTTTTCATTGAGCGCCTGCAGTCGCCGCAGATGACGATTGCCAATCGACAGGATGCCGTCATGCAGACGGACCTTGATGTCCCGATGCATCAACTCCGATTGGCAGCGCAAGTCCTGTCCCGGTGTCGTCATGCTGTGCTCCATGTCAGTAATTAAAATGGCCTCAAAGTCGTCTTTTCGTGCCCGCGCAATCTGTCGCCCGCCGCCAATGGCGGCCAAACTTCCAAAGCCTGTTCTACCAACGACCCATGCGACAACCAACGCCGAGCCCGCGTTTTTTGCCAGGCGGCGCGACCGGATGACGCCGTCTACGCCCGCCCCGGCTCTTTCATCCGGCGCCGTCCCTGACCGCCGTACCGTCCGGCGCAAGTGCTCCCAATAAGCCGGCCGGGACAAACCGCTCCCAAGGCCAGCGCTGCCGCCGCCGGGCCAGTTCCAGGTCGGCTTCGCAGCCATTCAGCCGATGTGCCAGGGCGTAGATGCCGGCGGTGCTCTCGATTGGATACGGCGTGATCTGTGGCCACGGCCAAGGCGCCTCCGGTTCCAGCCACGGCCGCAACCACTGCCAGGCCAGTTCGAGACTGGCGCCGCGGCTGTTCCTCTGCCGAAACACTTCCAGCCCAAAAGCACGCGCCTGCAGCGCTTCCTGAAACAGGGCCTGCAGACAGAACACGCTGTAGCTCTTGGAGTTGGTCCGAGCCAATTCCAACGGCAGAGAGCCATCTTCGGCCAGTTGTTCCAGACGCAACGGCAGGCACTTGGCCAAATGCTCCCGGGCCAGGTCCGGCTGCCCGGAAAACAAGGCCAGCCCGGCGACCAGGTTGTCATAGGCCACCGCGTGGTTGTTCAGGGTGGTGCACTCGTCACGCCCCAGGGTGCTGCTCAGCAGCCAGCCGAGAAACTCCCGCACCCATTCCAGGAGTCCAGCCCATTCCGCGGCGGTCAGCCGCGTCTCGGCGGCGACCGGTTCCAGCAAGGCAAAGACGTAAATGAGCTCACGTGCTTCAATGATGCCAAAGCCGCGACCATGACTGCGACCCGGTACGCCCTGCGCATACTCCAGATGCGGATTCATGCGCGTGGCCGACATCAGAAACCAATGCCGAAGCCCGGCGCCGGCGGCCGCCGCCAGCTCCGGCCGTTCCAGCACGCGGCTGGCCAGCAGCAGAAGCGCCGTCCGCGAGCAGAACGACTTGAGCCTCTCATGGTCATATTCACGGTATTGCGGATTGACTTCGCCATCGCGCCGAATCCACGGCAGCCCGTCAGCCCGTTCAGGGTCCGGCCACCAGTATGGCCCGATGCTGACGTAGTCATTACGGGTCGCCCCCGGCGGCAGAGCATGGCGCTTCTGGGTGACTGTATGCAAAGGCCTGGCAGCCGCCGTCTCCGCCTGCCTGGCCAGACAATCCCTGGCGGTCGCGTTGAGACGGCATTCCGCCATCAGCTCCCGCCATTCCTGGTCATCATACAACATCGTCATGACTCTTCCTTCATGTCCGTTGCCCCTGAGACATGGCCCGTCTCTGCACCACGGGCGGCGTGAGGCGGACTCCGACCCTGCCAAGCCGTGTGCCGGCGCCATTTCCGGAGTCGGTGCAGGAGCCTGCCGGAGAGCGACAAACGCCTCAATGCCTGGATGCAGCCGGCAACCCATAACTATACTCCAGGAAAATCTCCGCCGCCAACGCCCCGCGCAGAAACCGCTTCAGCAGAAGTTGCTCCGGCCTTTCGACGCCGGATGCGAGCGCCGCCATGCAAACCACGGCCAGGTCATTGTCATCCACTGGCAGCAGCACCACGGCGGCCAACTGGCTGTACAACCGGGCATTCGGCTCCCAGAGAACGGCGGCATCGGCCTTGCCCAAGGCCACGGCACGCGCCAGCATCGCACCGTCGTCCGACTGAAAAACAGCTTGACCGACTGCCGCTTCCCAACCAAGACCGCCCACCGCCAAGAGCACCGCAGTGTGACGGGCAAGGGCGCTGTCACGGCGCCCGGGCAAGGCCAGCCGAAGACCCAGACGCGTCAAATCCGACCATTCCCGGAACTGCCCCGCCGACGCCGACGAGGCCAAAACCACCGGCCGCAGCGTCGCCAGTTCAACCGGGGAACCATGACTGCCGGCATCGACGCCCAAGCCCACTTCGGGCACCCGTTCCAGCGTCAGGAGAATATCCCCGTCCAAACGCCCCCGCCCCTCGCTGAGAAGCTGCCCGGGGGTCGCGACAACCATCTCCACCTGGACATAATGGCGTCGTTGAAAAGCCTCCAGCATCGCCTGCACCGGGTCTTGCAGCTGTGCGTCACAGATCAACCGGAGTCGCCCTGGCGACGGCGAGGCGGTTTGGCGCATGACGGCCTCGCGACGACTGATCACCAGCGCCAACACCAGCAGCAGCAGACAAAGCAGCGGACTGAGATAGACGAGTATTTTTCTCATGAAAAACATCATTCTGCCCCATCTGCGGCCAGCACGAGGCACCTGCCTTCCGGTGCCCCCCGCCTGCAACTCAATGGCGGTCGTCCAGACGTTGACCGGTTTGATTTGACCCGTCCCTGCCGGCCTGCCGCTGTGCCTGGGGCAACCCTCAAACCGCCGGCATCGGCGCCGGCGCTGCCGCGAACCGCCCGTTGATGAGATGCCTGGTGTGCGGATTGACCAATTGGCGGTTGTGGGTGACCAGCAGCACCGCGCCACCTTCGGCCGAGAAGTCCTGCAAAGCCTGAAGTACAACGCCGGCATTCTCGTCATCCAGATTGCCGGTCGGCTCATCCGCCAGCAGGAGGGCTGGCTGGAACAGAAGCGCCCGGGCCAACGCCACGCGCTGCCGTTCGCCAACACTTAATTCCGTCACCGGATGCCGGCATCGATCCAGCAAGCCAAAACGCTCGACCAGCATCTCGGCCCGGGAGCGCAGCGCGGGAACGGCGCCGCCTGGCAAGGCGCCGACAAGAATGTTGTCGTAGATATCCAAGAAGGGAATCAAATGAAATTGCTGGAAAACAAAACCGATATGACGGGCGCGCCACTGCGAACGCTGTTCGCTGCTCAAACCGTACAGGTCAGTACCCTGAACCAGAATCTGGCCGGAACTGGGATGCAGCAACCCGCCGGCGCACAAAAGCAAAGTCGACTTGCCGCTGCCACTTGGACCGGCAATCACCTGAAGGTCACCGGATTGCAGACACAAATCCACCCCCGACAACGCCGATACGGCAGCCCGACCCGCCGGACAATAGGTCTTTTCAACACCAATCAGTTCCAAAACCGCTTTCCGGGAGTCCGGCATCCTCGCTTCTCCTTGCCTGAAAAAATGCTTCCTGGCCATCCGTGCTGTCACGGCCGCGGCGTCTCCTGGCCCAAGTCCGGCTTGGCGCCATTCATGCCGTCCGCCGCCATGGTCGCGCAACCGCCGCAGCCGCCGCGCGAATCAGACCATCAATTCTCCAGCAGCTGTTCCGCCGGATCAAGGCGGCTGGCCTGAAAAGCCGGCACCCACGCCGACAGCACACACAGCGCCGGCGCCGCCAAAAATGCCGTCAGCAAATCACGCCAACGCAACAATTCATACCAGTATGGAGACCACCACGTCATCTCAATGCTGTTGACCGCCAGGCTGTGCCCCAGCAGAAAACCTATGACCGCTCCCAAAAGCCCCATGCCCAGGCTTTTCAGCAGAAACAGCTGCAACAACGTCGCCTCACTGACGCCGACCGACCGCAGGACGCCCATCTCCTGGCGGCGTTCCCGGACATTGCTCAAAAACAAAAAGAATATCCACAGCCCGCTGGCGAGCATCACGCCAGGCGAGACGATTCCGGCCAACCGGCGCTGCTGCTCGAAAAGTTCCTCGCGGTGCTGACGGAAGTCCGCCATGGCCTTCTGGTGGGCTTCGGCGGCCCGCTGCCGAGCCAGGGCGCGTGTCTTCACCCGCGAACTGAACTCCTCCACCTGGACATCAGGCAGCCACTGCCGAATCTCGCTGACGACCTTTCCCAGGTCTTCGGCGTGACACACACATTCCAAAGCCAGAATCAGACTGATCTTGTCTGACAGGCCCAGCCGCTGCTGCATCCAGTCCAGGTGGCACCAGACCGAAATGTCCTGCCGGCTTCCTTCCGGAGGCAACACCTCCCGAACCAGAAAACGGCTGCCCAGCAGCTCGACGTAGTCCCCGGCGCCCAGGCCAAGCTGCTCCGCCAGGCTGCTGCCCAGCTTCAATTCACCTGGCAATATCGTCGGCATGATCGGACTGAGGTAGGCCTTGCCGTCGGGCGTCAGATGCTTGCGCCGGTGCGGGGTCGGAATCTGCCCCGGCGTCCCGCACAGGATGATTTCATGGTCTTTTTCCGGCCAGTGGATCTTCTGCTGCAAAATCGGCAGAATGTGGTTCAAGGTCTTGACATCGCCAGTCAAGGCCAGGCGCTCAGCGTACTCCTGGGGCATGGTCAACTCCGGAAAACCCTCCTGCTGCAGGCGCGCCAGATTCTCGCCGCCGGGAAGAATCATGACATTGTGCCCCAAATCGCGCATGATCACCCGGTAGTCATCTTCCAGACGGAGCATCTCCCGACGGGTCATCTGCTCGCGTTCCTGCAAAAGCTGCGCGGTCTGGCGGCGCTGCGCCCGCAACAGCGCCGGTGCACCACACCAGACGGCCATCGCCAAAGTCACTGACAACAGCCCGGCGCCAAAATTATACTTCCGAAAGGCGATTTCCTTCCGGATATACTGCAGAATATGCATGCTGTTCTTTCCTGCGGTGAATCATGCCCCCGGCCAGCCAACGCCGACTGGCTCACGGCAGATTCTGAAAACTGTCCTGAGGCCGGCCGAAGACGATGTCGACATGGCCATCGAGAAAGGCGACATTGAGGCCACCGCCGGCAGCACCTGACTTGCGGTTGTGGGGAAACATCGGCGAACCCTGCCGGAAAAAGTCCGACCACACCCACATCTTGGACGGTTCGGGCATGGTGGTGCGCAACTGCCTGGGAGCAAACTGCACCGGGTCCCTCCAGAAGACGCCATTGTGCTGCTTGTTCACCCGAAAGCTCCAATAAATATAGGAAATGTTCCCCAGGGCGCGGTTTTCCTCGGTGTTGATCACGCTGTCAGTCGCGCCGGGCGG
Source organism: uncultured Lentisphaeraceae bacterium (assembly GCA_964407145.1). Taxonomy (GTDB): domain Bacteria; phylum Verrucomicrobiota; class Lentisphaeria; order Oligosphaerales; family Oligosphaeraceae; genus JAAZKI01. Next base: position 5,865 of record CAYOUR010000109.1, on the reverse strand, counting down.
GCGGCCGCCATTGGGATTGGAAGCGACCATTTCCAACAATTCCTGTTCCGGGCAATAGAAGACGCGCATGGCTCCGGAGTCGTTGGCGACGCCGAGCCTCTCCAGGGTCTCCCGGTGTGGATTATGCTCGGTTTCAGACCGCGGAAACCAGCCCTTGTTGTCATCCGCATACATCATGACCATCAGGTTGACTTGCCGAAGATTGCCGCGGCAAGTGACTTCCCGGGCCGTGCCGCGGGCCTTGGACAACGCCGGCAACAACATGGCCGATAAAATCGCGATGATGGCAATCACCACCAGCAGTTCAATCAAGGTGAAACGACAACGGATGCGACTTGTTCCTGAGACGTTCAGCATGAAAAACACGAACCTTTCATGGTTGGGTGGCGGAAGGCGCAACCGAGGGCGCCGACGGCTGATTCCCTTGATTATCCTGAGATTCCAAAGATTCCTGAGCATCACGGGCCCGCAGAAAGCCCGCCGGCCCAGCTGTGCCGCCGGCCGTCGGCGCCGTCATCGGCACGACCTGGGTGTCCCAGTCAACCGCCAGCAACAAATCCAGCCCTGGATTGGCGGCCTTGACCTGGCAGGAACATGAACCGGTGAGAAATCCGACGGCCTTGGACAAGGTCCAGCGGTTGATGCCCTCAGCCGCCAGGACATACAGCATCAGACCGCGGCCAAACACCGGAAACAACAACGGCTGATCCTGAAAATCCTCCCGCAGGTCAGGCTCGCTGCCAAGAAGCATCTGCACGAAAATTTCCTCCCGGGCGTCGTCCCGTGACAACGTCATGAGCTGAAAATTGACCTCATGGTCCAAATCAACGGCTTGTCCACCCCAATCGGCCTTCTCGGGAATCACAATACTTGCCGCCAGCTGCTCCAGATTCTCGCGAACCTGGGCCGCAACCCGGTCGTCCACGCCCCGACGGCCACTCGCCAGCAAAACCCAGACCGTGGACGTGCGGGCTGCCAAAGCCTGGCCCAAACGCCGGCGAAACGGCGAATCAACCATGCGTTCGACATGCTCCGGACTCAAGCCACCCTGCCAGACCGGCAGCCGTCGACGGGCGCGCTCCGGATACCGCAATACCAGCCACCCGCGACTGCCGGCGGCGGCCGGGGGCGCTGCCTCGGACCGCCGCACCACGAGGTTCAGCCCCCGCCCCGACGTCGACTGAATCTCCTGCAGACGCTGCCATGCCAGGGCCTCGCCGGCCGTCAACGCGGACGGCAGGTGGACGTCAAGGACATAATTGTCCGCCGGCCAATGCTCCAGAGCATACTGGAAAACCGGAATCGGGCAGGCCGAAACCGCCGTCATCCCGCCGATCAGCAGCAGGGCGCCGGCAATGCCTTTCCGCAATGTCCCGCCAGGCCTGACCATCATTTCTCCTGCCGCAGCTCCAGTCCACACAGCACGGCCCCGTGCCGCGAACCGGCATGGGGCAGAAAGTCCACTTGCAGCCTGTCCTCGAGCCGGAGGCCGCGACAAACCAGCATCTGCCCCCGGTTCAGGTCGCCGGCCATGGCGTACGGATCAAGGCCACGGCCGACTTCCCGGCCCTGCACCAGGACATCAAAAACACGCGCGCCAGCCTCACCCACCTCCGGCTCCGCAAAAAACAACCGCAGTTCATAGCTGGCCGCCGGGTCAAAAGCCGCCGGCAGCAACAGCCGCCGGATGTCCTTGACACCGGAAGAGGCGACCCAACGCAGACCGCCGGGGCCGTCCGCCAGCAGCGAATGCGTACGCCAGAACGTCTTCGGGGAAAAATAAGCATAGGCGGACAGGTCCAGGTCTCCCAGACGGACTTCGTAAACCGTCACCGCCTGGTTCACCCGCCGGCCACGCGAGTCCTGGCTCTCGTCCACATGAGACCCGAAAACCACGCGCCAGCTGGAACTGCTGTGCGCCGGAAATGTGTAAGTGACCAGTTCCTGGCCAGCGCCGCCGCTGTACTGACCCTGAAACACCGTCTCCCACTCCGAACCGCTCCTGAGCTGCAGCTCAAACCTGGTTTCCGTCGGCGCCTTCCAGGCCATGTGCCAGGCCCCCAAAACGACCGGCTCGCTGAGCGTCAGTTCCAGGGCATCACCCGCGCTGAACTGTCCTTTGCGGTTGTCAAAGATCGACCAGCCAGTGTCGAAACGACCGTCAAGACTGTCCTCCGGCCGCCCGCTGCCGCTGGGACCCAACGCACCGATGACGCGAACACCATCGGGTTGACTGCCGCATTCCAGCAGCACGACGATTTCCGGAGACGGCGCCAGACGGGGTGCATGCAGCCAAAGCGTGCCATTGTCAGCCCGACGGTCCCCAGGCGCTCCCAGATTGATGCCGACCTGCCGGATTCGGCCATCGAGCTGCTGGATCGGCTGGTTGGACGCCCACAGCTCCATTTCCGGCCGATGCACCAGGCCCAGCGATGTCTGATTCTGATAGGAACACGTGCATGTCCTGGTGTAATCCGGGGCATTCAGAATGCCGTCGGCGGCAATCATGCTGGCGGTGCAGCCGGACTTGAAACCGCCGATATTGCCGGTGCCGCCATCATGCTCAAGATCCGTGAACCCCGCTGCTCCGGAACGGAAGAGCAGCAAATGGGTGCTGGCGTTGGATGACCCGCACCCATACGACTTCCAGTAGCGCCATGGCATTTCCTCGCCGGTCAACGGATGAAACCTGGTCTTGGCCTCGCCGGTAAAAAGGCAGAGTCCCGGCCCGGGGCGGCCGGAAATAATCATGTCGTCATGAATGATCAGCGGCCCACTGTAGCTTTCCTGGCGTTGCCAAAGCACGGCGCCGTCCTGTCCTCGGCGAGCCAGCAGCCGGTCGGTCGGCTCATCCGCCAAATGGCGGCGGCCGTCCTTGGTCCCGCCCTCCAGCAGGATGTCATAGGCGGCACTGTAACTGAGAAAAGTCCCGAATACATCGCTCTCGACCGACCAAAGCTCGCGCCCGGTCGGCAAGTCCAGGGCAAACAGGCGCGGCCGCTGGCTGATCGGCAGGCCCCGGCGCAAGGCCAGGTCCAGAGCCGACGCCGACAGCAAGTCATTGACAAACAAACGCTGGCCGGAAGAACAAATGGCGTTGTGGCGGAAGCCAATGGCGGCATCCCGATGCCATAGCACCTGACCCGTGAAACGGTTCATCACAATCAGCCGACGGCTGGCGCTGCCGTCCCAGCCATTGCTCAGCTTGCCCAGGTTGCCCTCCATGAAAATATAGGGGTTGGTGGTGACGATGAGGCAATCGCCCTGGACGCTGATGTGCCCCCAGTCCGGCACGCCCTCGGCCGGCGCCGCCTCGGCCTGGGCGGCAAGCGGCCACTGCCCCAGGAGGGCGCCGTCCTCCGGCCGCAGGCGATAGACGCTGCCCTGATAGCGCACGTAGATGCTGTCCGGCATCGTGACAAAGGGGCTGCCGATGTAAGTGGCGCCAGGATCATTGACCATGTAGACCGACTCACCCGCTTGCCACTTCTCCTCCAGCTCCAGGCTGGTGAAGGCATGTCCGATGCCGGGAAAGTCCTTGACCCACAGGGCGCGGCCGGTGTACACGCAGCGGGCGTTGAGCGTCTCCACCCCGAGGATGGCCAGCACGCCGCCGGCCACCTGTGGCCGCGGCCCGGCATGATGACGCGGCAGGACACCGTCGTTCGAGGTCGTGCCGAACCAGATCGGCGCAAACGGCGGCCGGACCAGCTGGTCCTCGGAAATCACGCTCTGCGCCGCGTTGGCGTGCTGGTGCGTCCACTGGCCAGCGCCTGGAAGGCCAGTCGTCCGCGCCACCACAATGCCGCCGTTCGAATGGACTTCACACTCGCCGTCAGGCGGGGTGAAATCCAGGAAACGGGCGGCGCCGGCAGGCAGCCGGGTCCGCCCAAACCAGGAATGCAGACGATGCCGCAGCCGTTGGACAATGGTCGGGCGAACCGCCTCCGCAGAAAAGTTCAGCCAGGCCCGGCCAGTATAGGGCCGGAGCAGCTGATGAACGAAATGCAGATCGGCCGACTCGGGACGGAGACCGGCTCGCTCCGGGTCCGGCGCCAGCAGCAGGGCAGTGATGTACTCCGGGTAACGCAGCTCACGCAGCTTCCCCGGCAAAACCGCAATGCGTTCGCCGTACAGGCCAAACGCGGCATACCGCTGGCGAAGTTGCAAACGGCATTCGTCGTCTGGCTCCAGAACAACCAGATGAAGTTCGGAATGAAGCAGCAAGGCATCCAAAAAATCGGCGGTGGCCCCGCCGGGAATCAAGGCCCAGCCAGACCTGACACCAAGTTGTGCCAACAGCTGACGGGCCTGGAAGGCTCCACCGCCAGTGGCTTCGGGCAGAGGCCCCGGCTGCCAGACATGCTCCTTCGGGGAAACGGCCGACGCCGCGCCAAAACAATACAATGTTCCCTGACGCGTGCTGACAAACAGCTTGCCGTCGGCCACGATGCTCTCGAACACCTCGCTGTCCAGCTGGTCTCGAACGGCCTCGACCCGGCGGCGCAACGCGGCCACGCAATCATTCTCCACCTCCGCCTTGCCAGCCGGCTTGCCATCGGCCAGGGCATAGCGCAAGCCATGGTTGTAATAGTGCTCCGCGTCAGTCATCACCCGATAGCCGCCGGCGGGCTTGGCCTGGGCGTTGTAGTAAAGAAGTTCGCCGGAATGGCGATCAAACAAGGCGGGCAAAGACCGGCCGCCGGCGACCACCAGCTTGTCTCCCGCCAAGGCCAGATAGCCCTGCGGAGCCAGCCCGGAAAAGGCAAAGGCCCCGCCGTGGGGCTGAGGCTGCCATTGGGTGGAATGCCCGGTGTTGGCCCAGCGTACGCGACCGGTATCCGCGTCCAAGGCATACACGCAGGTGCCGAGAAAGGGCCAGACTCCGGAAGCAAAATAGACCGTGTCATCGGCCACCAGCGGCGCCCCGCGGGCCGGCCAAAGGCTGATGATGCGTCGATTGCCCAGCACGAGGTGCGTATCCGGTGCCCCCCGGAAACTCCACAACAACGTGCCGCTGGCCGCATCCAGGCAGTACAATCGACCGTCGTCGGCAACACTGTAGACTCTGCCGCCACTGACCGCCGGCGCCAGACGCATCGGCCCGTCCGCAAAAAAACGCCACCGTTCCTCCCCCGTGTCCGTGTCATAGGCTGTCAGGCAGTCATGCGTCATGGATGAGACAAACAACAACTTCCCGGCGGCAACAGGTGAATAGGACACGTCGAATTCCAGCTTGTCGCCATCATCCTTCTGTTCGAGCCAGGCGCGATTCGGCGCCGGCAGGCGCCGCCGCCACCGCAGGGACAGCTGTTCCGGCAGCGACAGCGCCGCCGGTGACGCGCCCTGCCGGCTGACATCGTATCCCCAGCAGGGCCAGTCAGCAGCATCCGCCGTTGAGCTGGCCGGCACGTCCAGAGCCAGGCATCCCAGCAGCAGCACGACCAGACAACACACTGAACCGGAACAAAAATACGTGTACCGACGCGCGGGAAATAGCCACCTTACATCCGCTGCCGCTGCCGACAAACAACCATGACGACGTCCACGCGGAGAAAAACTGCCTGATTCCATGATCTTTTCCTGGGCCGACAACGAACCGTTTCCCGTTGAACCAAACGCTCACCTGCCGCAACAACCATGCCTCCTGCCAAATGGGCGACGACAACGACAGATTTGTCACTTTAGCATCAAAATTCAGAGAATGCAAATTATGCGCCGGCGCAAAAGTCTCTTTCGGCAACTGCCCGGCGAATGCCTCACCCGACAATCGCGGCCTGCTGCCAACCCGGCTCCAAGCCACATAAAAGGGTAATGTGCGAAATCTTGTGATGAACATTTGTGAATTTTCAGACTGCCGGATGT
>CAYOUR010000108.1:0-13896 GCA_964407145.1 uncultured Lentisphaeraceae bacterium | reverse complement strand
CGCGGCGATGAAACGGGCTGTTGAGCATGGTCGACCCTCGTGCCGGCGGCGCGGGCCGGAAATGCATCTTGTGACTATAGTGTAATTTATTTAAATGATAGTGCAAGTCCGGCGTTTTGTTTTTCGGGTGATGTCGGCTATAATTACCATCAGTCAGCCGAGGTTCGTTTCTGGCAGGGCAGGCCTTGATTCTGTTGGCGGGTTGAAGTTCGGACAAAGCCTCCGTCGTCTGGGCGGTGCCTGGGCGGAGGAATCGACATCTTGTATCCAGTTCAGGAGGTCAGTCATGAAGCGATTATTCACCCTGATTGAGTTGCTGGTCGTCATTGCCATCATCGCGATTTTGGCGGCGATGCTGCTGCCGGCGTTGTCGAAGGCCCGTGGCAAGGCCCGGAGCATCAGCTGCGTCAACAACTTGAAGCAGATCGGGCTGTGCTTCATGTTCTACCAGGGTGATTTTGATGACTATTTCCCGCCGTATAACCTGTTTGGGCAGGGCTGGATGTGGGGTTTCAGCTCGGGCGGGCCGACCAATCTCACCCACACCAACACGTCCCTGAAGTATGCCGAGCACAAGACATTTGTCTGTCCGACGTATCCGTCGGAGAACATCTCGCTGCATTCCGGTGGTTATGGCTACAACTACATGTGTCTGTCGTGGGGGACGATGGCGCAGCCGCCAATCAACATCAACCGCTGCGTCTCGACCTCGAAGCAGTATGTCGTGATGGACAAGAGCGACGCCACCGGGGGCACGGTTTACAGCTACCAGCCCGGTTCTGACACGGGGCGGGCCGCGCCGCGGCATGACCGGACGTTGAACATGTGCTACGCCGATGGCCATGTTGCCGGCCTCATGATCAGCAATCCGCTCAATGCGTACGGTCCGCTCGGCAGCACGGTCGAGGCGCCGGCCGGCACGATCGGCTGGTCCTGGACCAAGTCGACGGCGCCGGCCGTGGACAAGAACGGCTGGTCACAGTTCCAGTGACGGCCGGTCACGCAGTTCCAGATACGGCCGGACAGCGGTTCCGGCGGTTCCGGCGCCACCCGTTTTACGGGGCAGCGGGCGAAAACGACGCGCGGCGTCAAGCACCTGAAGAGATGTCTTGGGAATGGCTTTTTTGTCACGATGGAGCGGAGGTTTGCATGCGCAGGGTAGTTTTTGGTGTGTTCCTGATGGTGGGGGCCTGGACGACGCTGGCGGATTTCGAGTTGACGGCGCCGCCGGTGATCGTGATCCCGGCGGCGGCCGAGACGAGCACGGAACTGGCGGCCCAGGAGCTGAGCGCGTATGTCGCCAAGGCCAGCGGGGTGACGTTGAGCACGGTCCGGGCGCCATCGCCGGCGCCGCGGCAGGTCGTCATCGGCACGGTGGCCACGCTGCCGGGACTGCCATCCGCCATCCGCGACCGCCTGGCGGCGGCGGCGGACGACGCCTCTTTCATCCAGATCACCGATGAGCGTTTGCTCATCGTCGGCAAGGACCGGGTGGCCGAGCTGTATGGCGTCTACTATGTCCTGCAGCATTTTCTCGGGGTGCGCTGGCTGGCGCCGGCCACGGCGGACGACGACGGCGAACATGTCCCGAAGCAGCTCAAAGTCAGGCTGCCGTCCGTCGAGCTGCTGCGTCAGCCACAGTTTGCCGTACGCCGGCTCGACCAGGTCGGGTCGGCCTGGCAGGCGATTCCCCGGCATGGCCTTACCTGGGCTGTGCGCAACGGCTACCAGATTGCGACGCCGTACAGCATTTCCGTGAGCAATCCGGCCTTGAGCGAATTTTACGGCCCCCGCCTGCCGCCGTATCTCACCTCGAGCGGCGGCGGTCACACCACGTTTTCGGCGGCCGTGCCGGCCAAGGAGTATTTTGCCGAGCATCCGGAGTATTTCACGCAGTTGGACGGGAAGCGGGTCCTGTTTGACGGCGGGCATAAGGGCGTCTACCAGTACTGCATCAGCAATCCCGAAGTGCAGGCGCTCGTGGTGGAAGACATCTGCCGCCGCATTGCCGAGCACGGCGTGGACAAGGCGACGTACTGTTTTGGGATGACGGATACCTCGGTTGGGTGGTGCGAATGCGCCGCGTGCCGTGCCTTGGACCCGCCCGGCCCCTACCATTACCTCAACATCTCCACCCGTTTCCACAAGGTCGTGCAGGCGATGTCGGCGCGGGTGTACGCGCGTTACCCGGAAGCCCGGCTGTCGACTTGGGCTTATCATACGTACCGGGAGATGCCGGACGGCGTGGAGCATGATCCGCGCATGCGGGTGTACTACTGTATTCACGGCCGTTGCTACGGTCACCGTCTGGACGACCCGGCCTGCCGGCGCAACCGCCAGCAGTTCGAGCTGTTGAACAAGTGGCGGGAGCGCGCCGCCGATGTCTACCTGTATGAATACCTCACCTGCACGCCGACCCTGTATGTGCCGAACGAACGCCTCCAGGCACAGGAAATTCGCCTTTACCGCGACTGGGGGCTGACCGGGACCAAGTTCGAGGCCATGTACGCCGACAGCCGCTTTGTGGGGCGCGAGGACGCGAGCCGCCAGGACATTTTCCCCTCCAATTGGCAGTGGCTGTATGTCACCGGGCAGCTGTTGTGGGACCCGGACCTGGATGTCGAGGCGATGCTGGCCGAGATCGAGGGGCTTTATTATGGCGCGGCCGGCCCAGCCATGTCAAAGTACCACGGCTTACGCCGGCGCTTGTGGGAAAACACGCCGCACTGCATGGGCTACCCGACCGGCGACCAGCGGCGGCCGAACCTGCTCAACCAGCCGGGCAGCCGCGACGAGCTGCTGCGCTGTCTGGCCGAGGCCGAAGACCTGGCGGCCGGGGACGCGAAGGTGATGGCGCGCCTGGCCCGGGACCGTCGCTACCTGGAGGACTACTGGATTGCCCCGAACGAGGAGGTGCGCGCCAAGGCCAGCCAGGCTTTATATGCCCCGGCGGCCTCGGCAAAAGTGACGGTTGACGGCGACGGCAGCGACGAGGCCTGGGTGGGCGCCTGTTACACCGCGGCTTTCCTGGAGACCTTCACGCCGGAAAAAGCCGCCATCCCGGAACGGCTGCGGACGACGGTCGGCATGCTTTCCGATTCGGAGAATCTGTATTTCCTGGTGACGGCGATGGAGCCGAATCCCGGCGGGATTGTGGCCAAGGCCACTGAGAAGGACGGCACGGTTTGGAGTGACGACGCCATCGAGTGCTTCCTGTATCCGCCCAGTGCCGACAACAGCTACTACCAGATTGTCGTCAACCCGCGCGGTGTTGTCTTTGACGCGGTCAATCCGGGCGCCGATGCGTCGTTCGATTCCGGCGTCGAAGTCCAGGCGCGGATTCTGCCCGACCGCTATGTCCTCGAAATGAGGGTCCCGGCATCGTCCCTGGGGCCGTTCCGGCGCGGCGAACTCTGGCGCGTCCACTTTGCCCGCAACCGCCGGCAGGACGACGCCGCCAAGAATTATTCCCTGGACGGTGTGGCGTATCACGACACCGTGTCGTACCGGTCTTTGTCGATGGGCTCGCCGTATTTGGTCAACGGGTCATTTGACGAATTGGACGATGACGGCAAGCCCGTGAAATGGGCCGTGTCCCAGGCCGCGGTGCGTGCGGACGGGCCGGGCAAGGCGCTGGAGATTGCCGCGAATGGTCATGCGTATCAGCTGCTGACCGACCGGGACCTCTGGCAGAGTCCGCAGCCGCGGCCGATTACCGTGACGTTCAAGGCGGCCGGCCAAGGCAAGTTGCATCTCAGCGTGTTGCGCTATACGGACACGCCGGATGCCAAGGCGAAGCATGGTTACCAGCGCATAGTGCATCCCACGACCAGGCTGGCCTCCTTTGACCTGGCGGAAAAGCCGGCGCTGTTGACGGCGACCTATACGATCCCGGCCGGAGAATGGGCCGGAATCATGTTCTCGACGGACCAGAAGGCCATTTTGGATGATGTTGCCGTGACTTTGGAATAGACCTGGCGGGGGGGCGCCGCTTCCACCTGGCGGCCGCGGCGGCATGAGCGAGTGGGGATGGTCGCCCGGAACGCCGCGGCTGATGCGGCGTTCCGGGCGTGATTGAGTCAGGGCGTGAAGACTACCTGGCTGACGGAGCTGACGGTTTTGCCGGCGCCGATGTCGCGCAGCTGGGCGGTGATCGTTTCGTGGCTGTTCAAGGCGCCGCCGCTGATTTTGACGATGAAGCGGCTGTCCGCTGTCAGCGGCAGGCGTTTCAGGACGCCATGGGATTCGGTCCGCACGATCAGCTCCTGCCGGGCGCGCAGGTCCGGGGCGAGGTTGACGGCGATGTCGGCCTGCCAGTCCGGGCCGTCGACAAAGGGTGAGGTCGTGGTCAGGGTCAAGGGTGCGGCGACCTGCGGGGCGATGGTCTGGCGGTCGATGATGGCGCCCTTGCCGTCCTTGAGCGTCAAAGTCTGCGTGACCGGCCCGGGCTGTTCGGCCGTGAAGGTGAAATCGACGATTTGCGCTTCATCGGGTTGCAGAGTCACCGTGCGGGTCTGCGTGCTTTCGGCGCCGCCGGCGGGTGTCCAGGACGCCGTCACGGTGAAGGTCTCGGCCGCCGGCAGGTCGTTGCGGACTTGGACGGGAATCTGGTTGCCGCCAAGCTGCAGGCCGTCGGAAGTCGCCAGGCTGAGGCTGCGGCGGCCGAAGCGGGCGACGCCGAAGCATTCCGGTGTGCCGAACATGGTTCCGGTCGGCGACCAGCAGGTCAGCTCCAGCACTTCCAGGGGCCGGCGTTCGCGGCAGAGGTTGAAGCCGAACGACTGGCCGGGAATGCCGAGGTCGGCCAGAGCGATGCTCAGCTCAACCGTCCAGCTTTCCGCTCCCATTTTGGCGGCGGCCTGGATGCGCGGGGACAGCTTCTTGCCGTTCATCTGGTTGAGGAAGGTGTATTTGCCGAGGGCGTTGACCACGAGCTGATAGTAGCCCTGGTATTCGAGGCGGGGGTCGAAGAAGAATTCCACGCAGTCGTCCATCCAGACCGGTCCGCCGTCGGCCGTGACTTGGGTGACGATTTTGTCCATGTATTCTTCTTCGCAGATGGCGGCCAGGTAGAGGGCGTTGCCGTCGGTCATGATGCGTCCGTGGGTCTGTCGCAGGGGCGTGCCGCCGGTGTTGATGGTGAATTCTTCGATGCGGCCGGCTTTTTGCCAGGCCGGTTCGGACAGGTCACCATCGATGTTCGGGGCCGCGGCGATGACCGGGATGACGACCTGGCAGCGGTTTTCAGCGGCGGCGGTTGCGGTTTCCGCCGGCCGTGGCGTGACGTCGAGCTGTGGTGCGGGTCTGGCGGCGGCGGGGCGGTTTTCGCGCAGGGCGATGATTTGCTCGGCCAGGAGGCCGCGGGCCAGGTCATAGTGGTGGAAGGCCCAGCCGTTGGGCAGTTTCAGGGCGCCGGTCACGGCGCGGCCGCCCTCCGGGAGCGTCAGGCTGGTGAAGACGGCGCGGTTGCGGATGGAGGGTGAATAGCGGAGCGAGCCGAGCAGGTCGTCAAGCAACGCCGCGGCTTTTCCGGCCTGGGCCTGCTCCGCCGCCGAACCGGTTTGTTTGCGGGTGATCAGGTTGCGCAGGGTGGTCAGGTATTTGTAGTCGTCAATGCCTTCGCGGGCGCCGTACCAGCCGATGCTGGGGCCGCCTGGTTCGGTGGCCGTGGGCGGGTAGATGTGGCTGAAGTCGCCGCTTTCGGCGTCGAAGTCGTCGTAGGGGTTGCTGCTGACGCTCATGAAGGCCCAGTTGAAGTAGCCCTGGCTGCGGGAGCGGGCCTGGAAGAAGCCGGTCACATAGCGCCCGACTTCCGGCCGGTAGGATTCCACGTCGCAGTTGTAGAGGACGGCGAGGCGGTTTTCGCGGGCGATGCGTTCCATCACGTCGGCGTTGGCGAAGCCGCCGTTGAAGTTCCACATGTCGGCCCAGGGTCCGGCTTCATGGATGAAATAGCTGTCGCCGGGGCCGTCCTGTTCGGTGCGCTGGCCGGGGATTTCCTTCAGGTATTGGAGCAGGGTCCGGTTCAATTCGCGGTCGCGGGCGGTGCGCCAGGCCGGTTCGTCGACCGGCTGGACGAGCATTTCCGGCCAGCCGCGCCTTTGGCCTTCGGCCTGCATGGCGGTCCAGAACGCCTGGTAGCAGGCCTTGTACTCGTCGGAGCCGACCTTGAGCCGGAAGTATGAGCAGAAGGTCTGGCCGGCATCGGCGAGCAGGATGACCGGCATGGTGTAGCCCAGCTGGAAATAGAGGTTCATCATGAGGACGAAGTTGCTGTTTTCGTCGAGGGCGAAGCTGGCCTGGCCGTTTTCCCAGCGGGGGGAATCCTTGACCAGGGCGGGGGCGGAGCAGACGCCGATGGAGTTCATGCCGTTTTGGCGCATGGTCGTCATGTCCTCGAGCAGCTGCGCCTTGATTTCCTCGGGCGTCTTGGCGTTTCTGGCGCCGTAATAGTATTCGCCCCAGTAGATGTCCCTGGGTTCATCCAGGGTGAACGGCAGGACGCGCAAGGAGAACGGCAGCTGGGTGGCGTTGCGGCCGTTGATGGTCAGGGCGAGGGTGCCGGCGTAGGCGCCCGGCGGCGTTTGGGCCGGCACGTCGATGTCGAGCCAGAAGGTCTTGCTTTCGTTGCCGGGGATGTCGACGGCGGCGCGCCGTTCCAGGAGGACCGGAAGGTCGCGGTAAAAGTCTTTGGCCGGGTAGGTGGTTTTTTTGTCCAGGCAGCGGATGGGCAGCACTTCGATGGCGGCGGCGGGGATGACGTCGCCGGCCGGGTTGGTCAAGGGCTTGGCAACGGTGACGGCCACCTGTTTCAGGTCGGCCAGGGCGTGCAGGGAGAAGGCCATCGGCTCCTGTTCGCCGGGGCAGGCGGTGGCGTTCAGGACTGGCTCGTTGTCGGTCGGCAGGGGGAGGGTGTTCTTGAACACGTGTTCCTGCCAGTGCCGCTGGAAGAGCTGGAAGCCGGCCGCCTGCTCGGCCGCCGTTGGCGGGCGGCGGCCCTCCGGGGCGATGTAGTCAATCGGCGTGAATTTCCAGTTGGCCGCGCCGAGTTGGAAGTCATCGAACCAGAAGGTGCAGTCTTCCCGGGGCATCCGGCGGTACAGCACGACTTTGGTGGCGCGGTTGGAGTTGCCGTCGGCGTCTTTGCGGTCGATGGTCAGGGCGATGCGCTTCCTGGTTTTGGGCGGGATGTTGCCGCCTCTGAAAGAAGGCTGGCCCTCCTTGAAGTCCAGGCGCCAGTTCAAGTGCATGGTGTCTTTTTCCTCATGCCAGACGGAGAAGGACAATTCGTTGATGCCGTCGGCATAATCTTCCGGGTGCAGCACGATTTCAAAGCCCGGCCAGGTGTCATGGTCGCTGCCGGGCAGGAAGGCCCTGGCGCTGTGCTGGCCATGGACGGCGTGCTCGGGGACGATTTCCAGCTTGACGCTGCCGGGGCGGACGCGTTCCCGCCAGGCCTCGCCGGCCTCAAAGGAAATGATCGGCTCGGCCGCCAGCAGAGACGTTGCCAGGAGGCCGAGAAGGCTGACGACGCTGGTCTTGGTTTTCATGCTGTTCCTTTCGGTGGCGGGTGCGGCGGCAGGGCGCGCCCTGGGGACGTTGTGAGGCATGAATCAGCTCAAATCCGTCTTGACGACTTTGCCGGCCGGGTTGCGCGGCAGGGCGTCCAGGAATTGGACGACATGGGGGATTTTATAGGATGGCAGGGATTTGTGGCAATGGCGGCGCAGGTCGGCCTCGGTCAGGGTCGCGCCTGGCTCCGGCACGACGTAGGCCTTGATCAATTCGCCGAGGGACTCGCGGACACCGGTGGCGGGGATGCCTTTGACGGCGACCTCCTTGACGTCGGCGAGCAGCATGATGGCGGCTTCGACTTCGGCGGCAAAGACATTTTCACCGCCGACGATGATCATGTCTTTTTTGCGTCCCTTGATGAAGAAGAATCCGTCGCTGTCGCGGCTGGCCAGGTCGCCGGTGCGGAACCAGGTGCGGCCGTTGAGTTCGAGCAGGGCTTCCTGGAGCCGTTCCGGCTGGCCCCAGTATCCGGAGATCACGTTTTCGCGGGCGAAGAGCAGTTCGCCGACCTCGTCGTCGCCGCATTCGCGGCCGTTTTCAGCGACGATGCGGGCGGTGACGAAGGGCAGTGGCCGGCCGATGGAGTCGGGGCGGTCAAGGGAGGCGTCGCCATGCAGGACGTGGGTGGCGGAGATGGTCTCGGTCAGGCCGAAGAAGTTATGGAGGGCGACCTCCGGGAAGGCCGCCTGGAGCTGTCGCACGGTTTTGACCGGCATGAAGGAGCCGGCATAGCCGATGACGCGCAGGGAGGAGACGTCGTAACGGCCGAGGTCGGGCAGGGCGACGACCCGCTGCAGGATGGCTGGCACGGTGAGGAAGGTGGTGATGCGGTGGGTCTGAATCAGCCGGAGCAGGGCGTCGGCCTGGGTGTCCGCCGTGATGACGATCGGTGTCTTCTGGTAGGCCGCCGCCGGCAGGGAGCTGTACAGGGCCGTGCAGTGGAACATCGGGTTGACCAGCAGGTGGGTGTCATCCGGCTGGAAGCCCTGGGCGTTGATGGTGGCGACGACGTTGAAGATCAGGTCGCCATGACGCATGACGGCGCCCTTGGGCGCGGCCGTCGTGCCGGAAGTGTGCATGATGATGGCCGCGTCATCCTCGGTCGCCGGCGTGGCCTTGGCCGTCGGCGCGCCGGTCTGTTCGAGGCTGGCGAAGTCCAGGAGGCCGGCTTCCGGGGCGAGGGCATAGATGGGCAGGCCGGGGTGACGGCCCGCGCTGGCCAGGATGTCGCGGTCGGCGCGGCCCTGGACGATCAGGAGGTCGGGCTGGACCGTGTCAAGGATGGCGTCCAGGCTGTCTTCCTTCAGCCAGGGATTGATGGGGACGATGATGCCGCCGAGTTCGACCAGCGCCCAGTAGACCAGGTAGTATTCCAGGCAGTTGGGCAGGCCGACGGCGACCTTGGGCCGGTCGGCGCCGGCGGCGGCGCGCAGGCCGGCGGCCAGTTTGGCGCAGCGTTGCTGGGCCTGGCGGTAGGTCAGGGTCGTGGCGCCGCAGATGGCCGCCGGCCGGTCCGGGGCGAGGGCGACGGCTTCCCGCCAGAAGTCAAGCAGCGTGCGTGGCCGGAACGGTCGGGCCGGCCGGGCGGCTTTGCCAATGTATTTTTCCAGGACGGGTGCGACCAGCTCGGCGACGCTGCGGTTGCCCAGTTCATTCGGGTGATTGCGGTCGCGCCAGCAGCAGCGGTCGTCGAGGATGTCCTGTTGGATGTTGGGCAGGTAGTCGCAGCCGTGGCGCCGGGCGATGTCGGCTTCCAGCTCGCGGTACTGGCGGGCGCGGTCGTCAAAGGCGCAGGACTTGTCTTCCAGCTGGCCGGTGGCGCCATTGCGGCGGGGGCCGAAGACGCCGAGGATGACGGCGATGGCGCCGGCGGCCTGGACGCGGGTGACCGCCTGTTCCAGGTCGGCGGCCCAGGCCTGCGGGGGGCGTTCCTGGCGCCACCAGTCATTGGCGCCATATTCCAGCAGGACGATGTCGGGGTGTTCGGCCAGGACGTCTCGGTCCAGGCGTTCCATGGCGTCGACCCAGGTCTGGCCGCCGATGCCGCGGTTGAGGAAGGCGTGCCGGGGGAAAAGCTCCTGCAGGAGGTCGCTGTAGCGGCCGCCGGGGCCGCCGCAGCTGGTCAGGCTGTCGCCGAAGCAGATGATGTTCATGTTCAGACTGTAAAGGTGTTGGAGTGTACCGGCCGGCCGTGGCCGAAGCCCGGCGGGACGGAGATGGCAGTGGGTTGCCTCAGAAGCGGCAGACGGATGAAGGGCTGGAGGCTGTTCGGATTGGGCCGGAGGCCCTGTCTGACGACGGGCGGATTTCGCCGGCGAATTCGCCCGCCGGGTTTTCATCGGCGGTGAAGTCGGCTATATTATTTAGTTTACATGAGAATGTTTGTTTTTCCTGTCGGGGTGGGGAAATTTGCTGATGAAGACGATAGCTCAGAACAAGAAGGCCCGGCATGACTATGCGGTGTTGGAGACTTTTGAGGCGGGCATCGCCCTGACCGGTACGGAAGTCAAGTCCTGTCGCGCCGGCGGGGTTTCGCTGGTGGATGCGTATGCGTCGATCCATGACGGCAATCTGCAGCTTTCGGGCGTGCACATCGCCCCCTACGAGCAGGGCAACCGCAACAACCACGAAGCGCGGCGTTCGCGTCGTCTGCTCATGCACAAGCGCGAGATTCAGCGTTTGAAGAAGAGCATTGAGGCGAAAGGCCTGACGCTGGTGCCGTTGTCGTTTTATTTCAACAATCAGGGCAAGGTCAAGGTTGAGCTGGGGTTGTGCCGGGGCAAGAATGTCCATGACAAGCGGGACGACCTGAAAAAGCGGGAGGACGACCGTGACATGCGCCGGGCCCTGGCCGCCCGGCGTTGAGCGGCGTTGTGGTGGGACGAGGCGGTCGGGTTGGCGCGCGGCCCGCGGCCCGCCGCGGAAGGAAAAGCACAAGGGTTCATGAAAGTATCTGACTTCAATTATGACTTGCCGCCCGAGCTGATTGCGCAGCATCCGGCGGCCCGCCGGTCTGATTCCGAGATGCTGGTGGTGGACCGGCGCAGCGGCGCCTTTTCGCGGCACTCCTTTGCCGAGTTTCCGCAGTATCTGCGTTCCGGCGACTGCCTGGTCATCAATGATACGCGCGTGTTGCGGGCGCGGCTGTGGGGGCGCCGGGAACAGACGGGCGGTCGGGTGCAGGCGTTTCTTTTGGAGCCGTCGGACGACGGGACCTGGAACTGCCTGCTGCGTCCGGGACGGCGACTGCCGCCGGGAGCGCGGGTGGAATTTGAAGACGCCGGCGCCGGCGGCTTTGTCGTCACCCGGAAAAATGAGGACGGCACTTTCCAGGTCCGTTTCGATGTCGGGGACGTCTTTGCGCTGATGGAGAAGGACGGCCAGATTCCCTTGCCGCCCTATATTGACCGTACTCCACTGCCGGAGGACGGCGAACGCTACCAGACGGTCTATGCGGCGGTGCCGGGGGCGGTGGCGGCGCCGACCGCCGGGTTGCATTTCACTCCGGAAATGCTGTCCGGCCTGGAGGCGCAAGGGGTGGGGATTGCGCGTCTGACGCTGCATGTCGGGGCCGGGACTTTCAAGCCGGTGAGCGTGGAACGGATTGAAGACCATGTCATGCATGCGGAGAACTATCATTTGTCGGAGGCGAGTGCCGAGCTGGTCAACCGGACCCGGCGGGCAGGCGGGCGGGTCATTGGCATCGGCACGACCTCGGTGCGGGTTCTGGAGACCTGTTTTGACGCGGATTCCGGGCTGGTGCGGGCCGGTTCCGGCCGCACGTCGATTTTTCTGTATCCGCCGCATCGTTCCCGGGTGGCGGATGGCCTGCTGACCAACTTCCACCTGCCGCAGTCGACCTTGCTGATGCTGGTCTGCACGTTTGCGGAACATGCCCACGTCATGCAGGCGTATGACTTCGCGGTCCGCAGCCGGATGCGTTTCTACAGCTACGGCGATTGCATGCTGTTGATATGAGTCATGGCGGAACGGCGCACCATCGTGGCGCCACCCCCGCGCTGTCCAAGCGGCACCCACCTGGAGGCGGCAATGAAATTTCGTGATCGATTGTGGTTATGGGGTCAGAACGCCGGCAGTCATCATCATGCCGCCGGCAACCAGCGTTGGCGGCTTCCGGGCGAGAACCGGATGGAGCCGTTGGAGGGGGCGCAGTTCCTGGGCATCCCCAACATGTGCCGGGTCGTCATGTGCAATCTCCCGGCGCCGCCATTTGACGACGAGGCCGCGAAGCTGCGGCCGATGCGGCGGGTCATGTGGTCCGCCATCGGCGACAGCGGCTCGGTGCGCAATGACAACGCCACTGACCTCGGCGAAGTCCTGCGCCTGGCCGGGAGGTTTCCGAATGTCACGGGCGCCATTTTGGATGATTTTTTCCGGTCGCCGGTGGCTCCGGCCCCGGCCCGTCTGAGTTTGCCCGCTGTCCAGGCGATGGCGGCCGAGCTGCACGCCTGTCCGGCCCGTCGCCTTGATTTCAGCGTGGTCTTCTACAAGCGGCAGCTGGGGATGGCGGTTGACGATTATCTGCACTGTTTTGACATCGTCACGTACTGGAACATGATGGCGCCGGCGGAGCTGGCTGATCTGGGCCGTGACTTTGGCGCGGTCGTGGCCAGGACGCCGGGGCAGCGGCGGATGAATGGCTGCTACCTGTGGAATTACGGTGAAGGAAAGCCGTTGACGCGAGAGCAGATTGAGGCCGAATGCGAGGTCTACCGCCGCCATATCCTGGAGGGCACTTCGGAGGGCATCATCTTCTGTGCCAACTGCTGCGCCGACCTGGGCACCGAGGCCGTCGATTTCGTGCGCGAGTGGATTGAACGGCACGCGGAGGACGAATGCTGAGCTTTGGGCGGCCGTGACGCCGGCGTGGGCGCTCGTGGCCGAGGCTTGTGACGACCATGGCCGTCCGGGGCATGGCGTCAAGAGCGTGTGGGCTGGCGGTGACGAAGGGTCTGCGGCTTCCTGCCGGACGCCGTTATGGCGTTGGCGCCGGGAAGGCTCCGGTGCGGAAGAACGTCTCAGCCGTCTGGAACGCCTCATCGCTGAGAGGGAGTTGCCAATGGCCGCCGGACACGGTCGCGACCGGGCAGCCGGGCAGGTCTTTCAGTTCGGTCTGGTGGGCAGCCACTTTCAGGTCCATTTTGGCACGGACGATGCCGATCTGGACTTGTCCGGCCGGCGGCGGGATGCGGTTGACGGGCGAGTCGTGGCCGGTGCGCAGGTCGCCGAGGGTTTTGGACAGCCTGCCGGCGGCCGGGATGGCCGCGACCAGGACGTCCGGCCAATAGGAGCCGCGGTTGGGCGGCGCCATCATGACGATGCTTTTGATGCGGCCGCATTCGTCCGGCGTCATTTCGGCCAGAGCGACGCGCAGGACGATGCCGCCGAGGCTGTGAGTGAGGAAATAGATGCCGGTGCCAGGGGCGGTGGCGGCCAGTTCCGCCCGGAAGGCGCTGAGGAACCGGCGGCCATGGGTGGAAATGTGCTCGGCAAAGGTCGGGTAGTCGTAATTGCGCACGTCATAGCCCGCCGCCGCGAACTTTTTGGCCATGCGGCTCATGTTGTGAGCCCGGTTGCCCAAGCCGTGCATCAGGACGATCTTGCCGCGGCAGGGGGCTTTTTCCGCCGGGTACGGGTAGAAGCGGTATCCCGGTTCGGCGTAGTTGCTCAGCCGCGAGGGCGGGTTTCCGAGCAGGAGCTCTTCGATGTACTCCAGGCCGCCCCAGGCGTGGCGGACATTTTCGCTGTCGAGTATCCGGCAGTTATGGAACAGGGCGTTTTGCTGGATTCGCCAGCCGCAGCATTCGTCCAGGTCGCGCCAGAAGATTTCGCCGCCCATTGTCCGCGTCACGAGGTTGCGGGTATTGCGGCGGGCGAGGCTGTCGGCGAGGGTGCCGCCCGCGGCCATATGCCGGAAGGCTTGCCGGGCTGAATCCTGCATGATGGAATCCTGGTTGGTGCGGACAGGGGACGGAGTCGGCTTTGGTGGCGGGGCCACCGCCGGTTGCGGGCGCGCCGCAGGCGTCAATCCCAGCAGGATTGACATCACGACGGTGACCATGACCTTGACTTGGTTCGACATGACGATTACCTTAATGCAACATGTCCGTTCCGGCAAGTGCCGAGGTCAGGCGTGGACAGTGGACTTCATGCGGTATTCGTACCGTTCCGCTTTATATGTCCCATGCGACACATGATTCCGGCTGGGAGCATGGGACCTATGGGACGGTGGAATAGGACGTATGGGACGTATGGGACGGTGGAATAGGACGTATGGGACGGTGGAATAGGACGTATGGG